>CAYYRT010000355.1:0-11493 GCA_964474055.1 uncultured Acidimicrobiaceae bacterium | reverse complement strand
CGGCTGGTCACCTCGTCATCGATCGAGATCACGAAGGAGAAGTCGCCCTCGGCCTGGAAGGTGAGGTTGCTGAAGGTGAACGAACGCACGACGCTGGTTTCGGCCCGGTCCATCTCAGCGGTTTGGCGTTGGACAACTACTTCGTGACGAACCTGGCCGCCCGGTAAGAGGGGCACGCCGTCGGCATCCTGCAGCTCGACGCCCAGACGCAGCGTCGTCGTGGACATCGCCCAGGGGATCCGCAAACGCACGGCGATCGCAAGACTGGGATGTCGGGCCGGGAAACCTGACACGAAGAGGGTGTCCCAGCCGCCACCGAGTATGTAGAGCTTTCCTTGCACTGCCTGAACTGCATCGGCGAGCATCGCCAGGTCTATGGTTGGCCGCAGCGGCTCGAGTTCGAGCTCCACCCGGCGACTCTACCTCCGGGTTGGCAGCCTTTAGCCTTGGCCATCTACTCGGAGGTTTTATGTCCCCTGCCACCAAAATCGCACCAGCTTCGGGCAAACTCGGAATCCTGACTCCGGGCATGGGTGCGGTCGCCACCACCTTCTATTCGGGTGTTCTCTCCGTGCGAAAGGGCCTGTCGATTCCCATCGGGTCGCTGACCCAAATGGGTCACATCCGTTTGGGCAAACGAACCGAGAAGCGCAACCCGATGATCAAAGAGTTCGTCGACCTCGCCGACCTCAACGACCTCGAGTTCGGTGGCTGGGACCCCTATTCCGACGATGCCTACGCGGCTGCCATGAAAGCCGGTGTGTTGCAGCCGAATCATCTCGAAGCCGTCGGCGACGAATTGCGCGTCATCCAGCCGATGTCGGCCGTGTTCTCGCCTGAGTGGGTCAAACGTCTCGAGGGTTACGACCAGGTCAAGAGCGCTCCCACCACCATGGACCTCGCGGTAATGCTGATGGAGGACATCGAGCGTTTCCGGACCGAGCATGAGTGTGAGCGCCTGGTCATGGTCTGGTGCGGCTCCACCGAGGCGTATCACGAGCCGGCGCCGGTCCACCGCGATCTGGCCTCGTTCGAGGAGGGGCTCAAGAAGTCGGACCCCAACATCGCTCCCTCCCAGGTTTATGCCTACGCCGCCCTGCAGTCGGGAGTTCCTTTCGCCAACGGCGCCCCCAATTTCACCGTTGACTTTCCTGCCATGCTCGAGCTGGCGGACCTGCGCGGGGTGCCGGTCTGTGGCAAGGACTTCAAAACTGGCCAGACTCTGATGAAGACGATGATCGCTCCTGGGCTGAAGGCTCGAATGCTCGGGATCAAAGGCTGGTACTCCACCAACATCCTCGGAAACCGCGACGGCGAGGTGCTGGATGACCCCGAGAGCTTCAAGTCGAAAGAGGTTTCGAAGCTTGGCGTGCTCGAGACGATTCTTCAGCCCGACCTGTATCCCGATCTCTACGCCGACCTCTATCACGTGGTCCGGATCAACTACTACCCGCCTCGCGGCGACGACAAAGAGGGATGGGACAACATCGACATCTTCGGATGGATGGGGTATCCCATGCAGATCAAGATCGACTTCCTTTGCAAGGACTCGATCCTGGCGGCCCCCATCGTCCTCGACCTGGCCCTCTTCATGGACCTCGCCCAGCGAGCCAACAAGAAGGGAATCCAGGAATGGCTGTCCTTCTACTTCAAGAGTCCGCAGACCGCCGCAGGCCTCTACCCGGAGAACGACCTCTTCATCCAGCTCACCAAACTCAAGAACACTCTGCGCGATCTTATGGGTGAGGACTTGATCACCCACCTCGGGACGGAGTACTACGAGTAGCTACTCACGTCCCACGTCCCACGTCTCTCTTACAAGCCGCAGTCGGTTAGCGCAGCGGTCTCGGCAGAACCTCCATAGCGTGATCTCTCGAAGGCGGCGATTTGTCGAACCTGTTCATTGGTCAAGGTGGGCTCAAATGAAGGCATTGCCCCGGTTATCTCCTTTTCCTGCTCCCCATAGCTTGGACCCACCTCGTTCGACCACCTTTCGGAGCCCAGCGAGATCCATCGCAGTTGGGTCGCGCAGTCGGGGAAGGTAGCCACAACTCCGCTCAGCGCAGGACCCACTCCGCCTTCCCCGGACCCTCCGTGACAGGTCGAACAGAGCCGCCCATAAGCTTCCCTTCCGGCCTCAATATTGGGATCGAGGGGCGGCCCGGGTTCCGAGGCACAGGCGGCCAACCCGACCAAAACTAAGGCTGCCGCCCTCACCCAGCGACGCACAGCCGTTAAGCGGTGGCGGACTGCGATTGGCCGAGGCCCCGCCAATAGACGGCGATGGCCCACAGGAGCGCCAGGCCCATGATGGGAGTGCCGATCCGCTTGAGAATCGCCGATTCACTCACCAGACCGAGCAGAAACAGAGACACACCGGTGTTGACCGCTATCAGCACGAGCCGGTTGGTGGCTGCCGGGGTGGAAGCCACCCGACCTACTGCTGCAAATAAAGCATTGGTCATCACGCCGATGAACATGGCGTGGTCGAAAGCGATCAGCACTCCCAGCGGGCCGGTCCCCGTTTCGGGATCCAATTGCCCGGAGGTAAAGAGTTGGACCACATAGACCAGAAGCCCAATCCCGACCACCAGAAAGAGCACGGCTACCCGCCCGAAATTGGCGGCTCCACCGCTAGCCCAGGCGCTCGGTTTGATTCGACTCCACATGTGAATGACGTACGCGATGATGGAAATCACCTGCAGCCCCGAGAAGACTGGTGCCAACTCATCGACTAGGTCGAAGATGAAGGCGATGTTGACGATCAGCCCTGCCGCGAAGAGAGCCCAGGCGATGAGGCGGCCCAACCGGCCCTGGCCGCCGTCGAGGACCCAGTGACTGACCGCCACACCCGCCAGGATCAGATAGCCGATCAACATCGCTGCCGGATGGGCCCCCGCCAAAGCAGTGGCACTCTCCGTACTCAGACCCGGTAGGGAGCCATTGGCCACAAATAGGCCGAGAAGGACACCAAGGATGGCTCCGATCGTCAAGGAGACCACCGCCAGATAGAGGGCCAACTGGGAGGTGGTTTTCTCGCTGGCCCGATAGCGCCCGGCCACCCAAATCAACAGCCACACGATGACGATCAACAAAAGGGTGCCGGCGATGGGCCGAAAGATCCCTGTAGTGGTCGCGAAAGCTACGACATATGCCGCCACTGTCACCAGCGCACCCCGCGAGATGTTGCGTCCAGCGGCAAGCGCCTTCTGGTCAGCAACATCTCCGAACATGGCCATGGTGCACGCGACCACCGCCAACGTGATCCAACCCAGCGTCCCCGCGTGAACATGGGTGAGAATCATCCTCGTAGATGGTTCCCATATGTCGAGCCCGTTGAGAATCCCGATGACAATCGTCACCACAAAGATCGCCAGGGCGCCCCTAAACAGCACGCGCGCATCGGCCCGCAATCCGTCAGTCACTTTCTCCTCCTTCGATTGGCACGCCTGCACATCCCAGCGAAGTGTGGCGTGCGCCGCCAAGATACGATCTAACTCGACAGAACGTCGGCAAATGCGGGGATGGAACTGGTGATCGTCGACGGGCATCACATACCTGACTCAGAATTCGAGTGGAGCTTTGGGCCTTCGGGCGGCCCCGGGGGACAACACGCGAATCGCGCCCATACCAGGGCCGAAGTTCGTTTCGATCTGGCTGGTTCGCCCTCGATCCCCGAGACGTTGAAAGAGCACATGATGCGAAGGCTCGGCAACCGGGGAGCCAGCGGAGTCGTGGCGGTCAGCGCCGATGACACCCGCAGCCAGCTACAGAATCGCCGATTGGCTCAGGAACGCCTGGCATTGCTGCTCAACCAGGCCGCCCAACGCCCCCGCAGGCGGCGCCCCACCCGCCCGACCAAGGCCTCCCGCGAACGGCGATTGGATACCAAACGGCGGCGCAGCGATCTCAAGCAGGCTCGTCGAAACGATTTTGGCCCGTAGAGAACAGCCGAATAACGCCCGCCGCGTCCACCTTGCCGAGGTCGGTTCTGGGCAGGCCCTCGACTTGCAGCCACTGCTTGGGGCAGGCATAAGGCGGCAGGAGCGAGCGGAGGTGGGCCTCCACCTCACCGGTGTCGACCTGACCCACATAGACCCCGACAACCCGTTCACCCCACTCGGGATCGGGGACGCCGACAACAGCCACCTCGGCTATACCCGGATGGCGGGCAACAAATGCCTCGACCACTTCTGGATCGACCTTCTCGCCCCCGGTGATGATGACCCGATCAGACCGACCCAATACTTCCAGGGAACCGTCGGCATTCATAACGCCACGGTCGGAGGTCACGAACCCCCCGGTCAGGTCGGGTTCGCCCAGGTAGCCGGACATGACGGTTGGGCCCGCGATATGTATACGGCCTTCGGGATTGATCGCCGACTCGACCCCGGGTATAGGAAACATTGGTCCTCCGGGTTTTCGGGCGGTGGCGGCCTGGGAGGTGGTCTCGGTCATGCCGTAGGTGCGAAGCACCTTGAGCCCCGCATCTCCAGCACGCTCCACAAGGGCCGGGTCGGCCGGTCCGCCACCCAACAAGACCTTCGGTGCCGACCCAAAGACGTCGGTTCGCCGTTGGAGAAGGCGGTAGAGCTGGGTTGGGACCACTGAGGCTATTGCCACCCGATCGAGCCATCCGCCCGCTTGATCGAGATCACTCGCGAGAACCACCGTCCCGCCGGCATAAAGGCTCCGGTAAAGGATGCTGAGGCCACCCACATGGTGGAGAGGAAGCACAGCAAGCCACCTGTCCCCGGCCCCGTGCCCAAGGTGTTTCATGGAGGCCTCGGCAGCCGCCCGCCAGTTGGATTCGGAGAGCCGCACGCCCTTGGTGCTCCCGCTCGACCCGCTGGTAAACAGGATCGTATGAGCGGCCCGCGGGTCGTGGGCGGCGAGACGAACGAGGTGGTCGCCATCAGGCCGATCGGGCCCAATCACCACCATGGTCGCCCCGGAGCGCCCCACCGCCAGCAACTCCACGACTGAGTCGACCTCCAGCCGCGGAGCAACCACCACCTGCGTTCCCTGTCGATCACCGAGCTCGCGGGCCCGGACCGAAACCATTGACGCAACCTGGGAATAGGTCAGCCTCTCGTTGCCTGCAACGAGAAACTCCTGGTCTGGGGTGGCATCCACCGTTGGGGTCAACCAATCCCATCCAGCCTCACGTCTCACGTCTCACGCCTCACGCCTACATTCAAGTTGTGATCTCAGAGCATTTCGACACCGCCCGCTGGCAAGACGTCGACGGGTTCAGTTTCACCGACATCACCTATCACCGGGCGCGGGAGCAAGGGACAGTCCGAATCGCATTTCACCGACCCGAGGTTCGCAACGCCTTCCGCCCCCAAACGGTCGACGAGTTGTACGAAGCCCTGGACCACGCTCGCCAGACACCCGACGTCGGGGTGATCCTCCTGACTGGCAATGGTCCATCCCCGAAAGACGGCGGTTGGGCATTCTGCTCGGGGGGTGACCAGCGAATACGTGGAGAAGACGGATATCTGTACGAAGCAGGCGACGGGACCCGGCTTGGTCGTCTCCACATTCTCGAAGTCCAACGGCTCATCCGTTTCATGCCGAAGATCGTCATCGCGGTGGTCCCGGGGTGGGCCGTGGGTGGTGGCCACTCCCTTCATGTCGTGTGCGATCTCACCATCGCTTGTTCCGAACACGGACTCTTCAAGCAGACCGACCCCGACGTGGCCAGCTTCGATGGTGGGTTCGGGTCCGCCTACCTGACCCGGATGGTCGGCCAGAAGAGGGCTCGTGAGATCTTTTTCCTTGGTCGCAATTACACGTCGGCTGAGGCTGCCGCCATGGGAATGGTCAACATCTCGGTGGACCATGCGGAATTGGAGAAGGTCGCCCTCGAGTGGGCCGCCGAGATCGGAGCCAAGTCACCGACCGCCCAGAGGATGATCAAATACGCGTTCAACGCCATCGACGATGGACTCATCGGCCAACAGATCTTTGCCGGTGAGGCCACCCGCCTTGCCTATGGCACCGACGAAGCCAGGGAGGGGAGAGACGCCTTCCTCGAGAAGAGAAAGCCGGACTACCGCCAGTTCCCGTGGCATTTCTAGACGATTCAAGACGTGGGGCGTGAAACGTGAGAAAGGGCGCCAGCTGGGTTGAAGCGGCGCGGCCGCGGACGCTCCCGGCCGCGGTAGTTCCGGTGCTAGTCGGAAGCGCCACCGCCTTTGCCCGGGGAGTCTTCGACTGGAGAGCCTTCATCCTCGCCCTGATCGGTGCCCTTGCCATCCAGGTAGCAGCCAACTTCGCCAACGACGTCTCGGATGCGAACCGGCAGGCCGATCCGCACGACCGGGTCGGACCCCGACGACTGGTCGCCTCCGGAGTCGTCTCCCCCGCCAAGATGTGGATGGCCACCTGGCTTGCCATCGCCGTCGCTGGCGCCCGCGGGGTGGGTCTCGCCCGTCTTGCCGGTCCGCTCGTCCTCATGATCGGAGTGGTTTCGATCGTGGCAATGCTCGGCTACGTGGGAGGTCCGTTCCCATACGGCTACCGCGGCTTCGGCGAGGTATTCGTTTTTGTGTTCTTCGGTCTGGTGGCAACGGCGGGCAGCCATTACGTCCACGCTCGCTCGGTCGACTCCGCCACCTGGCTGCTCGCGGTCCCCGTCGGCCTACTGGCCTCGGCAATCCTGGTGGTCAACAACCTTCGCGATATCGATACCGACGCGCGAGTCGGCAAGAGGACCCTGGCCGTGATCATTGGGCCGCGGGCATCCGGGAGGCTCTTCGTGGGCCTCATCGCCGGCAGTTACCTGGTGGTGACGGTGGGAGCGGTGTCCGGAGTCTGTTCCGGGTGGACGCTCCTCATCTGGTTGGCAGCACCTTTGGCCTACAAGCTCGTCATGGCTGTCACCGGAAACCAGGATCGCTCCCAATTGAGGCCGGCTCTTGGCCTAACCGCCCTCCTCCACCTGCTGTTCGGGTTCATGTTGGCCCTGGGAACGATTCTCGGGGCTCAGCTTTCTTAGTCTCCCAGTCTCGTAGTCTCTTGGTCTCCCAGCCTCCAAAGGAAACAAATGTCGCGTGGTGGCGCCCGTCGCAACCCCCAGGTCAAGCTCATCGAAGCCGAAGAACGCCGCGAAGCCGAACGCCTTGGTGCCCAACGTCGACGTTGGCTGCTAACCATCGCCGGCCTGGCAGCGGCCCTCGGACTCATCGTCTTTCTGGCGACCCGTCCACCACCGGCCGCTCTGGCCGCGGTCGAGACATTTGCCGACCAGGGGGCAAACCACATAGACCCCTCAAGCGCCATACCCGACTACAACTCCAATCCGCCCACCAGCGGGCCTCACGCCCCGACCGCCTACGCATGTGGCGTCTACCGAGAGGGCGTGCCCGATCTCAACCAGGTCCACAACCTCGAACATGGCGTCGTCGTGGTCCAGTACGACCCTTCGATCGCAGCCGACGAGAGGGAAGTGCTCGAGGACTACGCCCGTGATGCCGGCACCCACGTTCTGGTGGCTCCCCGGGACGGTATGGACACTCCCATCGCCCTCACGGCCTGGACCAAGCGGCTTGCCCTCGCCACGGCCGATCGTGCCGCCATTTCGGTCTTTTACGACACGTTTGCCCAATTCGGGCCAGAGCGAGGGGTGGCCTGTCCCTTCCAGGTCGACGAAGGCGCGACCGGCTGAGGTCTAGGGCTTGGTCCCGTCTCTCCAATCCTCGCTGGCATCAGGGTCATTTGGTTCTAGTCGAGCCACATAGGCCGCGGCTTCCGTGCGCCGGCTCATGCCCATTTTGGAGAGGACGTTGGAGACATAGTTCTTCACTGTCTTTTCGGCGAGAAACATCCGTCCAGCTATCTCGCGGTTGGAGAGACCCTCGGCCAGCAGGTGGACCAGCTCGCGCTCCTGGTCGGTGAGCTTGGCGAGCAACGGATCCCGGCTGGGCCCCGAACGCAACCGGCTGAACAGACGCTCGGTCATAGCCGGGTCGAGCAGGGACTCCCCGGCCCCGACCCGACGGATGTCAGCGATCAGATCGGTGCCTCGAACCTTTTTCAGAACGAACCCCGAAGCCCCGGCGAGGATCGCGGCCATCAGGGCCTCCTCGTCGGCGAAAGAAGTCAGCATCAGCACCTTGGTTGCAGGGAATCGCGCCCGGATCTCGCGGCACGCCTCGACCCCGCTGCCGTCGGGAAGCCTTACGTCGAGCACCACGACATCGGGGGCGTCATGACCGCTGCGCCGGATCGCCTCCTCCACAGTGGCGGCCTCGCCAACGACCTCGATGCCTTCGGCGCCTTCCAGAAGGGATCGCAGCCCGGCTCGCACCACTTCGTGGTCGTCGACCAATAGAACCCGATAAGGACTTGCCGCATCCACGATCAAGCGAGGGTAGCCAGCAAGGTCGCCATTACCCTCGGACCGTGACCGATCCCGTCGATCGTCTGGCTGCCCTCGCCCTGGCAGCAGCCTCCGTGATGGAAGAGACCGACCTGGCCGTCGTCCTGAAACGCGCGGTTTCGATGGCGGCCAATGCGACCGGTGCTAGATACGCGGCCCTTGGCATTTCGGGCGACCTGGGAGGTCTGGTCGAGTTCGTCCACGAAGGAATGGAGCAGGGTACGGTCGATGCAATCGGTGAGCTGCCCCATGGTCATGGCTTGCTGGGAACGGTCATCAGACAGGCCCAGACCCTGAGAGTCGCCCACATTTCCGAACACCCCGATAGCGTCGGGTTTCCGCCCTATCACCCCCCAATGGACGCGTTTCTCGGCGTCCCGGTTCGGGTGGGCGGAACGGTCTTCGGCAACCTCTATCTGACTGACAAACCGGGCGGCTTCACCGAGGACGACGCTCACCTGATCGAGGCCGTCGCAGCTCTGGCCGGCTCAGCAGTGTCCAACTCCCGACTGCACGCTCGCCTTCGCCAGCTTGCCCTAGTCGACGAACGCGAAAGGATCGCCCGCGACGTACACGATTCGGTGATCCAGAACCTGTTCGCCATAGGTTTGACCATGCAGGGTCTGGCTCTCAGGGTGGGCGGTGAATTCGAATCGACCCTCGACGACCTGGTCGACCGCATAGACGGCGCGATCGATGAGCTGCGCCGTTTGATCTTCGGCCTCCGCCATCACCCCATCGCTGATGTCGAGCACTCCCTCGAGACGATGCTGGACGATCTGGGCCGGCCGCCGGCAGTCGAGCTTGAGGTCAGTCGAAGCGTCGGTCCCATAGATCCGGAAAGGATGGCCGATCTGATCGCGATGGTGCGTGAAGCGACAGCCAACGCTTTGCGACACTCGGGGGCTGATCGGATCGCCATCCACCTTGAGACGGTTGACCGCCATTTGATCGCGACCGTCACCGACAATGGCTCAGGTTTCGACTCCGCCCCAACCGACGGGTCAGGATCGGGCATGGGCCTCGGCAATATGCGGGCCAGAGCCTTGCGGCTCAACGGCCACGTTGCGATCTCGTCCGAGCGCGGCCGCGGATCGATGATCGAAATCGTCATCCCCGCTTAGGGCAAGGATCCCCTCGGCCACCTGATCGACCCATGACTTCACCGTTGCATCGGCCACCCGACTCAACAGTGCGCGATCAACCAGGCGGCCCAGCGACCCCATTGGTGGGTCGTAGAAGCCCCGCAGGCTCAACAAGACGACGCCCCCCATGTCGGCCAGGTTCAACTCGGCTTTCAGAAGAGGAAAGAGGCCCTCGGCGCCGGTTGCACGCCAGCGCAACGGATATGTGTACCCCGCCGAACTCATCTCAGGCTGACCGATGTCGAACAGAACCAGGCCGGCCAACGAAACCGGGTTCCCGGCCAGCCTCCCAGCGAGGTGTTCGCCAGCCCTGTACGCCGAACCGGCCCACTCCTGCATGTCGCTCCGCAGGTTTTCAACCCGAGCCACAGCGTCCTCGATCCGGCAGTTGACCTCAGTGAAGTAGTGAACGAACACCCAATAATTGTGAGCGCTCACCCCTGGCGGGGCTAGGGCCCTAGGTCCCACGTTGTTTGGGACTATTCGGGCCTCATAACATCGCACTTGCCGACCTCAGATGCCATCGACTGCGCCTATGTTGATCGTCAAACGATGCCTCAGGAGTTCACAATGACTAATCGGCCAAGCGATCACGCCGGAATGGAGGTCCTCGCGCACAGTGAGTGCCTGCGATTGCTCTGGAGTCATCAGGTAGGGCGGGTCGGATTCATCGATGCGGGTGAGCCTCAGATCTTGCCGGTGCACTATCGACTTCACGACAACAAGGTTGTGTTTAGGTCGGCGGTGGGCGCCAAGCTGGATGCGGCGTTGCGCCACGCCCCGGTCGTTTTTGAGATAGATGGCAGCGACGATCTGAAGGGTGCGGGCTGGAGCGTCGTTGTTCACGGGACAGCCAACGAGGTGGACACTGACGCTGAGACATCTGCGCTTGAAGCACTCGGCTTGGAAGCCTGGGTGCAGGGTTCACAGCCACTTCGCTGGATCGAGATCCGGCCTACCGAGATCAGCGGACGCCGGCTGCCGACGCCGGGCTAGATCGATGACCTACGTTTTCGATTTTGCGGCCGGGGACGCCTCCAAGCGCGATTTGCTGGGAGGCAAGGGTGCCGGGCTTGCGGAGATGACCAGGTTGGGGCTACGCGTGCCCCCTGGCTTCACGATTACCACCGAAGCATGCCGGGCTGTGATGAAAGACGGCAAAGTCCCCGACTCTCTTTGGGCGGAAGTGGACGACGCAGTAGCTCGACTAGAAGCCACCGCCGGCCGCAGCTTCGGTTCTGGTCCGGTTCCGCTCCTGGTATCGGTTCGGTCCGGAGCCAAATTCTCCATGCCCGGAATGATGGACACGGTCCTAAACCTCGGCATAAACGAGAAGGTGGTTGCCGAGCTGGCGGCTTGGTCGGGAGACGATCACTTTGCGTGGGACGCGTACAGGCGTTTCATCCAGATGTACGGCGAAGTGGTCCTCGCCATTTCCGAAGAGGAGTTTCAGCACGTGCTCACAGACTTGCGAGCGTCGCGCCACGTCGACAACGATGCCGGGTTGTCAGCCGATGACCTTGCCCACGCCACCAGTCGCTTCCGCCAGATCGTGGCCTCGCATGGACAGACCATTCCCAGCGATACCCGCAGCCAGTTGCAGGGGGCGATCGAGTCGGTATTCGCATCATGGAACAACAAGCGGGCCCGCGAGTACCGCCGGTTGCATGGGATTTCCGACGACATCGGGACCGCCGCCAACGTCCAGATGATGGTGTTTGGCGATCTCGGAGAGAACTCGGGAACCGGCGTTTGTTTTACACGGGATCCGTCGAGCGGGGAGAAGCGGCCTTACGGAGACTATCTGGCCCAGGCCCAGGGCGAAGACGTGGTCGCCGGCATTCGCAACACCTCAACCCTTGACGATCTCCGCGCTATCCATCCCGCCTGCCATCAGGAGCTCCTGGGGGTTATGGAAGGGCTCGAACGGCATTTCCGTGACATGTGCGATATCGAGTT
>CAYYRT010000354.1:0-14765 GCA_964474055.1 uncultured Acidimicrobiaceae bacterium | reverse complement strand
GGCCCGTAGGTCGATACGATCTGGGTACCAGCATCGAGTCCTTCGGCGGCCGCCATCTGCAGCCCGGCGATGAACGACGCGTCGAGGCCCGGTGACGCCCCCGTCTCAAGGACCGGCCAGCTGAGGACCCCGATGGCCGTCGTGCCAGCGAGCATGCCGACGAAGCGTGGCGTCAGGCGGGATCGGAGGCCGTAGCTCGCCGTCACTCGCGCCGCACGGCCCGAGGCGGTTCGGAGGAGGCAAGTCGGAGCATTCCGTGGATGATAGGGGCCAGTGCCATGGGAACGTCGCGGGACGAGATCGGGGTGGCGGCTACGCCTGCGCCGCTCTCATATCCGATCCCGCTGCAACCGACGCCTCACGAAGCATCTCGACGGCCCCGACCGCATCCGCGAAGCGGAGCCGCGCGGTGAGGGCCCGGGAAGGGAGCGCATCAAGCATGTTCCTCATCTCGCCCATGTCAGGGCGCAGCAGGAAGTCGCTGCGAATCGCGAGGGCCAGGTACGGAGCCGATTGGCGATCGAGCGCACGCTCGACAAGCGACCAATACGCTTCGGCGCTCGTCCACCGGCGGTTGAGTGTCAGCGGACGATGGAGTGGCTGCCCGAAGAAGCGCACCCAACGTGCGACGCGAACCGGCCACGCGAGGGCGGGTCCCGGGTCGGCCGACGTCAATGGGAGCAGCCACAGGCGAGGATCCCGGTGAGGGCGCGCCACTGAACGGAGGTGGCGATATGACGGTATCTCGCCGGTCGCGTCCGCAGAGGTGTCCACCCGTTTGATCCGTCCCTTTCCCGGCTCCTCCGACAGGTCCACGGTAGCGCCCAGATCGGCGACCAGGTCGAGAGCGGCAGGGCTGGTCCAACGGTCACCGAACCGATGCTGGCGGCAGACTTCTCCAAGCACGTCCTGGTACGCGCGAAACGCCATCCGCAAGCATTGCTCGATCCACGCCGGATTCCCATGGTCTACCAGCCAGCGCCGATGTGCGCCGTCCCACCGCCCAGCATGGGTGTGGAGGCCGATCCCATCGCCGCGCCGACGCAGCTCCAGCAGCTCGGGGAGCATGGCCGTCGCAAGGGCGTCGGCGCTGCCACCCAGCGATGCGATCTGCGGATCCATTCGAAGAAACCAGGCGTACTGCACCGGATGCCCCGTGGCCGCTGCAAGCCTCGGGCGGAGCTCATCGAGCCATTCAACCGTCGCTCTGAAGCCGTCCAGCACGATTGGATCGTCGTGGGATGAGGGCTTGCCGTCAGGCTCGACATCGATGGCGATGACTACCGGGATGCCGCTCGGCGGCGTCGGTCGGGCTCGAGGGGCTCGGGCAGCGTTCAACAAGCGACGCTCATGGTACAGGTGGGACCTTGGCGAAGGACGGCCTCCCTGCACGACCGCGCGAGGCCGCTATCCTGACGCCATGCATGACCGCCGACGGGGCATCCATCGTTGCCGGACCTCCATGCGCCGTCTCCCGTGAACCTCGTCGTGGTCGATGCCGGCATTGGCAACCTGGGCGCCATCCCGAACATGCTCAAGCGCATCGGCGCGTCCGCCACGATCACCAACGAGCGCGACAAGATCGCCGCGGCCGACCGGCTGATCCTGCCTGGAGTCGGGGCGTTCGACCCGGCGATGCAAACGCTGAACGAGCTCGGGATTGTCGATGTTCTGACGGAGAAGGCCCTGGTCCAGCGCGTTCCGGTCCTCGGAGTGTGCCTCGGAATGCAACTCCTGTTCCAGGGAAGCGAGGAAGGCGCCATTCCGGGCCTGGGATGGATCCCCGGCCGCGTGGTGAAGTTCAGGCTGAACGGATCAGACCGCACCCTCCGGATCCCGCACATGGGCTGGAACTGGGTGGATCGGGCGAACGATGCGGCGCTCCTCACCGGCTTCGACGAGACGCCCCGGTTTTACTTTGCCCACTCCTACCACGTCGAGGCGGACGAGCCGGCCGACGTCGCCGGATGGACCGAATATGGCTATCGATTCGCGGCGTCGGTTCAGCACGACAATATCGGTGGCATCCAGTTCCACCCCGAGAAGAGCCACCGTTTCGGGCTGAAAGTGTTCGAGAACTTCCTTGCCTCCTGACCGGCGGCCGATCCCCCGAGTCATCCCATGCCTCCTCGTGGACGACGAGGCGATGGTCAAGACCGTGCGCTTCGAGGAAGGAGCGTATCTCGGGGATCCGATCAACGTCATCAATCTCTTCAATCGCTTCGAGGTAGACGAGATCACCCTCCTCGATGTTCGAGCGACCGTCGAGCGGCGGCCGCCGGTCTTCGAGCTGATCGAACGCATGGCCGCCGAGTGCTGGGTGCCGCTCTCCTACGGAGGAGGCATCCGAACGATCGAAGACGTCCGTCGCGTCCTGACCTCGGGAGTCGAAAAGATCGTCCTCGGCACCATCGCAGCCGACGAGCCGGAGCTCATCACCGAGGCGGCGCGGATCTTCGGCGCTCAGGCGGTCATCGCGGCGGTCGACGCGCGACGCACGGGACCAGGTGCGTACGAGACGTTCGTGGCCAGCGGCACGCGGCCGCTGCACATCGACCCGGCGGCATACGCGCGCGAGGCAGCGTCGCGGGGCGCCGGCGAGATCCTCGTCACCTCCATCGACCGCGACGGCACGATGGAGGGGTACGACGCCGAGCTGATTCGGCTCGTGGCCGAGGCCGTGGACGTTCCGGTTATCGCATGCGGAGGCGCGGGCGACCGCAACGACATTGCCATCCCGATCGACGCCGGGGCCTCGGCCGTGGCCGCCGGCAGCATCTTCGTCTTTCAGGGTCGCGAGCGAGGCGTGCTCATCAATTTTCCCGAGCGAGCGTTCCTCGAGAACCTGCTCAGCCCACCGATGCCGGCGCCGCGCTGAGCGCGGCCGTCAGGCGCGCGACGACATACTCCGGATCATCCTCGCGCATATCGGGATACATCGGCAGTGTCAGCGCTCGGCGAAATACTTCGTCCGAACGCGGCAGGTCTCCGGGCGTGTACCCGTAGCGCTCCACGAAAAAGGGCTCGCGATGGAGTGCGTAGGTTCCGAGGGTGCTCTCCACCCCTCCATCGGCGAGCTGGCGAATAACGTGGTCCCGACCGATGCGGGGTTCCAGCAGGACCACGAACGATTGGTACACATGTCCATCCCATTCCGGCAGCTGCGGCAGGACCAGCCGCTCCTCGTCCGCCAGCAGCGCGCGATACTGCTCAGCAATCGACCGACGCCGAGCGAGGAGCCGGTCGAGCTTGCGCAGCTGGGCGACTCCCACTGCGGCCAGGATGTCGCTGAGCCGGTAGTTGAACCCTGCTGCCTCGAACGTGAACCGGTTCCCGACCCGCCGGCCCCCATGCGAGCGCAGTAACCGGATCACGTCGGCGAGCTCGTCACTGTCAGTGGTGATCATCCCACCCTCACCGGTCGTGATGGACTTGCGAGGGTGAAAGCTGAAGCAGCCGAGCGTGCCGAGCACCCCGACAGGGCGTCCGCGATACGTGGTCGCCAGCGCGCAGGCAGCGTCCTCGATCACCGCGAGATTGCGAGATTGTGCGATGGACGTGATCGGGTCCATATCGGCAGCGAGCCCGAACGCATGAACCGGCATGACAGCCCGCGCCGATGCGGTGAGCTTTCGCTCGAGGTCGCCTGGATCCATGGTGAACGTGCCGGGATCAATGTCGACAAGAATCGGCCGCGCGCCCTGCTGGATGACGACGTTGGCGGTGGCCGGGAACGTGTAGTCGGGGACCATGACGTCGTCGCCCGGCCCGATGCCCAGGGCCACGAGGGAGAGGTGGAGCGCCGTCGTCGCAGAGGTGGTTGCGAACGCGTGGCGCGCATGGACGAGGTCCGCCACGCCACGCTCGAACTCCTCGACCTTCGGACCCTGGGTCAGGTTCCCGGTTGCCAGGACTGCGGCAACCTCCCCGATCTCGTCCTCGTCAGTGGACGGCTTGGCGAGCTGGATCCGGCGCTCACCCACGCGGCGAAGCCGCGTGCAGCGATCGATACCAGGCGACGGTCTCCCGCAGCCCGGCGGTGAGCTCCGTCGTGGGCTCGAAATCGATGAGGTCCCGCGCCAGGTCGATTGCGCCGCAAAGTCGTCTGACGTCGCCCGGCCTGCCGTCCTGATGGATGATCTCCGCGTCGCAGTCCAGCGCGTTCAGCAGCTCACGAACCAACCGATTCATCGAGACCTCGACACCGCTGGCAACGTTGATGACGCGCCCCCGCGTGGCCGGCCGCTCGTACATCCGGACGGCGGCATCGGCGGTGTCACGGACGAAGACGAAGTCGCGCGTCTGCTCGCCGTCGCCGTAGATGATGATCGGCTCGCCCCGAAGGGCGCGGCCCACCACGATCGGAATGATGCCCGCGTACGCCCCGGCATTCTGGCGAGGTCCGAAGTTGTTGAACGGCCGAAGGATCGCGACGTCCGTCTGGTACGTCTCTCGATAGGAGAGCACAACGTAGTCGCCTGCCAGCTTGCTGGCCGCGTATGGCGTCGACGGCACGGACGGATGTTCCTCGTCCATCGGCACGTAGGTCGCCGAGCCATACGCCTCAGACGAGGAAAAGTGGATCAGCGTCTCGAAGAATCCCTGGCGCTGCAGCTCGCACGGCACGGTCGCCAACGCGACGTTGTGATCGACCGTCCAGCGTGGGTTGATCAGCGACGCCGGCAGTGGAACGATGGCGAGGTTGAAGAAGACGTCGACGTGATCGGCGGCCACGATGGCGCCGACGGCGTCATAGTCGCTCGCGTCCTGCGTGTGAAGCTGGAGCTCGGGAAAGAGCTCGCGGGCACGCGCGAGATTCTCGGGCCGCCCGAGATACATGTTGTCGATGACCGAGAGCGTCCGGGGGCTTTCGCGCGCGATGCGTTCGACCAGGTGGCTCCCGATGAAGCCGGCGCCACCGGTGACCACCACGCTCTTCCCCGCCAGGGACAGGCGTTCGCGATCGGGCGTCGCTGCCGTCATCCGCACCTCGTCTCGAGTGGCATCGACCGTGAATGTTCGGCCGACAGGGTATCCTAGCTTGGCATTCCTCAGCTCACAGGAGACCCCGATGACGGTGGCGATTGGTCGCGTGTGCACGCGCTGCGTGTACAACGACCAGACTCCGGGGATCTCATTCGACGCCGCCGGCGTGTGCAACTACTGCCACGTTCACGACACCATGGTCCAGCAATACCCGACCGGGCCCGAGGGCGATCGAATGCTCGGCGAGATTGTCGAGCGCATCAAGCGGGCCGGCCGAGGCAAGCAGTACGACTGCGTGGTGGGGGTGAGCGGCGGCTGCGACTCGTCATGGATGCTCTACAAGATGGTGGAGTACGGGTTGCGTCCGCTGGCGGTTCACTTCGACAACACGTGGAACTCCCCGATAGCCACCACGAACATCTACAACGTCCTGGAGAAGCTCGACGTCCAGCTCTTCACCTACGTCGTCAATAACCGCGAGTACGACGACATCTACCGGTCCTTCATGCTGGCCGGGGTCAAGGACGTCGAGGCGCCGACCGACATCGGGCTTGCGGCGACCCTCTACATGGCCGCCGAGCAGCACGGCGTGAAGTACATCATCGAGGGCCACTCGTTCCGCACCGAGGGCGTTGCCCCCCTCGGCTGGATCTACATGGACGGCAAGTACATCCAGTCGGTCCACAAGGCTTATGGCACCCGACCGATGAAGACGTTCCCAAACCTCGAGATGAGCAAGTTCCTGCGCTGGGCGGCCGTCCGCAACATTCGGCGCATCCGCCCGCTCTACTACCTCGACTACCGCAAGGACGAAGTGAAGAAGTTCCTGGCGGCCGAGCTCAACTGGGAGTGGTACGGCGGCCATCACCTCGAGAACCGGTTCACGGCGTTCTGGCACACGTACTTCCTGCCGCAGCGCTACGGCATCGACGCACGGCTGCTCGGCCATGCCGCGCTGGTGCGCTCGGGCCAGCTCTCGCGCGAGGAGGCGCTCGAGGACCTCAAGACGCCGATCGAGTTCGATCCCGATATCGTCGAGCTCGTGAAGAAGCGGCTAGGCTTCAACGACGAGGAGTTCGAGGCGGTCATGCATGGACCGCGGCGCCACTACTCGGACTTCGCGACCTACAAAGGGGCCTTCGAGCGCCTGCGACCGCTCTTCTGGCTCCTGTACAAGCTGGATCGCGTGCCGAAGAGCTTCTACATGAAGTTCACAAGCCCAGATCCCGCGCCACCGCTGCCAGAAGCGGTTCGGGAGCCGGAGCCGGCCGTTCGCGCCTCCAGCGAGTCCTCGTCGACCTAGCCCTGGCCCGCAACTCGGCCTCAGTCGTAGATGAGCGAGACCGCTCCGTCGTCGGTGACCTCCACGTGGCCAATGACGCGCGCCGGGACGCCGGCCACGATGCTGTGTGGGGGGACGTCCCTGTTCACTAGTGCACATGCGCCGATGACGGAGTGGTGGCCGATCGTCACTCCTCTTAGCACCACCGCGTGAGCGCCCAGGTGGCAATGATCCTGGATCTCCACCTCTGCGGTGGCGATGGGACGGCGGCCCTCCGACAGCACACGCTCGACCGTATCGTGCGAGTAGACCTGGGCACCGGCGCTGACGTCGCAACCGGACCCGATGATCAGGCCGCCACTGCCGTCGAGAAGTACCATCGGCCCGATCCACGTGCCACGCCCGACCTGCACGTCCCCGTAGACGTACGCCGACTGGTAGATGCTCGAGCCTTCCCCGAACCCGAGGCTGCGCGCGCGCTCCCAGCGATCGGTCAGAAGGTCCGGGAGGGGCAGATCACGTTCGTAACGCTCCCGCATTTCGGCGCGCAGCCGCGCGTAGGTGGTATGGATCTCTGCTTCAAGGGCTTCGGTCATCGATGGCAGGATACTCGTGGCTTGCCGTGGGCCGTTCAAGCGGACGTCGCGATCCCGGGCAGCTCGACCACGCGAGTCTCGATCATCCCGTCAGCCTCCCGTATGCGCTCCAGGATCGGCGCCCCCACGGGCTCATCGACCGAGACGAACATCATCGCATCGCCGCGCTCCGAGAGTCGCGAGAGCTCGAGCGACGATATGTTGATGCCAGCGTCGGCCAGGATCGAACCGACGGAGCCGACGATCCCCGGGCGATCCTGATGGCGAGTAACGAGCATGATGCCGGCCAGCTCCGCGTCGATCGCGAATCCATCCACCCCGGCGAGATGCGGCCGCCCATGAGCGGTCGACCCGGCAAGCGTCAGCAGCGCGGTCCCATCCGCCGGCCCGACGGCAAGCTCCACCAATGAAGCCCACGGCTCGGAAGACGGCGTGCGTGTCTCACGCACGCTGAGCCCTCGCTCGTGCGCAACCAAGTCGGCATTGACGGCGTTCACTCGCTGGTCCGTCACCGCCTCGAGGATGCCTGCCAACGCCGCCGTGCGAATGGGAGCGCACTCGCCGGCAGCAATCTCGCCTGCATAGGTGAGGGAGAGTGTGTCGAAAGCGCTCGGAGCGAGCTGCCGCGCCAGGATAGCCAGGCGACGGCCCAGCTCCACATAGGGCCGGAGCCGCGGTGCGGTCTCCGGGCCAACCGACGGCGCATTAACGGCATACGGGGGCGTTATGCCCCCGAGGGCCATCACGACCTGCTCCGCCATCTCCAGCCCTACCCGATCCTGGGCTTCGGCGGTGGATGCGCCGAGGTGTGGCGTGAGCACAACATTGGGTGCCGAGCGCAGCGGGTTATCGCGGGCCATGGGCTCTGCGGAGTAGACATCCACCGCGGCACCACGAAGGTGGCCGGAGGTCAACGCGTCTGTCAGCGCGGCTTCGTCCACGATGCCGCCGCGCGCGACGTTGAGCAGGAATGAACCGGGCTTCGTCGCCTCGAGCTGCGCACGCCCGAGCATCCCCCGTGTCTGAGCGGTCAGCGGAGTGTGCACGCTGATGACATCGGACCGATGCAGCAGCTCTGGAAGTCCGACGAGCCGCGCGTGTGCCTCGGCCACCTGCTCCTCGGTGAGGTACGGGTCACTGGCGATCACCCTCATCTCGAAGCTGGCGGCCCGGCGCGCGACCGCCTTGCCGATCTTGCCCAACCCGATGATCCCGAGCGTCTTGCCCCGTAGCTCGCGTCCGGTGTAGCGACTGCGCTCCCATTCGCCGTTTCGGATCGACGCATCTGCGGCGGGCACGTGGCGCAGCAGCGCGAGCATCAGTGCCATGGTGTGCTCCGCGGCGGCGATGGTGTTGCCTGTCGGTGCATTGACGATCATCACGCCGGCGCGCGTGGCCGCGTCGACATCGATTCGGTCGATCCCGACGCTCGCCACGCCGACCACGCTCAATCGTGGCGTGGCCGCGGCAAGGAGCTCGGCGTCCACGCGCGTCTGCGAACGCACCACGAGCCCGTCGTAACCGTCGCCGCCCAGAAGCGCGAGCACGGCATCCCGTTCGAGGCCCAACCGGACGTCGGTCTCATGCGCGGCGGCGAGAATGTCGATCCCGGCCTGGGCGACCGGCTCGACGACGAGAATGCGGGCCACGATCCGAGTCTAGCGTCCGCCACGGACCATCAGCGTTGTACCTGGCTCGCGACTTGCCGTAGAGTGACTTGACCTCCCTCGGGCACCTGGGAAGAAGCACTGGCGGAGAACCACGCACGAATGATCCGGCGACATCTCATGGCGCTCAGGGTCGCCCTCATGATCGGCGACGGCGTGAGCGCATATCTCGTGTTCCTCGGCGTCTCCGTGGTGCGCTTCCGCGACGGAGACCCGACGGTGCTGTGGCGCGAGGCCGGGGTCGACATCCGGGTGGCCGCCCTCCTGTTCGCCGTGACATGGATCGTGACGCTGTGGCTCATGGGCATGTACCGCCTCAGCGTCCGATGGCGGCTGTGGACCGAGACGCGTGACATCGCGCGCACCACGCTCCTCGTGCTCGCGATCACCCTGTCGACGCTCTTCATCCTCAAGCAGGAGGACGTCAGCCGCCTGTTCCTGGCGATCCTGTTCATCGCCCAGCCCACCGTCACCCTGGCCGGTCGGGTGCTGCTGAGGTACGCGTTCGAGAACCTTCGAGAACGCGGTCACGACCCGCGGTTCATGCTCGTGGCCGGCACCGGAAAGCTGGCGCAGGACTTCGCCGATCGCGTGGAGAGCCACCCCGGCCTGGGGATCCAGATCATCGGTCACCTCTCGGCGCCCGGCGAGACCGAGCACCTCGTGACCCGGCCGATCCTGGGGTCGGTGGAGCATTTCGAGGAGATCCTCCACTCGCAGGTCGTCGACGAGGTCGCGGTGTGCCTGCCGCCCGCGGCCGTTCGCTACCTGGAGCCGATCACCGGCCTCGCCGCCGACGAGGGCAAGACGGTCAGGATCCCCGTCGACCCGGTCGTGGAGATCCTGCCGAGTGCCCTCCACGAGGAATTCGACGGCTTCGTCGTGCGTTCGCTCGTCCATGACGGGCACCGGGAAGCCGGTCTCGTCGCGAAGCGCATCCTGGACATCGTGGGTGCCGGCGTCGGGCTGGTCGTGCTCAGCCCGATCATGCTGATCGCCGCGATCGCGATCCGGCTGCGCGACGGCTCACCGGTCCTGTTCCGACAGGAGCGCGTCGGCTTCCACGGTCGCCCGTTCACGATCTACAAGTTCCGCACCATGATTCCCGACGCCGAGGAGCAGCTCGACGCCGTCCGCCACCTCAACGAGCGGGATCGCGTCGCGTTCAAGGCCACCAACGACCCTCGCGTCACGCCACTCGGACGATGGCTGCGCAAGACCTCGATCGACGAGCTCCCCCAGTTCTGGAATGTGCTGACTGGATCGATGAGCCTGGTCGGGCCGCGCCCGCCGCTGCCGGCCGAAGTGCTGGAGTACGACATCTGGCACCGCCGCCGGCTGAGCATGAAGCCCGGCATCACCGGCCTGTGGCAGGTCGAGGCGCGTCACGAGGCCGACTTCGACCGATGGGTCGAGCGTGACCTGATCTACATCGACGGCTGGTCGTTCTGGCTGGACCTCAAGATCCTGGCCAAGACCCTGCCGGCGGTCCTGGCCCACGGCGGTCGCTGACCATCAGGGGTCCGACCCGGCGACCACGCAGACACGAGTTACCACCCCATCCGCCGGCGGGTCGAAACGGACGGTCCACGGACGCGTTTCACCGATGTCGGGAATGCTGATCAACTGCACGGTTCCCGGCGCAACGGGGAACGTCTTGCTGCTGGCCCCGGCCGGCGGCGCGTTGAGGGCGAGGTAGCCGAGCGCCTCGCCAAACTGCTCCCGCTCGATTGCGAGCGCGATGCCACCCGGCACGCGCAGGACGACCTGCGGCTCGGGACCCACCACTGATAGCTCGATGCACTGCGCCGCCACCGTGACCGTCACATCGGTCGACGTCGCCACCTCAGCGTCCATCACCGTCGGCGGCATCTCCTCCGCGGTCGTCGTGGCGAAGGCGTTCGTGACGAGTTGGTAGAGCTGGGCGTCCACG
This sequence comes from uncultured Acidimicrobiaceae bacterium, assembly GCA_964474055.1. GTDB lineage: Bacteria > Actinomycetota > Acidimicrobiia > Spongiisociales > ZC4RG35 > JAICND01. The sequence continues at coordinate 4,301 of CAYYRT010000354.1, read as the reverse complement.
ATCGATGGGTGTGGCTGGGGCGCATCGGGCAACAGGGCGTCTGCGAGCGGCAGGCCGAGCTGAGCCTCGATCTCGTCCAGCCAGTGCTTGGCTGGCACGGGAAACAGGTTGGCCTCCTCCGGGACGGCCGGCGAGCCGCCGTAGCGATCGATGACCATGATGGATGCTCTCGTCGCGTCGGCGCGCAGCCGGTATGCGTCGCGTCCCTCTGGTAGGACGGACAGATTGGCCCCCAGCGCAAGGACGAGGACTGCCGCGAGCACGGCGAGTGGGCGGAAGCGTAGCTCGGCGAAGCGCGAGCCGATCCAGCCGGAGGTGGCGATCAGGATCAGTATCGCGGCGACATACACGTATCGCGACGAGGTCGCCTGCGTAATTCCCAGCTGGGCCCGTACCGTGCCCGTAAGCGCGAACTGCGCGATCAGGCCGGCGAAGCCGGCCACGGCGGCAGGACGGAGCGGCCGCCATCCGCTGATGTGCATCGCGGTGGCGAAGCCCAGCCCGACGAAGAGAACCAGCCCCACCTGTTCGCCCCAGCCCGTGAGCCTCCCGATCGCGTAGGAGGCTCCAGTTACCACGTAGGTGGGAACCTGTTGCAGCCCGGCAAGCGTGAACGGGTCCCGATGGGCGGCAATCGCCGACGAGCCGAACGCCAGATACCAGATTCCGAACGCGACCGTCGCGGGAACGACAACCCACAGGCGCCGCCAGCGCGCAGGGTCTAAGGCCAGCATGACGGCGGTTGCGGCCAGGAAGAACAGTGCGGTGCCCTGAGTTGCCACCGCCACCACGAGCAGGACGGCAGCGCCGATCTCCGCTCGGAGCGACGATCGGGTGACGAGCAGCACGATCGCCCACGCGCCCGCAGCGGCAGCCCCGACAAACCCCATCTGAAATGCCCAGAACAGGTTGTCGGCACCCGTGCCGAGGAAGAGCATCAACGTCCCGGCCGCGAGGGCTGGCATCTGGCCGTTGTGATGGCGCAACAACGCATAGACGGCGGACGACGCCGCCACGTGGGTCGCCATCAGCACGAGGAGATACGGCAGGTAGCTGTGCAGGCCGATCGTCGCGAAGAGCACCTTGTAGACGATGGCGGGCATCAGGGCCCAATGCTCGTTGTGGGGACGCATGAATGCCTCGAGCGTCCACGCGCGCCGGTCGAGGATGAACGACCATTCGTCGTGATAGAAGGTCGAGTATCGATTCATGTAGAGGAGCAGGCCGACCGCTACCACGCAGGCAACCGCGAACAGCACGTCGCCGAGCAGGAGCCCGCGAGGACCGCGCCATCGGAGTAACGCGGACTCGCTCATCGGCGCGACGGCGGCAACGTGACCGTTTCGAGGGGAGTCTCCCGCGGTCACGTGCCTTCGCCATCTGCGAAAGCGAGGAACGCGCACTCCAGCTCCGGCTTGTCATGCAGGCGCAGAGCGTCGATACCGAGCATCTCGACGATGCGCCGGACGCCCGCACGCGCGACGGACTCCGGCATGCCGGTGCCCGACAAGTAGCGAATCTGACGGGGATCGAACATCCACGCGTCTGGGATCTCGTCCCTTATCAAGGCCACGTAGCGCTCGGCCACCTTTCTCGGCGTCCAGTGGGTGGTGACGAACTGCCTGGCGCGCTCGCCGAGCTCGAGCCGATATGGCACGTCGGCGATCAGTTGCTCGATCGCCTGTTCGAGCCGGTCGGGGTGGCAGGACTGCACCGGGGGAAGCTCGCTCGCCGGGAGCACGTCGGCGATTGCCAGCTCCTGGTCACGCGCGTAGCCACCCACCACGGCCGGCTTGCCGAGAAAGGCGGCCTCGGTGGCCAATCCGGCCATGCGGGTGTCCGAGTAGAGCTCGTCGATGACGAAGTCACAGCGGGAGAGCTCGTCGAGGACGACCCTGTTCGGCTGTCCGATCAGCTCGACGAACTCGATGGCACGGCCCCTGGCACGGAGCGCCGCGATGGCCTCACGGATCTCGGCCGTACCCTTCTGCCGGGGCCTGGAAGGCGCATGAACGATACGGACGGCGCCAGATGTGCTGTCCCCACCGGCCCGCTGCGGGCCCCATTCGCTCGCGAATGGAAAGCCGAGGAGCAGGAAAGGGACGAAGGGTCGCTCATGAAAGTGCGCGGAAAGGTGGTGGCCCACGCTCACGTGGGCCAGTCGCTCAATCTTCAGCACCTTCGCCTTGACCTGGCGGGCCTGCTCGCCGTACCCCGCGATGCTCAGATCGTCGAGCGATCCGATAGACCCCCCGTTCAGGTACGGGGGGCGGTGGTCGCTGCCAGTGAACACGAAGATCAGGCGCTTGCGCAGGAGCCTCAGGATCGGCAGCTCCAGGTACCGGAGGAACGTGGTGTCGGACGAGAAGATGAAGGCATCGCACGTCAGCACCGCCTTTAGCAGGATTCCGAGCACGCATACCTTCTGAAGGTACGCCCACCACACGGTCGAAAGGCTGCGGCTCACTGGCACCGCTGAGCGGCGCCTCCCAAAAAGCCGATAGAGGTCGACCAGACGCTGCCTGCCGCCGTCGCTCTGGTCGTAGTTGAACGGGTGGGCATAGAGGTCCACAAAGGTGGTCTCGATCCCGATCTCGCGAAGGCCCTGCGCGAGACTGCCGAAGTAGCCGGCGACCTCGGTCAGGCCAATGAACACTCGCAAGGCAGCTCCTTGAAATGGCCCAGCGGTTCGGACCGCGACTCCCGTCCCTCTGGCCTCGGACTCTAGCATCCAGAACCCGCTGCCACCTCGGACCGCCCCACGCAGAAGGCAGGACTCAGCGTCGCGGGCCACCCGATACAGGATCGACCGCAACCTGTGAGTCCCGTTGGAGCAGGCCCAACCGGGCGATTGCGACCAGGGCCACCAGCATCCCACCCACCTTGAGCGCGATCCCCGGGACGAGATCGAAGTCGAACTGGCTGACCACCGCGTACACGATGGAGACCGCAACGACCGCCGATGCCAGGCGAAGCCACCGATGCGGCACGGGGTAGAGCTTCTGGCTCGCCACGGCATACGCGCTGAAGATGCCGCCCGCACTGATGAGGGTGGCGAATGCAGCCCCCCCAATGCCCATCAGCGGGATCAACAGCAGGTTCAGCGCCACGTTCAGCAGGCCTCCGGATAGGTTGATGATGGCAAAGACGGAGGTGCGCTTTGCGATCCCAAGGCCCGGCATGAACACGTAAAGGTTCGCCAGGATCAATGCGGCCACCAATAGCGGGACCACGGCGGCGGCACCGTAGTAGCTCGGCGTCGTCAGCAGACGGAGGATTTCAGGCGCGAAGAGCGACAGCCCCAGCCCCAGCATCGCCGCGCCGCCGACGTAGTACCTGAAGATCCTCTCGAGTGCGATCGGCGTGTCGGCTTCCGCGTGCCGCGCGTACACCAGGGGAGTCACCGCCATCTGGGCTCCAAAGGAGAGAAGCGTCACGGCCGAGGCGAGGCGGTAGCCGACGCCGAACACCCCCACGTCCGCAATCGACATGAGCTGGCTGATGGCAAGGCGATCCACGAAGAGGAAGACAAAGACGCCGATGGATGATGGAACGAGAGGTGTCGAGAATCGAAGCATCGATCTGAGGCGCGCCGCGTGGAAGGTCGGCCGATAGAGATTGCGCGAGAAGGTCAGGGTCATGGCCACGCCGACGCTCCCCCCGAGAATCTGTCCCACGAAGAAGCCGTCGACCCCGGCGTCGGCGACGGCCACCAGAACGACGCCCACGACGATCGCGATGAGCGACGAGCTGAGGCTGGCGATCGCGAACTGCGACGCACGTAGCTGAAATCTCAGCACCCCCGAGGTCAGCTGGAATATGCCGTTCAGGCATGTGCCGACTACCGCCAGCCGAACGGTGAGCTCGCTGGCCGCTCCGTCGAGAAACAGCAGGTTGATCTCTGGCGCGGCCAGGAGGCCTACGATGCCGAAGAGGGTGTATGCGCCGACGGCGAACACTAACGCAGTGGACGCCACGGCCACCTTGTCCGCGTCATGACTCTCAGGCAGGAATCGCGCGACGGCCTGCGATATCTCGAGCGCCACCGTCAGCAAGATCAGGTTGCCGGCAATCGTCAGCAGGTCGATGACGCCGTAGTCGGCGGGGCTCAGGAAGCGCGTGTAGATGGGAACGACGATGAGCGAGGTCGCCCGCGTGAGGACGGTCGCTGCTCCGTAGACGAGGGCATCTCGTGCGAACGTCCGGATCATCGGTTCCCGATCCGATCTGTCACAGGCGGCTGGATCCTGAACCTACGAGCCGTCGGAGCCGTTCTGCGGCCGTCCCCCTGCAACGTGCCT
>CAYYRT010000353.1:0-4713 GCA_964474055.1 uncultured Acidimicrobiaceae bacterium | reverse complement strand
TCGCAGGCGCCGGCCACGAGTTCCGTTCCGTCGGCGGTCGTGAGCAACGCGACAGGCGGACCGCTCGTCATGAGCGCCAGCTGGGCCGTGCCACAGCCGCTCAGCATGAGCATCGCAATCAGTACGATCGCTCTTCCCATGGGAGTCCTCCGCTGGGTGTCGAGTCGGTTTCTCCCAGGATGACCGGCGAGGCAGGGCCTACCTGGGACGGATCGAATCCGCTCTCTCCTTGGCCATACGCTCCAGCTCAGCCTCGTAGCGCTGCTGGTCCGGCGGTGAGAGCTTCGCCGTCGAGTCCAGCCGGACGTAACCCTTGGTCTCCCAGTTGGTCTTGCAGCCCCCGTAGTCGGCGCCTTGGGCCGCGCCCATCATGGGCCCGAGCACCACCGTCGCTGCGACGCTCCCCTTGTCGCACCACTGCACATCCGCCGTGGTGGGGTGCCGGAACACGGCGTCCGGTGTCGGGCGGCCTCCGCTGGCACAGCCGGCGAGCAGGACAACGAACGCGATCCTCGTCAGGATCATGGGGGACTCCTCCCTGGGCTCAGCGTCGGTCCCTCCCAGCATGACGCGCCCCGAATTTTCTCCCAAGGGGCCTGTGTACTTACTCGGTAGGGAGTGCCCTCACTGGGAGCCCCCCGGAACCTGGCCCGATAGGGGACTTCAGCAATCATCGGCGAACTCGAAGCGCACACCGATGAGGCTGTTGGATTGGGGTCAGGACCTGCCTACTCCCGTTACTTCAAGCAGATAGCCAAAGCGGTGGAGGTGCACCGACCGTGAGTACGGTCGGCTTCCCTGACTCGACGGTGCGCGAGAGTCGCGCGACGCGGTCCCAAATTTGATTTTGGGGCAACGACACTTGATTGGTTGCTGACCCTACACCGGGGTCACCATCGCCAAGGAGGGAGACGACAGACGCGGTGCTCGAATCGCTTCGTCTGCTCACCTTGCAGCGCCGTCTGCGCTGATTCGGCCTCCGATTTCCCGCGAGCAGTTCCCCCGCTTCGAGGCCAGGCCAACGCAATAAGCACATCTTCTCTACTGCACTTCACGTTCTCACCTGCTAACCTCTCGCCAGGCGCGATTCTGATGTGCTGGCTCCGAGCCGGACCGGACCGCCGGGCGCGGGCCACTTCGTGACCGACCAGGCACCGGCGGCGGTGACGCGGCTGCTGCTCGAGCACCTCGCCGCGCAACGTCGCTGAGCTAGCGCCGCAGCCACTCCGCGATCTCCCGCGCGAGCGGCGCGGACTCGAACCCCCGCCGGAGTCCGGGATCCTGGGTGCGATCGCGCAGGCCTTTGATGATGTGCCACGCCGCGCCATAGGCCGCCCGCGCGTCCTCCGCCCGGCCGCACGCCTCGTGGAGACGCGCCAGGGCGAGGTGGCTCAGCCAGGTGTGGCGCGGATGCTCGATGGCGAGCGCGATCGACAGCGCGCGGCGCAAGGCGTCCTCGGCCTCCGGCCACGCCCGGCGCGCGGTCGCGCTCTCTCCCTTGAGCCGCCAGCCCCAGCACTCGTACTTGCGCGAACCCGCCGCGGTCGCCATCTCCAGGCTCTGCTCGGCCCGGCGCCGCGCGGCCTCGGCGTCACCGCGCAGCAAGGCGAGCTGGCCCAGGCTCGCATGGCAATGCGTGCCGTAGCGCCACGTCATCCACCGGGACGGCGGGGGATGCTGGACGATGTGAAGCGATTCGTCGAGCGCCTGAGCGGCGGCGGCGAGATCTCCTCGGGCCATGAAGGCATCCGCCTCGTTGTTGCGGATGAAGGCGCGCCGTTCCGCCCCCGTGCCGTGCCCGGCGCGCGATGAGCTATTCGTCTCCTCGTAGGCCCGTTCCGACAGCGCGACACCGCTCTCGAAGTCACCGCAGTCTATGCGTAAGAATCCGAGCGTATTCCGGAAGCGCGGGCCCATCGCGTCATCGCCGATCTTCTCGGCCAGCGCGAGCCCCTCCTCGAGCGCAGCCAGCGCGCGGTCCTCTTCACCCAGCTCGTGCCAGGCGATTCCCTGATTCCAGAGCCCCCGGATGAGGGGGACGACCAGTCGATGCTCGCGGCCCAGCCGCACCCCCTCGGTGCCCAGCGCCAGGCTGTCGCGATACTGGCCCTGCCAGCCACGGACCAGCGAACGGACGTGCATGGCGAGGCCTTGACGGCCGGGGTCTCGCTTCCCCTGGCGCTCCTCCAGCTCGAGCACGCGGCGCAAATCGTCCTCGGTGACGTCGAGCCGGCCGTTCACGGAGTTGAGATAGGCGCGGATGAAGAGCCCACCGCCGAGCGGGCCCGGAGCGCCCACCGACTCCGCGATCTCGATGGCCTCGCGCGCGCGGGCGTGCGCGGCGGGAAAGTCTTCGCTCCACTGCAGCGCCGACGCCAGCTGCACGAGCGCGCCCGCCTCCGCGGGCTTGTCGTGGCTCCGTCGAGACAGCTCGACCAGAGTCTCGCTCTCCTCCCGGGACCGGCCGAACTCTCCGAGCGCGAAGAAGAGGTCGGCGCGCGCGCGATGGATGGCAGCGAGCACGCCCGCGGGAGCACCCTCCTCGAGCCGCTGGGCCGCGACGAGCGCGTCGCCATGGAGGGCCAGCGCCTGGCGTAACCCGAAGGCCCGCGTGGCCTTCTCCGCGGCCTTCAGCAGATAGTCCAGCGCGCGCGGCCAGTCCTCGGCTCTCGAGAAGTGATGCGCCAGCATCTCGTAGTGCTCGGGGAGCCGGTCCGCGTAGAGCTCCTCGATGGCACGGCCGACCAGCCCGTGGAGGTCGCGCCGGCGCTGCACGAGCAGCGATTCGTAGGCGACGTCCTGGGTCAAGGCGTGCTTGAACATGTACGCGAGCTCGGGGTACAGGTGGCGCTCGACGATGAGCTCGAGCGCGGTCAGCTCGCGGAGGAGCTCGGCGCTGCGCTCCCGGACTTCGGCGAGGCGATCCACCAGGCGGCGCGTGAACTCACGCCCGATCACGGCGGCGAGCTGCAGCGTTCGCTTGGGGGCCTCGGCGAGGCGGTCGATGCGGGCGGCGATGATGTCGTGGATCGACCCAGGCACCGCAAGCGCGGTGAGGGGGCGGGTGAGGACCAGGTGCCCCCCGTCCCGCCGCAGGACGCCGCTCTCCTCCAGCGACTTGACCAGCTCCTCGACGTAGAAGGGGTTGCCCTCGGCCTTGGCGCTGATCACCGACCGCAGCGCCTCGGGAAGATCGTCGGCGGCGAGAACCGCGGTGGCCATGCGCGCGCTCTCGTCCGCGGAGAGGGCGGCGGGCAGCACCCGAGTGAAATAGCTGCGCTCGCCGAACGGATTCGGGTAACCCGGCCGGAAGGTGAAGACCAGCATCACTCGCAGAGTGGGGATGCTGTCGATCAAGATCGACAGAAACCGCTCGCTCTCGCTGTCGATCCAGTGGAGGTCCTCGATCACGAGCACCTGCGGCTGCCGCTCGGCGGCCCGGACGAGGAGCCGCCGCACGGCCTCGAAGGTCTCGCCGCGCCGCTGGGCCGGGCTCATCGCCCGCACTTCGCCGTCGCCCGGATCCACCGACAGGAGCGCGCGGAGATACGGGACGATGGGCGCGGGATCTTCTCCCGTCTCCCTCACCCCACGCTCGATCCTGGCGCCGATGGCTGCCTCGTCATCCGTCTCCTCGATGCCGAACCGGCGCCGCACCAGATCGATGAGAGGATGGAAGGCCATCGCGCCGCCGAAGGACAGGCAATGTCCTTCCTGCCACGTCGCGTGATCGCTCACGCGACGGCGGAGCTCGAGGAGGAGCCGCGATTTCCCGATGCCGGCGTCGCCGACGAGGAAGACCGCCTGGCCGTGACCGCCGCGAGCCCGCTCGAATGAGTCGAGAAGCAAGCTCAGCTCACGCTTGCGGCCCACGAACGGGGTCAGACCGCGCTCCGACTCCACCTCGAGCCGGGTGCGCGTCTCGTGCTCGCCGACGATCTCCCACGCGCTCACCGGCTCGGCCTTGCCCTTGAGGTGAATGTCGCCGATCCGGCGCGTCTCGAAGTAGCCGTGGACCAGCCGGTACGTGGCCTCGGAGATCGTCACCCGCCCCGGCTCGCCGACCTGCTGGAGCCGCGCCGCGACATTCGTGGTATCGCCCACCGCGGTGTAGTCCATGCGGAGGTCCCCGCCGATGCTGCCCACCACGACGAGCCCCGTGTTCAATCCTTGACGCGCCCGGAACGTGATGCCGCGCGAGGTGAGCTCCTGCTGGAACCCCGCGAGCGCGCGCTCGATGCCGAGTGCGGCGCGCACGGCCCGGCGGGCATGGTCCTCATGTGCGATGGGGGCGCCGAACAGCGCCATGATGCCGTCGCCCAGAAACTGATTGACCGTGCCCTCGTTCTGGTGCACCTCGGCCAGCATGAGCTCGAAAGCCCGGCTCATGAGGCCGTGGACTTCCTCGGGATCCAGCCGCTCGGAGAGCGACGTGAATCCCGACACGTCCACGAAGAGGACGGTCACCTGCTTGCGCTCGCCTTCCAGGGCAGCCTTGGAAGTGAGGATTTTCTCGGCCAGGTGCTTGGGGGTATACGATTGCGGCGAGCCGAACTTCGGCTCTGCGACCGCGGGCGCGGACGTGAGTGATCTACCGCAGCCACCGCAGAACTTCTCACTGCCCTCGTTCAGGAAGCCGCACGACGCACACGTGGAGGCGAACGAAAGGCCGCACTCCCCGCAGAATCGACGACCTTCGCGGTTCTCAGCATG
>CAYYRT010000352.1:0-13313 GCA_964474055.1 uncultured Acidimicrobiaceae bacterium | reverse complement strand
GGGCGGCAGGTTGTCGATGACGGTGTAGCCGAGATCCTCGAGGACCTTGGCGGTGGTGGAGCGGCCCGCTCCCGACATCCCGGTGACGACCAGGACATGGGGGCGGATCTCGATTTGGGCGGTGTCGGATGGGTCAGGCATTGGCGTATACGGCTCAGAAATCCAGTTCCTCAGGGTTAAGAACTCTGCTACCCAGATGGCGAAACCCATAGTACGGAACGATCTCGAAGTGAGGTGCAACCGGGTCGAGCACCACCCCGGACACACACGCCACAGCGCGCCTCATGAGATTGACAAGATCCCGCTCGGTGGACTGAGCACAAGACTGCGGTAACCGCGAGGTATGGAAGATGGAAAAACGCTCCTCGATCTCCGCCCGACTCCACAGCTCGGCTGGTTTGAGGATCTGACCTCCAAAGTCGGTCCCATGATCTCCCGTGATCACCACCGACCAGCTCGGATTCATCTGCCCGATCAGTTCCAGCAGCTTCGCGTTGACACACTGAACTTGCCCTATGTATGCCGCTTTGATCCTCGCCAGATGTGCGGGGTCAGAGCCCGGTCGGTTGAGGGTCATGACGTCGAGCACGGGGTCGACATATCGGGAACAATCTTGAGCGAGCTGCACCGGAGGATGGGGCAGCAGGATATGAGCGAAGACAAAGTCGCCACCATCGTCACTCGCAATGTGGCGCGACAGCTGGTCAAGGGCGTGCACGGCACCGAGGGTGAAACTCGACTCGTGAAATCCGCCAGCCAGCACCGAGAGGTCAGCCAGGTCCTCGACGACTGAATCGAGAAAGAGGCCCTGGTAACACAGATCGACGCTGGGACCGCACCCCGACCCTGACCAGCCACTCTCGATATGCACGTACCGATAGCCACTCTGACGAAGCAGGTTGACAGTTTCGTTGAAACCACGGATCCGGTCGAAGATGAGGGCCAGGTCAACGACTCTTAAGTCGAGGCTGTTCTCCAGCGACAGTGCAGTGGGCAACGCCGCATGGGTGAAGTTGTAGTTGGCCAACGCGTCGGGGAATTCAGTGAGCTGGAGCGCTGTCAACTCCTCGCCGAACCCGGCCAGCGGTGCCTCGAGCTCGGGAATCTGGGTGGTCGACCCCGGGTAGCCGTCGACGATTATCAAATAGAAACTGTCTTCATGGAAGCCGGAAGCGGCCCGCTCAGGAAGCGTTGGCTGTGAGGGGGGTAGGCCGATCAGCACCCACCCAACCAGTAGGAAGACCGCGATCCAGGCGGTCGAACTGAGCCAGGACCAGAAAGGGTCGCGCCGGGACCAATGCAGCACGAGCAGCAGACCGGCCGCCCACGCCGCGACGGCCAGGATCGCCACGACCAGCGGTGGTCCGTTGACTGCCACCCCCCCCATCGTTACAAATAGCAGCGTTCCTGAAGTGATGATCGCCGCCATCCGGGTGGATGCACCCAGCCTCTGAGCGGTGAGGACTGCCACGACGCCGACCAGCAGTTGGATTGTCGCGATCGTTCCGATCTTCAGAGGGTCGGGTCGAAACGCAGACTGGCTGACCATGATGGTCATTGGAGCCGCCATTGCTGCCGCGGCCACCACGCCAACCCACCCCCAGTTCCGCTTCATAACCTCACTCGCGATGAAGTGCCGTGTACAGATCGGCCGCGACCCCTTCAGGAAGGGTTTCGGCCAGTTGGTCTTCGGTAGCTTCACGAATCCGCTTGAGCGAACCAAACCGGCGCAGCAGGTTCTTCTTCCGGGTCGGGCCGACCCCCTCGACTTCGTCCAAGACCGAGTCGACCATTCGTTTGGACCGCAAATTGCGGTGATAGGTAATGGCAAACCGATGGGCTTCATCTCGGACTTGTTGAAGCAAATAGAGCGCCTCAGCATCGCGAGGCAAACGCAACGGTTCGGCTCGACCAGGGAGGTAGATCTCCTCCATCCGTTTGGCCAGACCGACCACCGGTATGTCGAGACCCAGCTCGCTGAGAACTTTGACGGCCCTGCCGAGTTGGCCCGCTCCCCCATCGATCAACACCAGCGAGGGAGGGTAGGAGAAGCGGCCCTGTTGCTCTCCCTTCCTTTGATCCCGCAAATAGGCGGTGAATCGTCGCCGTAGGGTCTCCTCCATCGAAGCAAAGTCGTCCTGGCCTTCCACCGACTTGATCTTGAACCGGCGGTATTCCGAGCGACGGGGCAGTCCATCTTCGAGCACAACCATCGAAGCCACGGTGTTGGTGCCTTGAAGGGTGGAGATGTCGAAGGCTTCCACCCGCAACGGAGCGTTGACCATCCCGAGCGACTCCTGGAGGCTTCGCAGAGCCTTCGCCCGGGCATTGTGATCGGCCTGGCGACGAAGCCGGTGGCGCCCGAACGCCTCGCGGGCGTTGACCGTCGCGGTTTCCATTAACCGACGCTTTGCCCCGCGTTGAGGTACTCGCAGCGAGACCCTTGCTCCCCGACGCTCGGTCAGCCAGCTCTCCCAGAGCTCAGGATCGGATGGCATTTGGGCGACCAGGACCTCTTTGGGTGGCATCTCCTCGCCGTAGATTTCCCGGATCAAATTGGCGAACAGCTCCGGCTCGTCGACATCCTCAACCCGTTCCACCACGGTTCCCAGTCGTCCAACCACCCGCCCTCTGCGAACGTGAAGAACCTGGAGTGCGGCTTCGAGTTCGTCACCGTGCAGCGCAATTAGGTCGAAGTCCTCCCGCCGATCGGTGACCACCTCCTGGCGCTCAAGCGCCTTTTCGACATCGCGCAGCCGGTCCCGATAGCGGGCAGCGAGTTCGTACTCCTGTCGCCCGGACGCAGCCACCATTGTCCCGTGCAGCTTTCGGGTCACTTGTTCGGTGTCGCCCCGAAGGAAGGCGGCCAGTCCCTCCACATGAGACAGGTACTCGTCTCTTTCAACTGCTGCGATACAAGGGCCAGAGCACTTTTCGATGTGATACAGCAGACACGGTCGGCCCTGGGCCTGCTGACGGCGGAAGAGGGCATCGGTGCAGGTTCGAATCGGGAAGGTGCGGAGCAGGAGGTCAAGCGTGGAGCGGATCGCATAGGCGTGGGCATAGGGACCGAAATAGTCGACCCCCTTTCGCTTGGCCCCCCTCATCACCCGGGCGCGAGGCCAGTCGTCGCCGCTGGTGATCGCCAAATAGGGGAAGGATTTGTCGTCGCGAAGCCGGATGTTGAACCTTGGTCGGTGTCGCTTGATGAGGGAGAACTCGAGCATCAAGGCGGCAACCTCTGTGTCAGTGACGATCCATTCGACGGAGTCCGCCGATTCGACCATCGCTCGCGTCCTCTCCGATAGTTCCCTGGCGAAATAGTTGGATACGCGCTTACGAAGCGAGAGGGCCTTCCCCACATAGACCACCCGGCCTTGAATGTCCTTGAACATGTAGGCCCCGGGTTCGTCGGGGATCTCGGCAGAGGCTGGACGGAGCATCGCGTCAAAAGGGTAGGTTTGCTTGGACTCAATCCGTTCCAGCGGCTGCACGTTGACGGGGCCTCATAGAGCTCCCAGGAAGACGTCCTGGCACCGAGGAGGCCGCTGGGTGTCGATCGCCCTCAACGGAAAGTAGCGCCACCACCACGGGGTGGGAGCGACCAATGAGGGTTCGTTGCCAGCCCGAGCCACGTGGTACGTCGCTTCACCGCGCCGGTATTCGACACCGACATCAGGTCGAGCCAAGAGGTACTGGCGGAATTGTGGGTAGGCGATCAGGTAGCCGGAGTCCCGATAGACCAACAACCCTGCGTCCGAAGAATCCAGGATCTCGATTGGAGCCGTGTATCCGTCTCGCAACGGCACCGTCCCTCTCACCAGGAAGTGATTCGACTCTCCCCCGGCGGTCAGAAGATTGGCGTACATGTTGAAGCCATAGGCCGTCTTGATCTCGGTATAGGGGGTCAGGCCATTGACGAAAGTGACAACCACTAACAACGCGGCCAAAGGTCTCAGTGACCAGCTCAGGGATTCGCCAGGTGCCAGCGCCCGGACCAGCACTACCGCCCACCAGGTGCCAAAAGGGATCCACAGTACGAACGGAACGGCGGTGACGAGGGCAGCCGTGGCGGGCCGCGGGGGCAAGGCCGCCGCCACCACCATTCCAACACCGATCACAAGGAAACCCAACGCCACCAGTCGACGTGTCCTGGACGGTATTGCAGCCCACGATCGATCAGCCCGCTCCACCATGGCCGGCGGAGCGAAGAGGAAGAACAGTGGCAGCAAGACAGCGGTGAAGTCATAGAAGTGCTGGTTGAGGTCAAAGGAGATCAGGGTATGGAATACGGTCCCGACGATGACCCCTAGCCCACGGGTTCGTCGCCAGATCAACAGCGCGGGTACCGAGAGTTCGATGAGGACCGTGACCCAGATGGCCGCAACGGCCCCCGGCGAACCATGGGCCAACGGCCCAAGACCAAAGCCGTCGAGCAACTGGTTCGAGTAGAACACCGCACAACTCGCTGACGGGTCGAAGAACCCGCTGTTGAGCTTGGCGAAGGCGGCAAACCCATAGAACACGAGGAGGACCAGGCGAGCTGGCGGAAAGATCTGCTCGGGTCGGCCTCCCCCGGCCAAGATCGTGGCGGACACCAAACCAGCAACCAGCCAGTGATTCCCCGTAACCGGCATCTCGAGGATGACCGATATGACCACGAGCGCACTCGCGGCCAGGAGCAGCTGCCGAGCCGGGCGTAGGACCAGCAGCACCCCGCACACACCTACCGCCAAATTGGCCCAGCCGACCGGTTGGGGCAGGTCGGGCTGGGCCCAGTTGCCTACGACATGGGCACAGAGGGCGATACCCCAAAGCCGCATGAAGATTCGGAACTCCGTCGAAGTCAGGTCCGGCGACGCCACTTTGCACCCAGCAGACGGGGAATGTGCTCTTGTCCGGCGTACTCGGGATACCTTTCCACCGCGGCCGGGCTAATCCCGCGTTCCTCAAGGCATTGGAGGTCCCACCCCGAGTCGGAGGCGCCGTTGAGCAGATCGGCCATGGTCCGGTGATAGAAGCGCACGATTTGTCGGCCGGCCGGTTCGTCGGAGTGCCCTCGACCGAAGTAAACCCCCGGACGCCACAACGTCTCCCCCGAAGGGTCCTCGATCGGACTCGAATCGGGTGCTGTCCATATGGGATGGTTGATGACCAATACCAGTGTCCCGCCGGGGCGAACTGCCGCTGCGAGTTCGGTGAATAGGCCCCTGTCGTCGGACAGGTGTTCAAGCACCAGACTGACTAGAGCTCCATCAAAAGCGGACACAGCCGCCCAGCCCAGAGATGGCAGCCGCGTTCGAACGACAGGTCCCTTGGTCCGGGCAGCTTTCAGCAGCGAAGGGTTGAAATCGCACCCGACCGCCTGGCTGCCCAACGACCTAAGGACCTCGAGCATCCTTCCTTCCCCACAACCGATGTCCAGGTAGGTATCGCCAGGCTGGGGACTCAGCAAATCCAACAAAAGGGGCTCGACCTCCTCGCTGTACGCAGGGTCGGAGATCAGCTCTTCAGTCCACCATCCACCGAGGCTCGCCCAAAGGTCATCGTTCACGCCGGCTTCGGCCCCGACACCCCGTGCCGGACCAGCCGCGACCGCAGCCGCCAGCGGGCGGGAAGGTAGTCGCGGAGGGTCGACCGGGGGGGTAGGAAGGCAAGGTACGAAACGATCATCACATAGGAGAAGAACCCGATCTCGTAGACCAAAGCAATTCCCAGGTGCAAACCGATCCCAGCCAGAAGCACCCATGGCCGAAATCGTCGGAGCCAGACCCCCACGCCGACCCCCAGCTCGATCAGGAGCGTCGACCAGGAGAGCAATGCCCCGACCGGCGGTGCCGCAATCCAGGCGGGCACGTCAAACCTGCCGAGGTCCTCGAGCCCAAGTGCGTACCAAATGGCGGTCCCACCCAGCCAGGTCGACCCCCGGAGCTTCAGGATCACCGTCAGCAGGTAGCCAAGCGAAATATGCAGCTGGATGAAACGAATTGCTCCCTGGCTCACCAAAGGCGCACTGCTGACAGGGCCGTTCTTCCTCCTCGCCGCGTCAACGGACAAATAGGACCCTGCCGGAGAGAGGGCCAAACCCAGTATCAACACGCCTCGCAGGATGAAATCGCCGCCGTTGAAGGCGGCAGGGTTGTAACGCTGGAGAGCAAGAGTCAGGAAAAAGACCAGCCACCCGGCAAGCGTGGTCCACAGGCCAATGGTCAGCAGGATCGATGCGACCAACAGGCACCAGGCCATTGCCACCACAGCCGAGCCGGCGGCTCCGGGCCACGGTTGCCACCAGCCGATATCACCATCAGAGCTGGCTCGAAGCCAGGTGAGCAAAGGGTCCACGTCAAGGACCAAGGTCAGCGCCCAAACGATCGTTAGGGCGCCAACAGCAATCCTCAACAAGGCAAGCGGGGTAGCGTGGTCGTACCGGAAAAAGAACTCCCTCAGACGTCTCATGACGGCATCAGCCACTGCTGTCGGTTCCCTGTTCGCCATCGGCAACGACATGGTCAACCAGCACGACCACTTCCGGTGCAGGCCGGGCCTGGCCGGGCGGGCCGGGGGGATGCTGCAGGCCGTACACAACGACGTGAGCAACGGGCTTCGGAGAAGTGCTCACCAGCCATCGGGCGAACTGGTCGTTCCGTTCATCCGGCTCCAGTACCGCCGACTCGACCCACTTGACGATGCGATAGAAACGAAAATCGCCGCCGAACACTCCTCGATCAATGGACCAACGATTGGTCGAGCCGTCTGTGTATTCAATGTCGGCCCACAAGTCCACCGATGTCCCCCGAGGATCGGCTGAGAACATGTTCCAACGGTGTTCCTGACCAACAAGATTGGTGAACGAGTGGCCGACCGCCTGAACCTCCAAAGGAAGCCACGGAAGGTGGACGGCTGTAACCGCGGCAAGGCTGAGAACGGTGAAGGCCAACGCAATCTGCTCTCGCAGTCGAGATCCCGGTGGCACTGAGACATCGCCAGCCTCGACCTGCTCCGGTGACGAGATCGTGTCCATGGCTGCGGGCGCCTATTGGCCCATGTCGCGGAACCAGGGAAGTGTTTTCTCGAGTCCCTCCCGCAACGAGACCTGCGGTTTCCATCCAAGCAGCTCGGCGGCTATCGCTGTGTCGGGCCTTCGCACTGAGGGGTCGTCCACCGGGCGAGGCATGTACTCGACACCCGGATGGTTGCCCGTCACATCCTGAACCATCTCGGCCAGTTCGAGCATCGTGACCTCCTCGGGGTTGCCAAGGTTGACGGGATCCGGATGCTCGACAAGCAACAAACGAAGGATGCCCTCAATGAGATCGTCGACGTAGCAGAGTGACCTCGTTTGCGACCCGTCACCGTGGATGGGTAGCGGACGATTCGAGAGGGCGGCCGTGAAGAAAGCCGGAATGGCTCGGCCATCGTTGGCACGCATACGGGGGCCGAAAGTGTTGAAGATGCGAGCGATCCGCACCGGCAAACCGTGCTGGCGTTGATAGGCCAGAGTTAGCGCTTCGGCAAATCTCTTGGCTTCGTCATAGACACCCCGAGGACCGACCGGGTTGACATTGCCCCAGTAGGACTCTGGTTGGGGGTTGACCAGTGGGTCGCCGTAGACCTCCGAGGTGGAAGCCAAAAAGAACACAGCTTCCTTGGCTAACGCCAGACCGAGTCCTTTGTGAGTCCCGAGTGCGCCCACCTTGAGCGTGTGGATCGGCCACTTGAGATAGTCGACCGGCGAGGCCGGCGATGCGAAGTTGAGTACGTAGTCGACCTCACCCTGCACGTGCAGGTAGTCAGTGACGTCGTGATCCAGCAGTCGAAAATCGGGATTCCCGAAGAGGTGGCTGACGTTGCCGGCGTCGCCGGTGATCAGGTTGTCGATACATGTCACCTTCGCACCCGACGACGTCAACAAGGAGCACATGTGCGAACCGAGAAAGCCCGCACCACCGAGGACAACCAGGTGCTTGCCTTCAAACTCCGGGAACTGTTTCAAGCCAGCGCGGCGAGCGGATTCGCGATTGGGTTCGTGCAATTTCTCGATCTCCGACTACATCGGCGGAACGCTACAAGTCCTGAAGACCCCGGGGTCCCGGGGGTTGCCCGATCGTACCGGTCTGGTTGAATGAACCAACGAATAGGTTCCCCACCATGCGTGATTCTGTGGTTCGGTCCCCAATCCTACAAGGCTTGATTCTCACGCTCGGGCTCACCGGCATCTACTTCGCCACCGCCCCTAAGGCCTCGTGGACCAACGACCCCTTCACCTACACGGTGGCGGCGTGGTCGCTTGGCTCTCGAGGAAGCCTCGTCATTGAGGAGTATGCGTCCTTTCTTTCACCGGAGGCACCGCCCGGTGTAATCAGAGTGGTGCAGGGTGCGATCGGACCGGTGACCGTGGCACCCCCGGGCGTGGTACTCCACGCCGCACCGCTATACGCACTCTTCAACAAGCCGATCCGAAGTGCATCTGTGCTCGGGCCCACGGGCGACCCGGTCACCTACCCGGTCCCACCCATCTGGCCGGGCGCCCTGGTGGCAGCACTTGCCACCGCCGCCGCCTGCGGGGTCACTCTCCTCTCGTTGAGTCGCCTAGCGGAACCGCGGTTGGCTTTGGGAGGAGCGTTGGCGCTGGCCTTTGCGACGGGCTGCTGGGCGGTCAGCTCGCAGGCGCTCTGGCGACATGGTCCCACCATGTTGTGGGTGGCACTCGGGGTGCTTTGGACCACACCTTTGCCGTCGTGGCGGGCCGGGGCGGCCTGGATCCCAGCCATCCTCACGCGACCACAGTCAGTGGTCATCCCAGCCGCGATCGAGGGATACAAAGCGTTCAAGGGACGACGGATGCCTCATCTCCCGCAGGTCCTGGGGCCGCTGGCCGGTGTCTTATGTCTCCTGATTTACAACCGTTTTGTCTTCGGAAGCTGGTCAGTTTTCGGCGGATTTGCAGCGGAAGTGTCGGCTCGTGGCCCCGGCCGCGACGTGATTGAATGGTTGACCAATCTTGCAGCCGCCCTTGCCCACCCGACCCGCGGACTGCTAACGATCTCGCCTTTCCTCTTGGTGCTCATCCCCGGGCTCCTCGCCGCGTGGCATAACGCCGAGCCATGGGTCAAGGCAGCGGCCATTGGCGGAGCGGCCTACTTCTGTCTGCAGTATTACGTGCAGGACTACGCCGGCGGCGATCGATATTTCGGCTATCGGTATCCGCTGGAAGCGCTCGTCGCCTGGGCACCTTTGCTGTTCCTGTCGTATCGAGATTGGGTGAGCGAATCGAGGTTCCGCAAGGTCGTTTTTGCGGCCGGGGTGGTCATCGCCGTGGGGCTGCAAGCCTTTGGCGTGGCCAACCCTTATCGGTACTGAGTCAGCCCAAAACCTCCCGCAGGTACTTGCCCGTGTAGCTCTCGGGAATCTCGGCAACCTCTTCGGGGGTGCCTTGAGCCACGATTCGGCCGCCGCCGCCGCCTCCCTCTGGACCGAGGTCGATGATCCAGTCCGCAGACTTGATGACGTCGAGGTTGTGCTCGATGACGACAACTGTGTTGCCGGCGTCGACCAAACGCTGGAGAACTTGCAGCAACTTTCTCATATCCTCGAAGTGCAGACCTGTGGTCGGTTCATCGAGGATGTAGAAAGTACGGCCGGTGGATCGCCGACCCAACTCCGATGAGAGCTTGATCCGTTGTGCCTCCCCACCGGACAGAGTGGTTGCCGCCTGCCCAAGACGGATATAGCCCAGACCAACGTCAAACAAAGTCTGGAGGACCCGGACGATCTTGGGTTGGTTGCCGAACACCGACAGGGCCTCCTCCACCGACATGGCGAGCACTTCTGCGATGGAGTGGCCCTTCCATAGGATCTCCAACGTCTCCCGGTTGTACCGGGCCCCACGACAAACCTCACACGGCACGTACACGTCGGGAAGGAAGTGCATCTCAATTCGGATGGTGCCGTCACCCGCACAGGCCTCACATCGGCCACCCTTGACGTTGAACGAGAAACGACCTGGCAGGTAGCCGCGGGCTCTAGCTTCGGGTCCTGCCGCGAATAGGCCGCGGATGTGGTCGAACACTCCGGTGTAGGTGGCGGGGTTGCTCCGGGGAGTGCGACCGATCGGCGACTGGTCGATGTTGATGACTTTGTCGATGTTCTGGATGCCATTAATCCGCTTGTGTCCTCCCGGGACCACCCGGGAGCGATGGAGCTTCGATTGGAGCGCCTCAAAGAGGATGTCCTGAACCAGCGTCGATTTGCCTGAGCCGGAGACACCCGTGACGCAGGTGAAGACTCCAAGGGGGAACTCGACGGTGAGACTCTTTAGATTGTGCTCCGTTGCCCCCACCACCGTGATGGCCTTCCCGTTCCGAGGTCGGCGGATCAACGGCAACTCGATACGTCGCCGCCGAGCTAGGTAATCGCCTGTCAAGGAGGTCGGTTCGGCGCAGATGTCGGCAAGGGAACCCTGAGCAACTATGTAGCCACCATGTTCACCTGCCCCCGGACCGATGTCGACGATGTGGTCGGCGACCCGAATCGTGTCTTCGTCATGTTCCACAACGATCAACGAATTGCCCATGTCTCGCAGACGGATCAGGGTCTCGATCAGTTTCTGGTTGTCCCGCTGGTGCAACCCGATCGAAGGTTCGTCGAGTATGTAAAGAACCCCCACCAGACCGGATCCGATCTGGGTGGCCAGTCTGATGCGTTGCGCTTCGCCTCCGGCCAGTGTCGCCGCCGACCTGGCCAGGGTGAGGTAGTCGAGGCCGACGTCGACCAGGAAGCGGAGTCGAGCCTTGATCTCCTTGAGTACCCGGACAGCGATCTGGTTCTCGCGCTCGGTGAGCTGCCAAGCATCGATTGACGCGGACAACTCCCCGACCGCCATGGCCGAGAACTCATGGATGTTCTTGCCGCTGATCAAAACCGATCGGGATATCGGGTTGAGCCTGGCCCCACCGCATGCCGTGCAGGGAACCTCCCGCATGAACTCCTGGTACCACTCCCGCGCCGAGTCCGACTCGGCCGCCTCGTGGCGTCGGTTGAGAAAAGGGATAGCCCCTTCGTATTCCGCTTGGTACTGACGGGTCCGGCCGTAACGGTTCCTATAGGTCACGGTGACCTTGCTACCGGGCAGCCCGTACAGGAGCGTCTCCCGGATCTTCTTGGGCAACTTGGCAAACGGAATCTCGGTGGAGAACCCCATCTTCTCCGCAAGGCCCTCAAGGAGTCGCTTGTGATAGTCGGCGGTGGCCGACGACCAGGGAGCGATAGCTCCCTCCCGTAACGACCGATCTGGGTCAGACACAACCAGGTCAGGGTCCACCTGATATCGGGTACCGATGCCAGAACACTCCGTGCAAGCGCCATAGGGACTGTTGAAGGAGAAGTTGCGCGGCTGAAGTTCCTCGAAAGAAAGGCCGCAGATGGGACAGGCCAGGTGCTGGCTGAAGACAAGTGTCGGCCCGTCAACAACCTCGATCTCGGCCACGCCATCGGCCAGGCGAAGGGCCGTTTCCAGCGACTCCGTGAGCCGTTGTTCCATGCCAGTCTTCAGAACAAGGCGATCAACCACCACCTCGATCGAATGCTGGAAGTATCGATCGAGGCGAATGTCTTCGGTGAGTTCTCGCACCTCCCCGTCGACCTTGGCCCGGGCAAACCCCTGCGATGCCAGGTCTTTGAGCAGAGTCTCGTATTCCCCTTTGCGGCCCCTCACTACCGGGGCCAGCACGGAGAAGCGGGTGCCGTCGGGCAGTTCCAGGATTCGGTCGACTATCTGCTGAGGTGTCTGGCGGCTGACCGGGGTCCCATCGTTGGGGCAGTGCGGGATCCCAATCCGGGCATACAAGAGCCGGAGATAGTCGTGAATCTCGGTGACGGTTCCAACGGTCGACCGGGGGTTGCGGGAGGCCGTCTTCTGATCGATCGAAATCGCCGGTGACAGTCCTTCGATGAAGTCAACATCCGGCTTGTCCATCTGGCCGAGAAACTGGCGGGCATACGCCGAGAGCGACTCGACGTAGCGCCGCTGACCCTCCGCATAGATGGTGTCGAAGGCAAGCGAAGACTTGCCAGATCCGGACAGCCCCGTAAAAACGATCAGCTTGCCCCGAGGCAACTCGAGGGTGATGTTTTTGAGGTTGTGTTCGCGTGCCCCGCGTATGAGAAGTGTGTCGCTCGACATGCCCTAACTACACGACTGTAGTCCCCCCAGACTAGTCGAACGCTTGTTCTCTTCCGCCTCTAGAGGTCGGTTTTCACGACCGGAAGAAACAGCAAAAACGGGTAGGCGGTGAGCACCGGAGTGACCGCCCGGGCCAGGTCGTATGGTTCGCGCCAAACCAAAACCGAGAGGATCGTTGCCAGGGCAACAGTGGGCAGCGCTCCCCAGGCGAGGAGATTGCGGGTGCGCAAGGCCCGGGTCGCAAACATCACCAAGACCGACACCAGAACCAATGCAATTGCGAGGTCGATCGGTTCACTCGACCAGTAGCCGAACGCCTCCCAGATTCCTACGAATGGAGCCCCCAACTCCCTGCTGGGATCACCGGGCTCCAAGCTGGCAAGTCGGGTCAGCAGGTAGAGCCGCCATCCGCCGACCAGCAAAACCGGAAACATCAGTAGGGGCCAATGGATCCTGCCACCTCGGAGCCACAGGACCACGACTAACCCAGCGGCGAAGAGCAACGTGACCTCCCGCGAGAGCGCGGCCAGGCAGAGCAGCACTGTCGCGGTTGTCAACGCCAACTGTCTCCCAGGCACCTGGCGCTCCAACGCCAGCACTGCCCCCAGCAACATCAGCATCGCCAGAACACCGGCGCCGCCAATGTCGAGTTCGCTGAGCAGGCCGAGATTGAGGGGGACGGCCAGCCCTACCCAGTGGCTCGCACCCCACAGCTGGGCAAGGCCCGCCCCCAGCCCTGTCGCAACTCCTAAGGCGAGCAGATTGAGACCGAGCATCGCCCACACCACTACCCGCGGTGGGAAGAGGCCGAAACCCCCTGCCAGCAGGGGAAACAACATTCGCTGGCCGCGGTAGACAGGCCTGTCGATGTAAGCGGCGTGCACGCCGGGTTCGAGATAAAGCGGGTCGTTGGCCTGGGCAAAGAAGAACTTGCCGTCGTGGCCCAGGGCGTCCCGCACCACTACAGGACCCAACAGATTCGAGGCGTACTCGGTCTGGCGCGGGCTG
Organism: uncultured Acidimicrobiaceae bacterium; assembly: GCA_964474055.1. GTDB lineage: Bacteria > Actinomycetota > Acidimicrobiia > Spongiisociales > ZC4RG35 > JAICND01. Next base: position 124 of record CAYYRT010000352.1, on the reverse strand, counting down.
TCTTGTCCGAGTGCGAGAAAGATCGATGGATTCCCCCCGGCCGGAATCAACACACGCAGCGCGTACGCGATCCCGACCAGGAACCCCACTGCCGCGACCTTCCAGACTTCCTTGCTCTTCCAAC
>CAYYRT010000351.1:0-8666 GCA_964474055.1 uncultured Acidimicrobiaceae bacterium | reverse complement strand
GGCCGGCGATCACGAGCGGACAAGTCGAACGAAGGGCACGAAGCCAATCAAGTGGCGGGTCACACTCGCAATCACCGACCCGCAGCCCAGCGCAACGGGTGAGCTGCGCCGGTGATCCTCACAATCAAGTGGGGCCATCTCGTCCGCTTCGATCCGCTGGAGATCGACAGGTGGATCGACGAAGCCCGAGTCGCCTCGTACGACCCCCGGGCCGCCCGCATGGAGTCATCCAAGTAACACTTGGTTGGCGGACCAGAAGCTTGATGTGGTGCGCCTGCTGAAGGTGGCAGAAGTCGGTCGCCTCATAATCTTTTGGCTATAGTGCCGGTATGTCCTCGGTCGTGGAGCAGCTGGTCGGGCTCCGGCGCGAGCGGGGGTTGACGCAGGCCGATGTGGCCGAGCGTCTGGGCACGAGCCAGCCGGTGATCGCACGGCTGGAGGCAGGGGGTCGCGACCCACGGCTCTCGACGTTGGAGCGCTATGCACGGGTGGTAGGTGCCGATCTGGACGTTCGGACGGCGGGGCCCCGGGGATATGCCGCCGATCTTGCCGACTGCATCCGGGAGCGTCTCGACCGACCCGAACCGACGACTACGACCTTTCGCGAGGTCGTCCAGTTCATCGACGATGCCCGCGCCATGTCGGTCGAGGACCTCCTCCACGCCGTCGACCAGGAGCCGCTCTCGACGGGCGACCGTCGGTGGAACGCGGTGGTCGCGGCGGCGGTGGATTGGGTCTGCTCAGCAGCGGGGATCGCGGCTCCCCGTTGGACCGGTGCTGCTCGCTGGCGGGTGCCGGCGCCGGGATGGGTCGTGTCACCGCACGAACGCCTCCACGCCATCGTCAGGGCTGAGACCCCACCGGAGTTCGCCCGTCACGGCGTGTACGTCGATCGGGCCTCCCTGATGAGCGTCTGAGCCGTGGCCACACCACCGGACCGGCTGCTCTCCGCCGAAGAGATTCGCGCTCTGCTCGTTGAGTTGGGCGACGAGTTGGCCCAAACCGGCGAGTCCGGCGAGCTGTTCCTCGTCGGCGGCGCCGCGATGGCCCTCGGCTACGACGCCCGCGAGGCCACCCGTGATGTCGATGCCGTCTTCGAGCCCAAGAGCAGGATCTCCGCATCGGCCCGCCGGGTAGCCGAACGCCACGGCCTCCGGGAGGACTGGCTCAACGACGCCATGAAGGGATTCCTCCACGGCGAGGACGATGACCGTCGCCTGACCATCGACCATCCGGCCCTGCGGGTCTACGTGGCCGGCCCTCGGTACCTGCTCGCCATGAAGCTCCTGGCCGCCCGGATCGAGCGCGACGCCGACGACATCGCCCTGCTGCTCGACCTCGCAGGGATCACGCAGGCCGACGACGCGCTCGACGTCGTCGAAGCCGCCTACGGCCGGCAGCGCCTCTCGCCCAAGACCGCCCTCATCGTGGAGGCGATCCTCGCCAGCGACACCTGACAGGCGCGTCAGACGAGGTCCCCTTGTTGGCTCCACGAGTGGAACCCTGGGTAGTGCCGAGCGACGTCCTCGTTGACCGTTCCGTCCTCGTTGATGAGGCCGACGTCGAGGGTCTCGAACTCGCTGATGAGATCGGAGGCGATCGCGTGGACAGCGTCGAGGATGGCCTCGACCGAGTCCGGCATGACACTGATGTCGATGGTGCGGACCGAGCGCCGCTGCGATCCGAAACGCACGAGCTCCTGGCCCAGATGCCTGAGGTCGTCGGGACGGCGGTTCCCGGGGTGGACCGCGACCTGGCATCCGTTGGCGGCGACGAGTTGCGCTGCGACCTCTGCGGTGCCGGTGGCACCTCGCATCTGCGCATGCAGGGTAAGCCGAAGCAGGGCCTCGGTGACCTTGGCGGTGTAGTAGGCAGCGGACCCTCCCATGCGCCCCGCGCCCTCGTCGTTGCTGGTCTTCGTGAGCTGGCCCATCGCCATCGAACCCGCGCCGCCCTCAGTGAGAATGCCCAGCCGAGTCGGGTACTCGCGATCGTCGTAGATCCGCACCGCCCGGTAGTCGATGCGGCCGCTGAGGTAGACGTCACTCGAGTACGGGTCCATTGACCGGATCTTGCGCATGGCTTCAGGGATACTGCGCTGGTCCTCGGCCCGGAGCGGAAGGCTGCCTGGCGACGACGGCCATAGGGTCATCACAAGCCAGCCAACAATGTCGCAGTTGAGGCGGCTCACCATCTCATCGTGGAGCTCTGTGAGCTGAGCTGCTCGATGGTCTGCAGATTGAAACCGTTGGGCGTACCTGTTGGCGACCTCGGCCTCGGTGAGGAAGTCCTTGTGCCTCCCTCGCCGGACCGGATAGCTCAGCTTGGACGAACCATCCATGACCGCGTGGGGGCGAAGGGGTCCCCCCTCGATGGTGATGAATATGACGTCGCGGTCACTGGCCACGCTCACCTTCTCCACTGAATGTGGGAGCGGAGGCTGGACGAGGTCTCCGAGGATCTGTTCGACCCTGAGGGCGGTGTCGACGGCGGGGTCGGGGACAAGCCCAGACAGCCCCGTGCAGCGACCCTCCCCATCCTCAGTTGCTCCGATGATCAACAAACCGCCACCCCCATTTGCAAGGGCTGCGACGTCGATAGCAAGTTCCCTGCGCGCCGCCCGCTCGGTGAAAGCAATCACTTCCTTGAACTCAACGAACTGACCTTCCTCAACACCAATCAGTCGTTCGAGATCTTCGGCTCCGACCTGCTTTGAATCTGAACCAAGAAGGGGCTGCAGCGATGAAGGAATCCGGGGCATGACACAACAATGCCGCGATGCGCGCCCGATGGGCGTCGAACGCAGTCCCCGCACCTCGCCGTGCATAGTGTGTGAGCCCGTCGGCCCCCGGGGCCGACGGCCTACTCCCGCCCAGTCCTTGCCCCAGCCCGGGCCACCCGACTCCGACCCCTCGGCGTCCTCCGCGCCAGTGCCGCCCGGTCCCTGTCCCCTGCCCTGCTCCTGCGCCCACGCTCGGGCCGCCCGGGCCGCCGGGGCTCTCCTGCCGTCCCGCCTCCTGTCCTCCTCGGCGCGCTGCGCCATCCCGGCCAGCAAGGCTCCGCCTTGCTGGCATGAGTGCCAGCCGGCATGGTCGCCCAGCGGCGTCAAGGGACGGCCGCAGGCCGAGCGAGACCCGGAGCGCAGCGGAGGCTCGCAGCGACCCTTGACGCCGACAGAGGCGACCGTGTCCACAAGGGGAGCCCGGTACGACGGACACAGACGCGCTGGGGAGTCCCTGAAGAACCAGCGAGGAGTCCCGCCCCTCCCCGGCGCCCAGGTAGCAGGACCGACATCGGGGTTCAGCCGTCGAGGCGGCCCGTGGCGCGGGCCCACGCTGCCACCTCGGGCCACAGCCACAACCTGGATCGACCGTCGGTCCACACAGGGCTCGGGAAGTCCGGGTAGCGATTGATCCAGTTGTAGACGGTCTCGGCGTAGGCCAAGCCGAGGCGCTCCGCGATCTGGACTGCGGTCACCAGATCATCGACATCGACCCGGCGACCCATGCCGCGCACGCTAGATCGCCACGTCGCCGACACTTTCCCTTGACTAGTGAACCATCCAAGGAGTACCAAGGACATCTGAGTGGCCCCGGCGCAGCGCCAACTGCCCGGGGCCGTGGCCGAACCCTGTGTGAGAGGGCCCGACGATGGATGACTCTAGATCCGCACACCTAGGACGTGTGGAGGTGTCGAGGGCGCTTGAAGTGCCCCTGCACCTGTGGGGCGAGATCTTGCTCCTCGCCCGACGCGAGCGTCGGCTGACCCAGGCGCAGCTCGCCGAGATGGTCCGTCTGACCCAGCAGAGCATCTCCAAGATGGAGCACGGCGAGGTGTGTCCACCCGATCGACACAAGCTCGCCCTTGCTGTCGCGCTCCACGTCGAGGCGAGGGTGCTCTTCCCGCTGCCCGACCTGGAGGGACGACTCCTCTTCCCCGCCGATTGGCGACTCCGAAAGGAGGTTCCTTCGCACGAGTGATGGTGGCCCCGGCGGCGATGGACCGCCCCGGGGCCTGGACGGAACCCCTGGAGGTCCCGACGATGACAGACCCTACGAGCCACCCCGCGTGGCACGAAACGCTCCGCGCCTACATGGACCGGGGTGGAAGCCCAGCAGAGCACCCTGCCGCCCACCTCTTGGTCGAGGTGGCCGGCGCCGACCGGTGGCTGGCCCGAACCTTCTATCGAGAGGAGGCGGCCCGGCGGGTCGCTGCGGGCCCGGACGACCCGCTCCACGGCTGGACCGTCGAGTTGCTGGACGACGACGAACTCGCCGACCGGTTCCTCGATGGGCTGCCGGACGAGATGGTCCGGTCCGAAGAACGATCCACGATGGAGATGTGGGACCGGCAACACCGTCCCTGGGCGCTCAAGCTGGTGGTGATCCGTGAGGGCTACCACTGCGCCATCAGCGGACGGACGGACAGCCTCATCGCCCTTGAACTAACTCCTCGTCTTGAAGAGGGCGACGACCCCATCCTCCTGCATCCCGACGAGGTCCTGGGCGTCCACGCCCGCGGCTTGCAGATCCTCGAGGAAGGAGTCGCCCTGACCATCGAGATGGGTCCTTTACGACGCCGACGGATGATCGATGACCGCCTGGCCGAGGAAGGGCACTCGCGCTGGGCCAGCGGCGACCACACCGCGGAGGCGCCGTGAGGGTAGGAAGTGATCGGCGCCCTCCTCGCCACCGCCAGCAATGCTGCGCCAGCAAACCGTTGGCGACATTCGCGACGTGACGCCGATCTGACGCTCGGCATGCCTCAAGGATGTGCCGGCATACGGCCCGGACGCCGAGTAGGTACAGCGCAGCTCCGAAGAGGCCTCACACTCGTTGGCGTATCGTCGTACGGAACACAGCTGAATGGGGAGGTTTGCGGTGGCGACGAAGGGCAGCGGCGGCTGGAGGGGCATGGTGCGCAACCGGTACCAGGTGTTCAACGATGCCACGGGACTCTGGGACAAGTTTGACCAGTTCGGCAACTATCTGGCGACGAAGATGACCGGCGGACCGTTCAAGAACATCGAAGCACGGAAGGGGATGAAACATCCTCGGCGCTAAGCGAATCGCAGCGACTCGATCCTCACTACATTCACTCGGCATCTCGACGTCGACGAACCCGAGTACCCCTCACCGGACCGATGATTCGGGACAATCCAGACCGACAGCAGCGACGAGATGTCATCTCGACGACACCACGACGTCTTGGGTGACCATTCGCTACCTTCGAGGCCATGGACGGTCAAGACATCGAGCGTGAAGTGCTCCGAGATCATGCGATCGACCCCGACCTTGCCATTCTCCGCCTGAAGGCGGCCACGACGGCGGCCTTGAGCCTGAGAAACGCTGGCCGTTCGCTGCACTTGGTCGGCCACATCTTCGGCGACGGTCGGGTGTCAGGTACGTCTCGGCGCGGGAACGGCAATGATGCTCAGATCGGCGTTGGAGCATTGGCGCAGATCGCAGCCGATCTGCTCGATGCGTCAGCCACTCTCTTGTCCGGCACCAACCACTACGCCGGCGCGGCATTGCTCCGCCAAGTTGTCGAGGTCGAGTATCTCAGCTGGGCGTTCGCCTACGAGAAACGCGAAGCCGCGGACTGGCTGAACAGCACCCACAAGGATCGGATGGAGTTCTTTACTCCAGCCCGGCTGCGAGACCTCAGTGACGGGCGCTTCTCCACTTCCGACTACCGCCACCACTGCGAGCAGGGTGGGCACCCCGTTCCTAAAGCGATTCCTCTCCTCGGAAACTCGGACTCGGCGATGGCTCAGATGCTTCTGGTTGACCTACTGCTCCACAGCTGGAGAACGACGGACAACCTCATCCGATGGATGTCGCGCGCTCCCGTCACCGAATCGATAACCAGTGCGCTCAAGTCGGCGCAGAGGGACTTTTCGAACTGGGGCAGCAACGATCCGCTCTATGACTGGGTCATTGTCGCACCCCCCGCTCCGCCACCCTGAGGCTCCTCGGATGGATGGCGTCCCGCCAGGCACTCGCCACCGCCGTTGCCGACGGTCGGTCAGGGTGTGATCCGCGGCTCAGATTCCCTCGATCCCATCACGTCCGAGGTGGAAGTGGCTGGTGGCAGGCTGCGGCCAACGCGAGCATGACCAGCGTGGCCGCACCTGAGCGCGTACGAGAACTGCTTCAAGAGTTCGCCGAGACGCAGGGGAGGCCGATCACAGATCCAGCCCTCATCGAGCGCATGCGGTCAGAGGCCACGACGTGGATCAACGCGGTCCACGTGGAATACCGCCGAGTCGTACGACCGCTCATCGATCCGGACTCCCCTGGCGACGAGCTGTGGCGGCAGGAGATCGACCTTCACTTTCTTCTCGTCGCACTGACGAGGCTCCGTCGCGCTGTGGGCCTCGCCTCTCGAGTCGCGGAGCTACAGGACCTTGTCCTCGATCGACTCATAGCGTTCGACCGAGCAGTTCCCTCGCTGACCACCATTCGCAACGTGGCCGAACACTTCGATGACTACACGACGGGGAAGGGTCGTGCGGCCCAGGTCAAGCGGCATCAACTGCAGACCTGGAGCCTCGGCACGGACGACGACAACGGACTGGTATGGCGTTGGCTGGGGGTCGAGTTCTCTGTGGACGGTGCACACCGTGCGGCGACCGAGCTCTATCGAGGCTTCTTGGCGGAGGCGAACGAGTACATGATCTCGGGCGTCCCATAGGTGCCGTTGAAGGAGGGCACGTTGGCTGACGCCAGGCTAGCCAGGATCTTTCGTGTGACGGCGTTCTCCCTGGTCAGGGCGATGCCGATTCTCATGTCCAGGATCGGCCGAACCGCTGGTCAGGCATCAGATCGGGCTTCGTCGTGAAGGATCGTGGCTAGGCGGGCTGTTGACAACCCAGTGCAGCTTCGATGCGCTTGTTGGCGAGTTGCTCGTCGCCGGCTATGGCCCCGACGTAGGTCGACACCAGGGTCTCGACGCTGTGACCCATACGTCGAGCAACCTCCCCGAGAGGCACGCCGGCCCGAAGCCAGGTCGTCGCTGCGGCGTGGCGGCAGTCGTAGACGCGTAGTGGTGGGTGACCGATCGTCTTGAGAGCGCGTGTCCCGTGTCAACGTTCCTTGCTCAGGTCCGAGTTTGGGTCTGACCGATAGGAGCAGCGATGGCTCGGCCGTCGAAGAAGTCCCCTGAAGAGAAGATGCGCGTGGTGCTCTCGGTGCTGCGCGGCGAGGTGTCCGCAGCCCAGGCCGGCCGCAAGGTCGGCGTGTCGGAGCAGACCGTGTCGAACTGGAAGCGCGCCTTCCTCGAGTCGGGTCGCGCCGGCCTCGAAGCCGGCGCGCGGCCCCGGCGCTCGAGCCGGGAGCTGGAGCTCGAGGCCGAGAACGAGGAGCTCAAGGCCGCCTTGGGCGAGGCGCACGTGCAGCTGCGGGTCTGGCAGAAGGGGGCCGAGTACCTCCCCCCATCGAGGACCTCGAGATGATCCGCACCGACGCCCAGCTCAGTGTCTCGAGGTTCGCGGAGCTGATCGGTGTGCCGCGCCGCACCTACCACCACCGTCTGGCCCGTTGGCGCGCCGGGGACCCGGCGGGGTGGCCGGCACCTGTGGTCGACCGGATCGAGCCGACCGTGGCGAAGTACGCGGAGGCGTGGCCGGCGTGGGGCCACCGCAAGGTCTGGGCGCTCGCTCGAGCCGATGGCCACGACGTCGGCTCCCAAGCCTCGGTGGCCCGGGCCATGCGCCGCCGTGGCCTGCTGCAGCCGGTGAACTACCAGGCCGAACGCCGCCAGCTCGCCCAGGCCCGCCGAGCCGTCTTCGTCGACCCACCGGCCCGGCGGAACCGGGTCTGGCAGTTCGACTTCTCCGAGATCGAGACAACCGCCGGTGGCACATGGCGCTTCGGAGCAACGGTCGACTACGTGTCCAAGGTCGCCTTCGCCTGCCCGGTCTCGGCGACCACGACCGCCGGCGACATGATCGCCGCGCTCAACACCGCCGAGGCCGCCGCCGAGACGCTGCTCGGCAGGCCGTTGATCCTCGACTGCGTCGACGACGACTGGGTCCTGCACCCCGTCGTGGTCGTGACCGACAACGGCCCGGCCATGAAGTCCGCCGCGGTCGCGGCGTGGTTCGCCCGCCGGCCGCACTTCACCCACGTCCGCACCCGGCACCGATCGCCCGGCACCAACGGCGTCATCGAACGCTTCTCGAAGCGCTGAAGTACGAGGACCTCTACCGCCATGAGATCAGCGACGTCGTCGCCCTCGACGACCGCGTCGTGACGTTCCTCGACACCTACAACCGCATCCGCCCCCACGAAGCCATCGACTGGGCCCGCCCCATCGAGGCCTACCTCACCCCACCCCCAAACCCACTTACCCCTGAACCTGAGCAAGATGCTTGACACGGGACACGCCCACTCAAGTGATTTGCTCGCGCAGTCGAAACTGTGTGGTGGGAATAGGAGCCGGATGACCTGGACGAATTGCTGGCTGCGCAATGCGCCACACTTGGGTGGAGACGTCACCCTTGGGCGATGGATACCGCTAGCTGTGACGACCGGAGACGTTGTCCCTGCCGTAGTGGTGTAGGTCCGCGAGGTAGGTGAGCCCTCCTTGGGAGTCTGTGGGTCTTCCACAACTCCCAAACTCCACAAGGAGGAGCTCGTGACCCACGCTACGAGGCAGCATCC
>CAYYRT010000350.1:0-2863 GCA_964474055.1 uncultured Acidimicrobiaceae bacterium | reverse complement strand
CCTATTGCTGCGGCCAACGTCATGCGGTATGATTGCATGATGGCATGATGGCATGAACCGAGGTGAGCCATGGGCGCTGCATCGACCGGCGAGATCAAGGTGGTTGGAAAGAGCGGGCAGATCTCCCTGGGCAAGCGCTACGCGGGGAAGACTCTCGAGTTGCAGCGCCTCGATGACGGGAGCCTCTTGCTGAGGGCCGTGGCGATGGTCCCGGAGAGCCAGCTCTGGACTCTGGAGGAGCCCGACCGTTCGAGAATTTCGAGAGGGCTGGCGTGGGCGGGACAGACCGAGCCCCGGGAGTCGGACCCGGACTCTCTGTTGAAGGAGAAAGGGAAGCGCCGGAGCCGGCCGCGTGGCCGCCGGAAGTAGGCGCGTCAAGCTCGACCTCAACAGCCCCGAGTCCCAGCAGGTACTCTTTCGCCTGGAGCTCTCGGAGCTGAAGCAGGTGGTCGGTTCGCTCCGGCGTCTGCTCGAGCTCGACTGGAACACCGTGTACCGCCACACCGGCTTCGAGTGGGAAGTGATTCGACACATCCGCACGCCGAACGGCGCCACGGGTTATTCGCTCAGGCTGAGCGAGAAGATCCGCGCGATCGCATATCGCGATGGTGACTTCCTCCGGATCATTTCGCTGCATCCGGATCACGACTCGGCACACGGACGATAGGGCATCGAACCAGAGCGTTTCTCCGAGGGAGTAGCCGATCGACCATGTTCGAGCGATACACAGATCGAGCCCGCCGGGTCATCTTCTTCGCTCGGTACGACGCCTCGGCCCTCGCCAGCTCGTCGATCGACACCGAGCACTTGCTGCTGGGATTGTTGCGCGAGGGGGCGGGAATCGCCGGCAAGATCTTCCAGCGAAACGAGCTTACCTACGAGGTGGTGCGCCGGGAGATCGAAGCTCGGGGGAGGATGCAGGCGCCGATGTCGACGTCCGTTGACATGCCGCTCTCGCCGGAGGCGAAGCTGGTACTCCAGCATGCCAGCGAAGAGGCTGAGCGCATGGACGCGTCGCACATCGACACCGAACACCTTCTCCTCGGGCTGCTGCGGGAGTCGGAGTGCCTGGCCGCCGACATCCTGACCTCGAAGGGGTTGCATCTGGAGGAGGTGCGCGAAGAGACGCGGCTGCAATCGCCGGCAGAGGAGGTTGCGCCGCGGCCCAGGGAGGCTTTCCCCAAGCTTGCCAATTTCCTGCGACAACTCGAGGACCGCCGCGCGGCGTACCACGTCTCAGCCTTCCACCAGGAAGCCATCCGCGTGGAAGTCGCCCTCCCCGAAGAGAAGTGGGTTGTGACCTTCTTCCCGGATGGGCGCGTGCCGGTCGAGGTGTTCTCGGCGCCAGGAGCGGTCGAAGACGAATCTGCTCTGGCTCGCTTGCTCGACCGACTCGGTCCGCCGAAGAACAGTTGATCTCCACGAATGGCTGACGCGTGCCCCTGCTGACCGGAGCACAATCTACTTCATGGACGTCGTGAAGCACGACGACATCGGGCGCTATGGCCTAGATAGGATGACGTCCTTGTATCTTTCGCCACGTTCATTTACCTAGCTTGTTCATTACTAATGAACAAGCCAAAGTATTGCCCTTGCCGAGCGATCCCGGCACATCCAGAACGATCCTGAAATGTCGCCCAGAACTTGAGGAACGGCCTCCGAGCCATCCCGGCTCTCCGCCGTTCACGGATGGCACAGGGCGAGGACGCGCGCGGTGATCTCCTTTGGGCTGGGCGGGTTCTCTCCCAGGCCGAGGGAATGCAGCTCCTCATGGATGAGGTACGCCTCGGTCTGGCTTGGGCGGTTGCCGTCCACGAGAGCGAACTGGCGCCCGCAAACGTACACGACCCGACTGCCTGGTTCAGTCACGGCAAACGTGTTCGGATCCTGGCAATGGCGCAGACGCGCTCCGTCGGCGAAGACGATCAAACCGAGGTAGCTGGCCGCCGTCTGCCTTTGGGCGTCGAGCTTCTCCTGCAGCGTCCGGCCCGACGCGTCCTTGAATTCGGAGAACACCTGCTGACACTCGGGCCGGGCCAGCCGCTGTCGCGCGCCCATGACCGCCCGTCGAAGTGCTTTGTGCTGGGCACCGGGTGGCATCCGGCTGCGCAGGGCGAAGCCATCGTCACCCGGCTGCGTCTCGCGCGAAGCTCCCAGGGACAGGATCAGGAAAATGGAGCAAACGACCCCCTGGCGTATCTCGAGGAACTTCATGGCGACTCCTTCCTGCGAGCCGCCTGGCCAGGCGCGACCGCTACTTCCTTGCGATCAGGAAACTAGGCCGCTACCATCCGAGAGTCCTCGAAGCCATCCCAGTGTTTTCCTAGAGTTTCACCACAGACCGCCGTGGCTTTCGCCTTCGGTGACTTCTCGTTGGACCTGGAGAGCCGCCAGTTGCTGCGCGACGGCAAGGAGGTGCGCCTCTCGCCGAAGGCGCTCCAGCTACTGGAGCTCCTGGTCGCCGAGCGTCCGCGGGCGCTGGCCAAGACGGAGATCCGCGATCGGCTCTGGCCGCGCACGTTCGTCTCGGAGTCGAGTCTCACCGGCCTCGTGACGATTCTTCGGAGCGCCCTGCGCGACTCCGCCCGAGATCCCCGATACCTGAGGACCGTGCACGGCCTTGGATACGCGTTCTGCGGCGTCGTGACCGACGATGCGCCGCGGCGGAAGTCCGCGGCGCGGCGCGGTCTCCACTTCCGCCTCACCTGGGAAGGAGGAGATGTCTCACTGGCCGAGGGAGAGAATGTCCTCGGGCGGGTGGAGGAAGCCGCCGCGTGGATCGAGTCGGCGAGTGTCTCGCGAAGACACGCCCGCATCCTGATCTCCGAAGGAAAAGCCCGGCTCGAGGACCTGGGGAGCAAGA
>CAYYRT010000349.1:0-3383 GCA_964474055.1 uncultured Acidimicrobiaceae bacterium | reverse complement strand
GCTAGGAGGGTCTAGCGAAACTCCGCGCCGCTATTAGCGGTGCGGGTTCGCGAGCGCGACGGATGGTGCGGCACCCCGCCGATCCGTCGCGGCTACCCCTCCCGACCGACACAGCCCTGTCGCAGAGCCGTATCGGAGATGTAAGACGACGGTCGTCGTCTGTGCTTCTTAGACTACGAATATGGGGAGCGGTATGGAGCATCATGGAAGACTTCGTCAGGTGCCGCCCCCTCCGCCCGACGACGGCCTGGAGGCCGAGGAGTCCAAGCTTGTCCTGGACGCGGTGCAAGACGTCTTGGCGCAGCAACGGTCGAGCGCAGAGCGGCTGAGAAGCCAAGCCAGACAGACCTTTGTGTTCGTCTCGGTTCTGTTCACCATCGCGCAGACGGCGGCCTTCACCAGCTTCGGCGAGAACGAGGTCAGTGGCCCTGAGCAGCGGCTGATGCTGCTGTGCGGTATCGCCGCTGTGGTTGGGGTCGGCGTCACTGGCTGGCTCGCGTTGCGCGGGGACAAGTTGCAGGTGGTCGAAGCGGTCGCTGTTGCAGACATCCTGCGCTACGTGAACGATGAGCGATATGCGGACGTTCCTGTTTCTGACGTTCTGATCAAGCTCTACGACGCGGAGATCGCGAAGCAAAAGTCCGTAATTACGGGAAGAAGACGGAATGCGGGCTACCTCGGGGATGCGGTGACCATTACAGTGCTGCTCGTCATTGCCGAGATCGCAGTCGCGTTCATCGCCCGCATACCTTGACTCCCGACGACATAGCTGACCCCGACGGGGCCGTGATCGACCCCGCCGAGGAGGATCTCGGCGCGGATGACTTCGCGGAGCCAAGCAGGCGTGGTCGTCCACGTAGACGCAAGATCGCTGCGGCGATTGACGAGGACGTGGATCTGTCAGGTCAGGTTGACCTCATGCTGGCCGACGATGAGCCGCGAAAGCACAGGTTCAGTCTGCGCGGTGGCCCCATCTCCGACGAGGGCGGCCCCGCGCACGAGGTGTTGGGACTCGCGATGCGCCTTGCGCGGTCGGTGCAAGATGTATTCACCGAGGCGAATCCGTTTATCCAACACCTTGCCCCCACGAACTCCTTTGAGGTCGTGTTCTACGCGCCGGACGCCGAGATCAAGGAGGCGGAGCTACGCCGCCGCGAGGTCGGTGACGAGGACCCCGGTGCAATTGGCTTGCCGGACACCTCGCTTGCCGTCTTGGCTCTCAACTCGGTGTTTGCCCAAGACGAGCCACAGGAGGCTGCCCGAGCCGCACGCTCGCTTGGTGTTACCTCCGCCGAGTCGATACTGCGTCTTGTGGCGACGCTGGGCGAGGCGGATGTCGAGCTTGACGTGTACAACGCGGCCCAAGAGCCCATCAAGGTCACCCCTCAACAGTCGATTCGCATTGCCGAGGAGCTGGACGCAGACGCCGAGCTACCACTTGAGACGGTTGAGGTCGTCGGAGTGTTGCAAGGTGTCAACTCCGGCGGCGAGGGTCTGTTCGAGATCGTCACCGATGCCGATGTTTCCTTGAGCCAGGTTCTCGGCAGGCGGCGGAAGCCCGGCGTCACGATCAAGGGCGAGCTAAGCCCTGGCGCGAAGCGCCAGATCAAAGAGGGGTCCCTTTGGGACACCCATGTGATCGCGGAGGTGCAGGTTGCTCGTCGCCGCCGTAGCGGTTCGACACGCGTCGAGGGCTTCCGGCTTCTGAACGTTCAGCGCCGCTTCGACGACTGATCCGAACGGGCATTCTGAGGCGTCTTTCCGTCCGATCCAGACGGTAGTTTTTCGCTCTAGATAGCGAAAAGTTGACCCCCGCGCTGCGCTAACAGCCGGGGGTCAGGACCGCAGGAGATTGGACCTCCTTGGCCAGTGCCAACGTAGCACGCGGCTCGGCTTCCGCCGAGCTGTCGCAGCTCTTAGATTCGCCCGAGATCGGCCGCTTGATCGCGGACCTTGAGGCGACGCGCTGGACCGGCCGTCCTGGCTACCCGATCCGGACGATGGTCGGGATGGCATTGGCGAAGTCGGTCTACTCGATCCCGACGTGGACGCGGGTCGTCGCGCTGGTCGCCGAGCATCAGGCGTTGCAGGTTGCGTTGGGCTGCGGGGGCGACCCGCCGAGTGTCTACGCCGCCTACCGGTTCTCGGCGAAGCTGCGCACCCATCAGGCCATGCTGGACGAGTGCATTGGGCGGGTGACCGACGCGCTCCAGGCCAAGCTGAAGGGCTACGGCGACGACGTTGCTATCGACGCCAGCGACATGCCGGCCTACGCGAACGGGCAGCGCTACACGTCGAAGAACGGGCCGGAGCGCGAGCGCTTCTCGGACCCCGATGCGTCGTGGGGCCATCGCTCGGCTGTCTCGACTCGCAAGGGCGGCGGCTTCTACGGCTACAAGCTTCAGGCCGCCGTGTGCACCAAGACGGGTCTGCCGGTCGCGTGGTCGGTCGAGACGGCGCGAGCGAACGAGTCGATGTTCGTCGCTCCGTTGATCGACGTGGCACGCGAGCGCGGGTTCGCGGTTGAGTCGGCGTCGGCCGACAAGGCTTATGACATAGGGCGCGTCTACGCCGAGTGCGCGGAGCGTGACTGCGCGCCGATCATCCCGCTTCGCCAGACGGGCGGGGTCAAGCGCGGCGACCACCTACCGCCGCGTTGCGCGCATGGCGAGTGGACGTTCGCCGGCTCGGACTACAAGCGGCAGGCGTCGAAGTGGCGGTGTCCGACCGGCGAGTGCAAGCCCGCCTCGACGTGGGTCAAGGCGGGCCGGATGCACACGCTGGTTCCGCGCGACAGCAAGCGGTGGAAGCAGATGTACCGCCGCCGTGGCGCGGTCGAGCGGGAGTTCGGACGGCTCAAGCACGATTGGGCGCTGTTGCCGCTGCGCGTTCGTGGTGTTGAGCGCGTCCGTCTCCACGCCGACTTGACGATGCTCGCCAAGCTGTCTTGCACGCTGGAGCGTGCGCGAGCGCGGTCTAAGGCTCGTATCGCTGAGCGCGCAGCCCGGCGCGAGTAACGAACACGAAGTCCTCGATCCGGTGGACGAGGCCGTGGGTCCGCAGCCGGTTCGCGGCGTCCTCGATCTCAAGCCGGCTCGTGTCGTGGACCTGAAGCTTGATCTCGTCCAGGTGCCAGAGGCCGGGATCGTCGAGCAGGACCATCAACACCACCCGCTCGGACTGATGCTCCAGGTCGGCAATCGTCGGCCGCATATCCGGCTGGGTACTCTCGTCGTGCATGGGGAGTTCAGGCTCCTTGTGCCACGACCCCGGGGCTGTTTGCGCAGTCGCCGGGGTCACTTGATTAGGGACCCGGCGAACCTAGACACAGGAGGCCGCCATGACCAACCCTTTCGCTAGCCGTTTCGCTAGGGCCTCCTAGG
>CAYYRT010000348.1:0-4573 GCA_964474055.1 uncultured Acidimicrobiaceae bacterium | reverse complement strand
CCAAGCCCTTGTCCTTCTGCTCGTTATCTACAACCTCACCACCGCCGTTGCTGGTTGGACGGCACCGGCGCCCGCCCCACCGGGAAAGCGCGAAAGGAAATTCCGTGTTTTGGTGCCAGCCCACAATGAAGCTGCGGTAATCGGGCAAATCCTCGAGGATCTTGGGAGACAGGACTACCCGGCTTCTCTGGTGTCCCTCTGGGTGCTGGCCGATCGATGCAATGACAGCACGGCAGCTACCGCAGCGGGCCTCGGCGCTGCGGTAGCCGAGCGCTCCGAGGGTCCACCTGGCAAAGGGGCGGCGCTCACCTGGTATCTCGAGCACCACCCCCTCGAACCGGCTGAAACCCTGGTGGTGTTGGATGCCGACAACCGGGTGCCGCCCGATCTGCTGGGACGTTTCGCCGACGAACTCGATGCGGGACACCAAGTCTTGCAGGCGTATCTCGATGCGACCGACCCGGGAGAGTCGTGGGTGGCGAGGGCCAGCGCCATGTCGTACTGGGCCGGCAACCGCATGGTGCAGCTCGCTCGCTCCAACCTGGGATGGTCGGCGGACCTCGGCGGCACTGGCATGGCCTTGACCGCCGAAGCCCTCGACCGCGGCGGCGGCTTTGGAGGCACGCAAACCGAGGACCAGGAGTTGGGGGTTCGACTGGCCCTCGCTGGGATCCCGGTGCACTGGGTCCACGACGTCCGCGTCGCGGACGAGAAACCCTCGACGGCCGCGGTGGCGGTGCGACAGCGGGCGCGCTGGATGGCCGGCAAGCGAACTGTCGCTCGACGCTACGCCGCCGAGTTGTTGCAGGAAGCGGCGGCCAAGCGGTCTTGGGCTCTGGTCGACCAGGTGGTGCGTCTCATCCAGCCAGGGCGCAGCTTCGTCGCACTGCTGACAGGACTCCTGGCGGTCGTGGCCGCGTTCGAGGGAGGGCACTGGCTGTTGCCATGGTGGGTCTGGGCCGTTGCGGCCGGCTTGCAGGTTTTCGTACCTGTCCTGTTCCTGAAGCGCGAGGGGCTCCGAACCCGCCAGCTGGTCTGGTACCCGGCCCTGGCGGTCCTGGCAGCTCTATGGATCCCCATCGCTTTGATCAGCCGACGCGCCACCGGGTGGTACCACACCCCGCACGGGGGATGATCGCAACTCTCGGACGTCGGCCGGTCCGCGGAGGAGCCCCCAGGCCAGACCAAGGCCATAGCCAAACTGCATGAGCGCAGCCACGCCTGCAACGGCAGGGGCGATCGCACCGTGCGGCAGCGACACCAGCAGCAGGACGACCAGCCAGGACCCGACCACCACACCGAGGGGCTTTGGATTGCCCAGAATGAACGAGGCCAACACCGCTCCGGCGATCGCCAACACCAGGAACAGCGGGGCAAGCGGTCGCCACGAGGGAAACCCTCCGTTGGCCCAGAACATCTCGGCCTTGCCCTGCCCGTAACGTCGGAACTGCTGGAAGAGGCCCCCCAGATCGGAGCGAGGTCGATAGCTCGAAACGATCAGGGGGTCGAGCACCACCTTCGCCCCGACTTTGCCGAGACGAAAGAAGAAGTCGGCATCCTCGGCCACCCCTGTGGGGAAGGTTCGAATTCCCCCCATGGCAAGGAAGTCGGATCGCCTCATGGCGCCGAGGTAAACCGCGTCGGCTTCAGTCTCATCCGTCGCATGTCGAAACCTGGCAGGACCAATGGTCCAGGGCGAGGTCATCGCCGCTGCCACCGCCCGGGTGAAGGTGTTGGTGCCGGTTGGCGTCATCAAACCGCCCACCACCATTGCCCCGGTACGTTGCAAGGTCTCCACCGAGCGGCGCACGTAATCAGCCGCATAGGTTGTGTGGCCATCGGCTCGGACGAGTATCTCGCCGCGGGCGTGCTCAGCGATCAAGTTGAGGCCATGTGACTGAAGCCGTTGGGGATTGTCGATCACCCTCAGATCAGGGATTTTCCGCTCCCAATCCGCCAGGCACGACCGGGTGCCGTCCGTGGATCCGCCTTCGGCAACCAGCACTTCGATCCGGCCTGAGTAGTCCTGGGAGGTCAGCGACTCCAGGCACATGTCGATGCTCTCAACTTCGTTGAGAAGCGGAAGCATCACGGTGACCGCAGGGGTATCGACTGGCACTTCCGATCAGACTAGGAAGCGCCACTACCCTGGCCAGGCGCCGTGCAGCCTTCTTGTGACACTCGCTGAGACTTCACTTCATCGCTGGCATCGCCGCCTGTTCGTGGCCCTGATAGCCCTCCTGCCACTCCACACCGTCTTCTTCGATGCCTGGGTGTCGTGGAAGCCGTGGTTGATCCTGGTCGCTCTAGTTGCGGCCCTCGACCTCGTGTTACATCGCAGCTATCCATGGTCGCGGCAGGTGTCGGTGGCCCTGTTCATCTTCGGGGCGGCGGTAGCGGCGAGCTGGCCGGGGTCGCGCGTCCGACCTACCTACTACACCCTCTTGCTTGGCCTGGCCGCGGCCGGGCTGCTGATGCTGGTCGTCGCCAGAAACGCCGCAGGTCGCACCGAATTGGTGCTGCGAACGGTCTATTGGTCGGCCGCGGCGATGGGAATCACGGGCGTCCTCATCGCCCTTGCCTCCAACGGCACCTTCGGCCACTGGGCGGTCTTCGGGCTCAATGATCTGCCTCTGATCTTTCGGGTAAACCGCCCGGCCTATCTCATTTCCGGGTTCGTAACCGTGACCAACTGGCATCAGGATCCCGGGTATGCCGCCGCCTGGACCAATCTCTGGCTGGCCCTGACGGTCATGGCAGCCGCCCGTGGTCTGGGTTCCAGGCGACGTCTTGTGGACGCGTTGGTGATAGGTGGCCTGGCCCTGGCGTCGGTGTTGACCTACAGCCGCACCGGCTGGCTCGGATTGATCGTGGCCGGAGCAGCTGGGGTCCTGGCCGCCCGCCGCGAGGACCGCGACCAGGGACGGCGGGCGCTCCGGGTGGTCCTGGGCGGTATCGGGGTGGCAGTGGTTTTGCTGGCTGGGATCGCCGCCGTTGATCCCCAGGACCTCGGAGGGGATGTCCTCTACTCGCTCAACTACCGCACCAACTATCTCCTCGACCTGACCGGTGGAGAGGACTTCGTCGACCCCGCCTTCATCATCCAGGACAACCGTCGCGACGTATGGGCCTTCTACGTCGGACGATTCCTCGATTCCCCGGTGCGAGGCATCGGGCTCGGATTTGGCTGGGCCACCCGGGGTCTCCAGGAGCCCCACAACCTGGTCTTGGAGCTATTGGCGGAAACCGGTCTCATAGGTTTTGCCGGGTTTTTGGGGCTGGCGATCACCGTCGTTCGAAACGGCGGCGGAACCCTTGGAGGCACTGCTTTATTGGTGGCTTTGGTCCCGTCAATGACCCAAACCGTCCTTTTTGAACCCTCCCTGTGGCTCGCCGCAGGACTTTGGATGGCTGGTATGGTCAACCGGCCGGTCGAGCCGGAGGGGGAAATGGTACGAGGAGCGAAAAGCTGAGCAGGGGGTCCCGGGCACAAGCGCCTGGGCTCAAGTCTGTGCGGCGTTTTGTCGATAATCCAGTTGTGACGCGTCTTTTGTCGCGTGTGCTGGCCGCGCTGCTGACGGGTCTGGGGGGATTGGTGATGTTGCCCCTCCCGGCCGTAGCGGCAACCTTTACCGGGGCCGGCACCGTGTATGCCGGAATGTATTCGACGGAGTGGGAGGCCGAGACCGATCTGGTGAACATGGCCGGATGGGCTGGCAAGCGCGCTACTTTCGTCGGAACCTTTCACGAACCTGGCGAATGGGTGGGGGCGGTCGCTCACCTCCTGGAGGAAGCGTGGGATGCTCAGGCGACACCTTTCGCAAACCTCTCGGTCAATGCCAGTGCTGCTTCCATCGCCGCCGGGAATCAAGACGCCGCCATCCGACAGTGGGCGCAACGCGTGGAAGCGTGGGTTGACGACGGCGGCGGGCGCTCACTGATCATCGCCCCCCTCCAGGAGGCCAACGGAAATTGGGTCCCCTATGGTTGCAACCCCACCGCTTTCAAGAACGCCTACATTCGGATTCGGGACATAGTCCGTAGCGAGGGTCTCGATGAAACCAAGGTGCGGTGGGCCTGGGCTCCCAACGGGTGGACTTCTCCTGGATGTGGATCTCTTGCCAACTACTACCCGGGGGCGGGAGTGGTCGACGTGATCGCCTATTCCGCCTATCGCTGGGGCGGCGAATCGGTCAACGCTGTGGTCGGTGGAGTGGCAGCCGAGTTGCGAACCTTCGCACCCGACAAGCCTTACATGGTTGCTCAGACTGCTGCCGGTCCATCCACAAGCCGGGACCAGTGGATTCGGGACCTTTTCTCGTGGGCGGCCTCCGACCCGAACATGATCGGAATCTTGTGGTTCAACCACAACAAAGAGCAAGACTGGCGAATTTGGAACTCCCCCAACGGCCCTGGGCTCTCCAACGGGTGGCGCGATGCCCTCCAGCAAGCCACGACCAAACATCAATGGCCCTTGACCGATTGGTTCCAACCGGGACCACTCCCCTTCGACCCCAA
This sequence comes from uncultured Acidimicrobiaceae bacterium, assembly GCA_964474055.1. Taxonomy (GTDB): domain Bacteria; phylum Actinomycetota; class Acidimicrobiia; order Spongiisociales; family ZC4RG35; genus JAICND01. The sequence goes on along the minus strand of CAYYRT010000348.1, from coordinate 55 downwards.
TCCTCCTGTACCTAACCAATGTCCTTCAGGCGAAGACTGTGACGTGGTGGCCTTC
>CAYYRT010000347.1:0-21294 GCA_964474055.1 uncultured Acidimicrobiaceae bacterium | reverse complement strand
CATCGTTCATCTTCTCGTCGACCACCCGCGCCACCACCTTTTCGATGGCCTGGGGAGTTGGTTCCTCCTCAGCGAAGACCGCCCGGCAGGCGGCTTCCAGCGAGTCTGCCAGCATGACGATCGCAGTCTCGGCGGAACGCGGTTTGTGTCCCACATGGCGAAACTCATCAGGGGTTACGGCCTCGTTGCCTTCCAGCAGACGTGCCTTCTCGTAGAAGAAACGCATGATTCCGTCACCGTGATGGGTGACGATCGCCTCGGCTACCTCGGATGGGATTTTGAACTTGCGCGCCAACTCGACTCCGTCGGTCACGTGCTTGCGAATCACCTCGACCGACTGCCAGGGGTCGAGGTCATCATGCGGATTGGCAGCGCCGAACTGGTTCTCGATGAAATAGGTGGGGTTCTCGGTCTTGCCGAGATCGTGGTAGTAGGCGGCCGCACGGGCCAACAGTGGATTGGCACCGACCGCCCGGGCGGCAGCGTCGGCCAATGTCCCCACCATGAGCGAGTGGTTGAAGGTGCCGAAGGCCTTCTCCTGAAGCAGAAGCAGGGCTTCGTGGTTGCGGTCGGTCAACTCCAACAGACTGAGGCTGGTGGTGATATCGAAGGCCGACTCGAAGAATTGAAGGGCGGCCAGGCCAAGCAGCGCCGTGAGCAGCGACACTCCCAACGCCCATCCGGCGCCCTGGTACATCGTCTCCCAGGGCACTTGATCGGGATTGCTGTGGAAGAACCATGACACCGCCGCCGCGATGCCAGCGACCGTAGCGGCCGACGCCAGAACCGCCCGGCGGTAGGAACCACGCGAAGAGAGGGACGAAACAAACCCCACCGGAATCATGGTGGAGAGCAGGGCGTACGTAGCCACCCCGGGGTCGCGGGTAGCGGTCGCGGCCAACACAGCCATCGCCACCGCCATCAAGACTGCTATTCGTGAATCGAAGAGGACGGCCGCCATCAGTCCAAAAACCACTCCGGGCAGGGCATACCACGCCGACGGGTCCTGGACCGAGTCCTGGAGGGTCACCGTGAGCCGGACACCGATCGAGGCCAAAACGATGAGAAGACCCAGAAGTGCCGCCATCCGCGGTCGGGTCCAGAACTCGGGGCGGAATCGGGCAAGGTAGAAACCGAGAGCCCCTACCAGCACGGCGAGAACGGCCAACAGACCCGCTCCCTGCCCGGGCCGGCCCGAGGCAGCCCCGGTTGCCTCGATAGCGTCAATGTGAAATTGGGATAGCGGCTCGCCCTCACGAACGATGTTCTGGTTTGGTTGGAAGTCGGTCTCCACGGGCGGCACGGCGGCAGCCGCTTCGGCCCGCGCTGCGAGCGTGGCAGCCTCGTCGTAGACAAAATTGGGTGTAATGACGTAGTTGACAAGTTCGGCCGCAGCTGTCTTTGCCCCTTCGTCGGGAACGCCGCCGTACAGCACCGTGGGAGGTTGGTCCGACACCGAGCGCTGGACTGCAAGCACGTCGTCGGCGTTGGTGATCTGGCGCTCGAACTCGGTGAGCAGACGGGACTGGGCGGCCGCGTTGATCGGCTCGAGGATCAACGCCTCCCCGACCGCAGCTTTGAACACATCCTGGGTAGCAAACGAAGCCAACGTGGCCAGGGCCTCGCCATCCAAGGTGGGGTATTCCGCCTCCAACTCGGCAACTTGGATCGCCAGGTCCCGCACGGCAGGCTCGTAACCCACCGGTGTGCTTCCGCACCCCTCAGAGGCACACGAAAGCTCCTGGAGATCGTTTGCGGTCGAGAGCGTGAGACTGGCGGGGAAGTCTGGGTCGAGACCGTTGATTGCGACCGAGTGGGCGAAATCGGGCACCTGGAGGCTCCAGGTGCCATCCGATTGGGATTCGCTGCGACCGATCTCCCTACCGAACTCGTCGTACACATGCACATCTACCCCGGCCAGGCCACGATCGGTCTCGGCATTGAACTGTCCATCTCCATCACCGTCTACATACAACCGTCCGCTGGCTATGAGCTGGGTCACGGCGGTCGTCGAGGTCTCGCCCTCGCTGGTAGTTGTCGTTTCTCCGCCCGGATCGATCGGCTCGGGCTGAGGAAAACTTGGTGCGGGGAGCGTGGCTTCGACGACACCATCCCGGGCCGAAGCGATCACCAGGGCCAGGAGCTCGAACGCCTGAACCTCGGCTTCCTCCGCAGGCCGATACTCGCGCCCCACCAGGGCTGCTTCCGCCTCCTGGGCGAGCTGGGTGGCTTGTACGTTGACCACCGAGACCGGAGACCTGGCGTCATAGTCCCGCGAAGCGAGCTGGCCGACCTCAAGATCAGAGGTGCTGCTGCCACCGAACGAGAGGATGGCCCAGGTGGCCACCGTTGTGAACGTGAAGATCGCGATCCGGGTCCAGGTGAGGCGTTTCATCGCGAGTCTGCCTCAAACCTTCCGTAGGCGTCAACGATTGCCGCCACTATGCGATGGCGAACAACGTCACGGCTGGTCAGCTCTACAAATGCGACCCCGGGAATCCCGGCCAGGATCCTGCGAACGGTCTCCAGTCCCGACGCTTTCGGGGCCGGGAGATCGGTTTGGGTCACGTCCCCGGTGATCACCATCTTGGAATTGAAGCCCAACCGGGTCAGGAACATCTTCATTTGCTCTGGAGAGGTGTTCTGGGCTTCGTCGAGGATCACGCAGGCGTCGTTGAGCGTGCGGCCTCGCATGTAGGCAAGGGGGGCTATCTCGATGGTGCCCCGTTCGGTCAATCGAGCGGTCTCCTCGGGGCCGAGCATGTCCCAGAGGGCATCGTAGAGGGGCCGCAGATAGGGGTCGATCTTGGCGAAGAGGTCACCGGGGAGAAACCCCAGCCTCTCGCCGGCTTCCACGGCAGGACGGGTGAGGATGATGCGACGGACGTAGCCGGAGACGAGAGCCTCCACCGCGGCAGCCATCGCCAGATAAGTCTTGCCGGTCCCGGCCGGCCCGATCCCGAAGGTGACGGTGTTGTCACGGATGGCGGCGATGTAGTGATGTTGTCCGTGGGTCTTGGGCCGGACCAGCTTGCCGCGCCCGACCCCAAGACCGTCAGAGAGGATGCCGGCCGGGCTGGGGATGTCGTCTCGGACCATTTGCACGATCTGGTCGACCCTTTGCGCATCGAGACGCTGCCCCTCCTGCACGAGCAGGAGCAACTCCTCCAAGACAGTCCGTGCTTCCTCTACTTCCTTGGCGGGGCCGCTGATGGCAACTTCGTTGCCGCGCGCCACCAGAAGCACCGCCGGGAAGGCCGATTCGACGGTTTTGAGGTTGGCGTCAGCCTGCCCGAGCAGATCAAGCATCAGGTGGTTCGAGGAGACGCGCAGGCGTGCTTCGAGAAGGTCGGGGGTCACCGCGACACTGCCGGTGGAATCAAGCAGGAATTATAGGGTTGGGCCAAGCTCTTACCCCAAGGACTTTCGTTTCAGCCAGGTGGCCACGACATCCTTCGCCCGCCGAGAACGTGCAAGTGAAGATGGTGGATGGTCTGGCCCCCATCGTCGCCGACATTGGAAACCAGCCGCCACCCGGTTTCGAGACCCTCGGACCGGGCCACATCACGTACCAGCCGGACCAGGTCGATGAGCACCCCGTCGTCCTGCAGATCGGCCAGCGAGTCGGCCACGTGAGCCTTGGGGATGACCAGCACGTGTTGGGGGGCAGCAGGGTTTATGTCCCGGAATGCAAGCGACAGGTCACTTTCGGCAACCCGAATCGAAGGAATCTCACCGGTCACGACCCGACAGAAAAGGCAATCGACGGAGCTCATTGCTCCAATTGATCGAGAACACGGCGAACGGTGGTCCGGTCCGAACGCACCAATGAAGCCAGCAGTTCGAGGTCGCTTTGGCGGACGGCCAGACTTCCGTCAGTTGACCGGCGGCGGAATTGTATTGCCGAGAGAAACCGATCGATGGCCTCGATCACCGACGGGTCAGCGGAATCTATGGCCTCCAGGTCGATGCTCACCTCGCCTCCCGAGGGCTCGAGGTCGGGTTCGGTCGGGATCAGTTGGACGACGTCCACGCCATAGATCTGAGCCAGCCGATGGAGCCGCTGCACCGATACGGACCGTTCGCCTCGTTCGTAGGCGCCGAGCACCGACGACTTGAACTCGCTGTCGGAGGCCCTTTCGACGTCGTGCAGCGACCAGTTCCTTCTCTTGCGGGCAGCGCGCAGCCTCTCACCCAAAGATTGATCAAAATCGTCCAAGTCCGCCTGCCCTCCGGAAGACCACTGGATGACAGGCTACCACGGAGAGTGGCCAGATACGCGCTCCTGGTCGCTAAGACCTCAGCAGCAGGACGGCGGCGGTTATTGCTGCCGTTTCCACCCGGAGGATCGTCCGGCCCAGCCCGAGAGTGGTTGCGCCGGCCGGCAGCTCCTCCGGAGACCAGCCGCCTTCCGGTCCGATCGCCACGGTGACGCCAGCCCCTGCAAGCCGGGGAATCGTTCCAGCCCCGGTGTCGGCGAACCACACCTCCCCCTTCAATTCATTGGGCCGCAGCATCGTCTCGTCAACCTGGAGAATGAATGCCCCTTGCGACTGTTCAAGCCCGGCCGCGGCCCAGGCCTGGGAGCGGGTTGCCGGTGGAGGGTGTCCTTGACCGAACCTGGTCTCGAGCCAAACCAACCGCGCAACCTCGAATTCGGCGGCCTTCTCGACCAGAAACCGGGCGCGATCCTTGTCGCGGGGAGGCGCGACAGCCAGCGTGAGAAGAATCCGGGGTGGCGGGTTCTCCTGTTCGTCGGCGCGGATGACCAAGTCACCGCTGAGTTGGCCGGCACCGGTCACCCCCAACCCGTCGGTGTAGGTGACCGGCTCCCCTGGCGCCACTCGCAGGACTGAACGGAGATGATGGCGCTGACTGCTGGTGAGTTGGAGGGTCGGTCCGGTCCAGGGCGGCAGCAGATAGAGGTGGGGGCGATGACCCACTACCGGGCCCGTCGCCGGCGACCGGTCGATTCCTTGGGCCGTTCGCCCCGCAGACGGGCAAATGTGCGAAGGGCTTCGGCCTCCTCCGGGCTGAGTTCTGTCGGCACCTCCACCACCACCTGCACCAACAGGTCCCCTCGACCTCGGCGACCCAGGTGGGCTGTCCCCAGCCCGGGGAGACGGAACACCGCCCCTGGTTGGGTGCCCGCTCCGACCTCAAGAGCTTCGGTTCCCCCCTCCAGCAGGGGAATCTCAACCTCGGTGCCGAGCGTCGCCTCGGCCACGCCAAGCCGGAGAGTGTGGATCAAGTGGTCACCTTCCCTTTGGAAGTTGGGGTCCGCAGCCACCCTGATTTCCAGTTGGAGGTCGCCGGGCACCCCACCGCGGCCCGGAAACTCCCCTCTCCCCCCTAGCCGAAGGCGGGTGCCCGAACTCACACCGGCTGGAATCTCGGCCTTCACGTGGCGTTCGCCAATCACCGACCCCGACCCGCGACACTGCGGACACGGCTCGGCCACCGTCGTACCCAATCCGGAGCACGCTGGACAGGATGAGACCGTCATCATTGTTCCCAATAAACCGCGTCGGGCGACCCGAACCGACCCCGTACCGCCGCAAGTCGAGCAAGTGACGACGCTGGTCCCGGGGGCCGCCCCGTCGCCCCCGCAAGCCTCACAGGACACCCTGGTGCGAAATCCGACGTCGCGTTCGCCTCCAAACGCCGCCGTGGCAAGGTCCACTTCGACGCCAACGAGGACGTCGCGACCACGGCTCACTCCCCCCTGGTTCCCGCCACCGAAAAAGCCGCCGTCACCGAACACGGATCTGAGCAGATCGTCGAAACCGCCGAAGTTCCCGAAGAGGTCCGACAGATCAATGGTGTCTCCCCGGTCATACGACCGACGGCGGCCAGGGTCCGACAGCACCTCATAGGCCTCCGCTATCGCGCGGAACCTGGCCTCGGCCGAAGGGTCACCGGGGTTCGCATCCGGGTGGGTCTCGCGGGCCAGACGCCGAAAGGCCCGCTTGACGTCCTCGGTCGAGGCATCACGGGCGATCCCGAGGGTGGAGTAGTAGTCCGGCGGCATTGCCGACAGGTTACGAGCCGATGCGATCTTCCAATTCGCGACCGACCCGCTCGACCGCAGAAATGGCGTTCTTGTAGTTCATCCGCATTGGCCCGATCACTCCGAGCGACCCGGCTGCCCCGCCCGCTTCGTACGTCGCCGAGACCACCGCCAGATCGACATCATCGGAGACCGGGAGCTCGTCGCCGATCCGGATCGAGAGGCCGGAGACGTTGGCGAGCAAATGGAGTACCTCGGCCTCGCGTTCGAGCACCTCGAGAACCCGATTGACCGACGTCAGATTGTCCCAGGCCTCGGCCATCTGCCGGGTCCCTCCCACGTAGACCTCGCTGGCCGAAGCGGCCGCCCGGGTCAGCTCCGAGATGACCTGCTCACCGATCTGACGGACCGGTTCAGCCTCGCTGGCGAACAGTTCGACATCGAGGGCCGCTGTGAGCTCTTTGCCCACCATCGACTGGACGACCAGGCGTTCGGCCTGGATCAGTTCGTCGCTTTCGATCGGTAGCTCACTGCGGAAGTGTTGCTGGAGGACCCGACCCCGGTCGGTGACCACCACCAGCATCATCCCCTGCTGAGCCATCTGGACGAGATGGAGGGCGCGGACGTGTTCACTGCCGATGCTGGGGCCTACCACCACGGCCGGGTAGTGGGCCACCTCCGCCAGAAGCTGGGACGTCGCCTTCAGCAGATTGGACAATTCGAGCTGCACCGAGGAAAAGAAACCCACAATCCGGGCCTGGCTCGTCGTCGTCAACCGACCTTTCCCAAGGTGGTCGACGTAGTACCGATATGCCCGTGAGGTGGGAATTCGTCCTGCCGAGGTGTGGGGTTGTACAACGAACCCATCGCGCTCGAGGGCAGCCAGATCGTTACGGATCGTGGCGGTGGACACCGCTATGGCCGAGTGCTGCAGGATCGAACGCGAACTCACCGGCTCGCCGGTGCGAATGTGTTCCTCCACCAGAGCGCGGAGGACATCGGATCGACGCTCCTCCATCATGATCACAGTCTAAAGGCCCCTGGCAGCGTCTAGCACTCACCTGGTGGGAGTGCTAACACCGCCCGCATCACCGCATCGGTCAAGAGTGGCTGGAGAACCACCAGACGGTCGCCCAACAGACCGAGGACCCCGGCCTCCAAAAGCGCCTTACCTTTCTGACTGGCGATGAGGCGGGCGCCGCCCTCCCCCCCGACCACCCCGGCCCGTCGGCGCAGCCCGAGGAACAGTCTCTCCAGTTCGGCTGACCATCCCTCGACCCGTTCGAGTCCCATGCGACGTGTGGATCCAGACTCGATCGCCTCCAGGTAGCCGTCGAGGCGGGCAACGTTGTGCGAACGCACCCCATCCCGGAACCGGTGGGCCCCCATTCCGAAGGCGACGTACTCGGCCTGGGCCCACACCGCCAGGTTGTAACGACAGTGATGGCCCGGCCGGGCCCAATTCGAGACTTCGTATGCCACCAGGCCGTCACTGGCCAGCATCTCCTGGGCCATCTCGTATTCGTCAGCCTGGAGATCGGGATCAGGGCCAGGACTCCCGGCCGCGACCAACCGGTGCAACTCGGTCCCTTTCTCCACTGTGAGCGAGTAGCAGGACATGTGGTCGGGCCTGGTGGCAATTGCAGAAACCAGGGTGTTTTCCCAGTCGCTCAGCTGTTCGCCAGGCGTCCCGTAGATCAGATCGAGGTTGACGGATTCAAAACCCGCCGTGCGGGCGTCGCTCACAGCCAGGGGAATCGCGTCGGGACCGTGGCGTCGGCCCAGTGCCAATAGCACGGACGGATGAAAGCTCTGTGCTCCGAAGGACACCCGATTGAATCCAGCCTCCCGCAGCCTGGCCGCCATCGAAGGGTTCCAGTCCTCGGGATTGGCCTCGAGGGATACCTCCGCATCCAACTCAAGTCCGAACCGCTGGTCGAGAGCTCTGACGATTCCGGCCAATAGCAGGGGATCGACCCGGCTCGGTGTACCCCCGCCGAGGTATATCGAACGCAGCGGTGACCAGTCCGGCGCGGCCTGGATCTCGGTCACCACCGCTGCTGTGTAGCGATCGATCAGTTCGTCCCTGCCCGCCACTACAGCAAAGTCGCAATAGGGACACACACGGGCACAGAACGGCAGATGCACATAGGCGGCCGGCCAGCCGCCCGCCTGGTCAGCCAGTTGAGGAGAGTCGGGAGAATCACCCGAATCCCTATCCGGCCGATACGACTGGCTCCTGTTCTGAGCAGTCATCCTGACGGTCCACACCCGCTGATCTCAGTCGTCGAGATCGACGCGGAGCGCGGCCACAAACGCGTCCTGAGGAACCTCAACCGAACCCACCAGCTTCATCCGCTTCTTGCCCTCTTTTTGGCGATCGAGCAGTTTGCGCTTGCGGGAGATATCGCCTCCATAACACTTGGCGGTGACATCCTTGCGCTTGGCCTTGACCGTTTCCCGGGCGATGATCCGGCCACCGATGGCCGCCTGAATGGGGACATCGAACAATTGCCGAGGTATTAGTGCCCGGAGCCGTTCCACCATCGTGCGTCCATAGGCCGTGGCCTTGTCACGGTGGATGATCGAGGAAAAGGCATCGACGGGAACCGCGTTGAGGAGAATGTCGACCTTGACGAGATCCGAAGGTCGATAGTCGGCCGGTTCGTAGTCGAGAGTGGCATAACCCTTCGTGCGCGACTTGAGCAGGTCGAAGAAGTCGAACACGACTTCCGACAGCGGGAGGAGGTATGTCAGCTCGACTCTCTCCGGGCTGAGGTAGTGCATGGTCCCCATCTCCCCGCGACGAGTTTGAACTAGCTCCATGATGGGTCCGACGAACTCGACCGGAGCAATGATCATCGCCTTCACATAAGGCTCCTGAATCTCGACACGCGACGTGGCATCGGGGAGGTCCTGGGGCGAGCGGATGTCGAGTACCGATCCATCTTGCAGAGTCACCCGGAACGCCACCGAAGGCGCCGTGGCCACCAGATCGAGGTCGTACTCTCGCTCCAGCCGCTCGCGGACTATCTCCATGTGGAGCAGACCCAGAAACCCGAGACGGAAGCCAAAACCAAGGGCCTTGCTGGTCTCGGGTTCGTATTGGAGGGAGGCATCGTTGAGAGTCAGCTTGTCGATCGCTTCTCGCAAACGTTCGTAGTCTTCTCCGTCAGTGGGGAATAGACCGGAGAAGACCATCGGCTTCGGCTCGTCGTAGCCCGGGAGGGCGTCCTTGGCCCCGTGCCGGGCGGTGGTGATCGTGTCACCGACCTTGATCCGACCGATTTCTTTCACACCGGTAATCAAATAACCGACCTCCCCGGGGCCGAGGGTGCCGACCGCCAGCGCCTTGGGCGTGAGCACTCCAACTTCTTCTGCATCGTGATTCTCTCCCGTGGCCATGAACTGCACACGCTCGCCCACTGCCAGCGTGCCGTCCATCACCCGCACGTAACAAACGACTCCGCGGTAGATGTCGTAGTAACTGTCAAAGACGAGCGCCCTGAGCGGCTCGGTGGCCGCTCCCGAAGGAGGGGGAATGCGAGCGACGATGGCCTCGAGCAAATCGTCCACGCCCTCACCGGTTTTGGCCGAGATCAACAGAACCTCGTCCGGTCGGCCGCCCATGATCCCGACGAGTTCACCGGTCACACGCTCGGGGTCCGCCGCCTGCAGGTCGATCTTGTTGATGGCCGGGATCACCTCGAGTCCGGCGTTGATGGCCATGTAGGCGTTGGCCAGGGTCTGTGCCTGGACCCCCTGGGCGGCGTCGGCCAGGAGCAGTGCTCCCTCGCAAGCCGCCAGCGAGCGGGAGACTTCGTAGGAGAAGTCGACATGACCGGGGGTGTCGATCAGGTTGAGGACAAAGTCTTCGCCGTTGTGGGCCCGATAGTTGAGCCGCACCGCTTGCGCCTTGATGGTGATGCCCCTCTCCCGCTCGAGGTCCATCGAATCGAGCACCTGGTCGCGCATCTCCCGGGCCGAGATTGCCCCGGTTCGCTCCAAAAGGCGATCGGCCAGGGTCGACTTGCCGTGGTCGATGTGAGCGATGATCGAAAAATTGCGGATGCGCGCCGATGGAAACATGAGGTTGGGGAGCCGGGCCGCATTGTACCGACTGGCGGCCCGCTGCTAACCTCCCTCCCTCCGGCCTCTCCGCCGGGTGTCCCAGTTCCTTGAACCCTTCCACCGCGTAGAAAACACATACAGACCATGGCCAACATCAAGTCGCAGATCAAACGCAACCGCCAGAACCTGACGCGCAACGCCCGCAATAAAACGGTTCGCTCAGAGCTGAAAACCCGCACCAAGAAGCTGCTGTCCGCAATCGAGGCCAAGGAAGAAACCGGCGAGCTCTTCGTTGCGGCTCAGAAGCGGATCGACATGGCAGTGAGCAAAGGGATGCTCCACCCCCGCACTGCCGCCCGACGCAAGTCGCGGCTAGCTCGTCGCATCAACAACGCCGGCTGATTGGACCCGCCGCCGTCAGCGGCGCCGCGTCCCCACCCACAGACAGAGGGCGACGGTGAGTCGCTCCAGCGTGACCCGATGGATCTCCTCAGGCTGTGACTTCATCGCTCTCTCCGCTCGCACCAGAGCATCGAGCGACCGTCGCAACGCCGAATCTTTGATCTTGCCGCGGTCCCGCCACAGGCGGGCGATACGCCGATCGTCGGCCCGGGCCGCCAACATCTGGCGAAGCGTTTGTTCGTCCGGGGCAACGGAGGTGAGCGAACGTCGACGGAGGTCGTTCTCGATCGTCGCCAGCAATGTCAGCGGATGTCCATGAGTCAGGAAGTCGTTGAGCCGCCGCAAGGACTCGGCCACGTCACCGCTGGCTAGCCCGTCGAGGTAGTGCGAGAGAGGTTCGTCCGGACGGTTGCGGAACCGCTCGAGGACCAACTCGCGGGTGATCTTCCCGCGATGCTCGTGGAGCTGATCGAGCGCTCCCCCCAGCGAGGCGATGTCGGTGCCGAATCTCTGGAGGAGGGCATTCTCCGCTCCCGCCTCGAGGACCAGGTCCCGCCGGCGTACTTCGTCGCCGAGCCATTCACTGGCCTGTCGCTCCCACATCTTGCGGACCGCCACCGTTTCGCCTTCCGCCTTCACCACCTTGGCCAGCGAAGCGGGTAGTGATCCGAACGAGACGAGAACGATCGCTACTGCTTGTGGGTCGGCAGTGCCCAAGAGCTCGGCGAGGAGGGTGCCTTCGGCAGCATTCAGGTTCTGGGCCTCGACCACCATCGCCCCCTGCTTGTCGCCGAATAGCGATGCAGACTGCAGCATCGGGACCAGTGCTTCCAGGGCGGAACGAAGCGGGCCATCTGCATCGTCGTCGTCCTGGCCCTGTCCTTTCTGCGTCCTTCCGGGCACATCGATGCGGACCACTGAATCCGGCTCCACCCCAGCCATCTTGAAGAAGCTTCTGGCAGCATCGAGTGACTCCTGCCGTTCCCCCGGACCCGAGTTATAGGGTGCGGCGACGTTCAGAAGAAAGCTCATCGCCCCGGCCGCCGCGGGGTGCGGCCAAACAATTCGACGAGATCGCATGCCTGGGCGACGTCGTGAACCCGGATCAGGTCGGCCCCGTACTCAAGTGCCATGGTTATGTAGGCCATCACCCGGTGGTCCTCTCTCTTGCGGGGGATCGGTATCAAAACGGGGCGGCCCAGCGAGTGGAGAGACCGACTGGCTCGGATCACTTCGAGCTGGGTATTGGTGTACGCGAGATAGTCGCCCCGATAGTTGAGGGCGATGCCGGGGTCGATGATCACGTCGTGAATCCCCTCGGCTTCGAGCTGGGCCAGGCGGGGTTCGAGCGCCGCGGCGGTGCGGTGAGCCTTGTGCGGAGCCGTATCGACTTCGCCAACAAGGTGAGGATTGTTGGCCTCGAGGTACACGAGCACGGACGGCACCTTGTATTCCGCTACGACTGCACGCATCGCAGGATCGATGAGCCCTCCGGTGTCGTTGAGAAGGTGAGCTCCTGCTGCCAGTGCCGCCCGGGCCACCTCCGGTTTCCAGGTGTCAATGGACACCAGGTGCCCGTTGCCGGTCAGCAGCTCCACCGCCGGCACCAAACGGTCGATCTCCTCACTCTCGGAGATCGTCGGATTGTCGTAGTGAGATGACTGCCCGCCCAGGTCCACGATGGTCGCCCCGGCCTCGGCGAAGGCGTCCGCCATCTCCAAGGCGTGGGAGGGGCTGTGGGCGACGCTGTGCAGGTTGCGCGACTCCGGAGAGAGGTTGATCACGGCCATGACGTAGGTGTGAGACCCCATCTCCAACTCCCGGCCCCCGAGAACCAGCGGTCGCCGCCCGGTCATGGTCCGATCAGCAACGAGCCCTGGAAGTTGCTCACCCCTTCGGGTAAGCGGAGGATCACCGTCTCACTACGGGTCTCGCCGGCAGGAACCAGACCGTGGGTGAGCAGGATGGAGGTCGAGCCCACCTGAAGCTGGACGGTGCCGCGCCAGGCAGAGTCGCCGGCATTCGTTATGGGGATCGTGACCGCCAGACGATTGGCGCCCTCCGACCGAACGGACATCTCGGCAGTTAGGAGACCACACCCCGTGGACGCCCCGGCCACCACGACCGCCGAGCTCGTGATCGTCGGTTCACCGTCCACAAACTCGACCTGGAAAGGTTTCTCGACCAGCTCGGCACAGCTCACTACATGAGTGACACCCCGCAGCGATGACATCAGCGAAATAGGTATGAGGAAAACGCCGAACAAGACGGCGACGGCAAGACGGGAGCGAAGCAGGACTGGCACGAAGGTTTAGACGATCCTACCGGCCGGCAGGGACTTGAGCCCATACACTTGCTCAGTGGCGACTGGGACAACCCTCACATACAGGCGCGCCCGGACGCTGCTGCTGCTTACGGGGTTCACACTTATCGCTGCAGTCGCCCTAGTGGCGCTGACCCGGGGTGTGGATCGGGTTGAGGTAATCGGCACTCTCCTATTCATACCCGTCCTTACAGGTTTCATGTTGTTTTCCCTCCGAGGAGGCCTGGCGGTTTCCCTGGCCGCGGCCGCCATCTATCTGCTCTTGCGGCTCCCGGCGATCGAACTGGTGGGGTTCGGACCACTCGCAGGACAGGTCACCGCCCGCTTGTTCGGGTATCTCGTCTTCGGAGTCGGAGGCGGCTGGGCCATCAGCCAGATCAAGGGGACCCTGGACAAGATGGAGTTGTATGACGACATTGACGACGAAACGGGGCTAGGCAACGCACGATCCTTCCTGGAAACGGCCGACGTCGAACGGGCCCGGGCCGAGCGTTACCAGAAGGTGTTTTCGGTAGCGGCGGCAGACTTTTCGGCGTGGGCAGACCTGCCTACCCGCAAAGCAAGAGCCGCCATGCGTGAGCTGGGTACCCGGCTCGCTGCCGGCGTGAGGTCCTCGGACCATCCGGTGCACGGGCGGATCGGCAGCCGTCATGTAATCGGCGTTGTTCTTCCCGAAACCTCTTCAGAGGGCGCCCGGATCGTGGCCGACAATCTCCGAACCCAGTTGGCGACTGCCACCGGGGCCGAGGTGAGGGTCATCACCGCAACCCACCCCGGCAACGATGCAGCGATGGCGCGGATCATCGACCTGTTCAAGGAGATCGACCGGGCCTTGCGACCGCCAGCTCCCGCAGCGGATCTCCCACCAGCGGGACGATGACGTCGCCCATCTGATCGGTTCTCACCACCAGCGATCCGGCACTCAAGACCTCAAGCACTTCCTCCGCCGGATGTCCGTAATCGTTTTCGCCCACGCTGATCACCGAGAGACGCGGCATGTTGGCGGCCAGCCAATCGAGGTCGGAGGTCAGGGCGCCGTGATGGGGAACCTTGAGGATGTCGGGCCGCAGCAACCCCAGATCACCTTGGGCGGTGACCTCGATGTCACCGGTGAGCAGCAAGCGGGCTGCACCGGCTTCCACCCACAACACCACCGACTGGTCATTGATGCTGTCATAGCGACGGATCGGTCCGATCACCTCGATGCGCAAACCGTCGATGACTTCGATCATCCCGGGAACTGCAACCTCGACCGGAATTCCGAAGACGGCGGCACCGGTGACAACCTGTTCCCAACCGTTGCCGGTGTGAGGAGGTCCGGGGTACCAAATCCGGCCGATGGATCTTCGCCCGGGGAGCCCGGCGATGCCTCCGGCGTGATCATCATGAGCATGGGTGACCACCACAAGGACGATGTCATCCACCCCATAACGATCGAGGGCGGCGGTCAACACCACCGGGTCAGGTCCACCATCGACCAGTACGGCCTGGCCGGTCGATCCAAGCAAAAGGGTGGCGTCGCCCTGACCCACGTCCACGAAGACGGCGCTGAGCCGCGGTGGCGGCGTTGTGGCGACCAGCGGCCAGGCGACCAGGAGAGCGGCGGTGATCGCTGCCCCGGGCCGCAGCCGTGGCGACCGAAGAGCCCAGCCCAGGGCGACAACGCCCAAAGCCAGCAGGGGGCCGACCTGCGGCCAAGAAGATGCAACTCGTGCAATTGCCAACACCAGACCCGCTCCTAGGACTCCAAGACTGGTCAACGGAGCAAACCCGAGAAGAGACCCGATACCGCCGATCATGGTGGAGAACGCCACCACCGGGGCTGCGATCAGGTTGGTGAGCGGCGAAAGCAAAGGCACTGTGCCAAAAGCCCAGAGCAGCAACGGTAGAACCGCGATCTGGGCAGAGAGCGTGGCGCCCAGTGGGGTTCGTAGCCAACCAGGCCAGTTGGCGGGAAGGACGGTGTGGCCGGCGAGGATGTCGCCGGTGGCCAGCACCGATAGCTGAAACCCGAGATCTCCGGAGAGCTCGGGCGAAACCAAAAGGGCCAGCGTTCCCGAGGCCCCGAGGGCGGTCCACGAGTCGATCGGCCAGCCGACCACCCGACCGGCCAGGACCGTCCCCGCCATCAACGATGCCCGCACCACCGACGGCTCCCACCGGGTTGCGATGACGAACAACAACAGACCGGCCAGCCCGAACAAGCCGCGGCGTCTCCCCAACGCCACCGGACCGAGCACCAACCACCAGAGCAGGAGGAAGCCCGCGACGTTGGAGCCGGACACAGCGACAAAGTGGGAGAGTCCCGAACGCCGCAGGGCCTCGTAGTCGACCGCCGGGAGTTCGTCGGTAGCTCCGACCAGGAAACCGGCCAGTAGGGCCGAAGCTGGGCCGTCACCTTCTAGCTGGGTGACGACACGGTCACGGACCGCATTCCCGGCGCCGACAACGAGCGGGGTGCCGTGGAGTTCGGTCATCGATGATGCGGTGAGCCGGGCCGCGTACGGTGAACCTCTCGCCCATCCGGGCCTCTTGGCGAGGCGGCCCTCGACCTGGGCCCGCTCTCCGGCGGCCAACCCGGCGGGCGCTTCGCCACTGATGAGGATCGGCGGACCTTGCCAGGCCAGCACCTGACCTGAGTCGATGACAGTGTCGGGTCGCGCCAGGAACCAGACATCGCCGTAATCCCCCGGTGCGGGATCCATCGTCGCTCGGACCTGCAACGTCGCCCACCCTTCCGGCACGACGGCGGCCAGCACAGCCTGCTCCCGCTCAACCGACAGGTGACCTGCCAGCGTCCCGGCCAGAATCGCGCCGACCGCCGGAAGAACGAGGCGATGTCGGCGGACCGGTACGAGAGCAATGAGGCCACCTAGACCAAGCCACCAGGCTGCTGACCGACCCACCAGTACCGCGAGCCAGGTAGCCAGCAGGGCGCCCACCGCCGGACGGGCTGCCGCATCCGGCCAGCGCAGGTTCAAGGCACGATCAGGTAATCGCGCAGGCTGGCGAGTTTGGCTTCGCCGATACCGGGCACATCGAGCAGGTCCTCGACCGTTGTAAAAGGGCCGCGCTCCTCCCGAAACTCGATGATGCGGGCTGCCAGGACGGGTCCTACACCAGGCAACGTCTCCAGCTCAACAGCGGTGGCCAGGTTGATTCGTACCCGGCCCTCGAAGTCGGTGGCGGAGCTGCCACCTCCGGGAGCGGGACCGCTCGATGCTGGACCCGGGATCACAATCTGCTCCCCGTCTCGCAACGGAGCTGCCAGGTTCACCGCCGACGTCTCGGCTCCAGGACGCAGACCTCCGGCCGCTGCGACCGCATCGGCCACGCGGGCTCCCTCCGGCAACTCGACCAGCCCGGGGGCGAGGACAAACCCGGCGACGTGCACCGTGATGAAGCTGTTGCCGACAGGACCGGCCTCTGGGGGCGCCACCCACGCAGCCGGCGGTGTTTCCGGTGATCGCGAGCCCCAGAAGAACCCGGCCACCACGGCCACCAGAAGCAACGGCAAGGCGAGACGCAGCGTCTGACTCACAGAACCCGTTGTAACGGCCCCGATACGGTGGGTCTAGGGTGAAGTGGCGTCCACCGAGGGAGTCAATGGAGCAGTATCGGGTCAAAAGCGGGTCAGGGGTTGATCTGGCCAAGTGGGATACCCGCGACGATGGAAACCTCACCCAGGGCGAGGGCCGCAAACAGTTGGAACGCCTGACCAAACGGCTCGAGGCCCTCCAGGAGTTGCTCTTTGCGAACAACCGCCATCGGCTTCTGGTCGTGCTCCAGGCTATGGACACCGGCGGCAAGGACGGAACCATCCGTCGGGTCTTCGAAGGCGTCAATCCGGTAGGGGTGAAGGTCGCCTCGTTCAAACGGCCGACCGAGACCGAGTTAGCCCACGATTACCTGTGGCGGGTGCATCCCCACACCCCTGGCAGAGGAGAAATCGCCATCTTCAACCGCAGCCATTACGAGGACGTCCTGGTGGTGCGGGTCAAGAATCTGGTGCCGCCGGAGCAGTGGGCCCGCCGGTACGACCAGATCGTCGAATTCGAACAGATGCTGGCCGAGGAGGGGACCACGATCCGCAAGTTCTACCTGCACATCTCCAAGGATGAGCAACGCCAGCGACTTCAGGAGAGGATCGACAACCCGGAGAAACGATGGAAGTTCCACATCGGCGACCTCGACGAACGCAAGCTCTGGGACGACTATCAACAGGCGTTCACCGACATGCTGGGACGGACCTCGACGGACCTGGCGCCCTGGTACGTCGTGCCCGCCGACCGCAAGTGGTACCGGGACCTGGTGGTGTCGACGATCCTGGTGGAAACCCTCGAGTCGCTGAACCTGCAATTTCCCCAGCCAGAAACTGACCTCTCCGGTTTAGTAGTCGACTAACCGCGCTTTTATGACCCAGACCCACCGTTTCGCGCGGGGTCTGGGTGACAAAAGCGCGGTTAGTGGGCGTATTCGCGCGGTTAGTGGCCGCTCAGCCGGCGAGCTTCCTCCTCAAGAGAGATGGCCAGGTACGCCTGTTGGTGGCCAAGACCGGCCCGCCTCCCGCGGAGATACTCGGTGACGTAGCGGAGTAGGAAACGGGACACGCCCAATCGGGCCCACTGGCTGACGTGAACCAGTTCGTGACGGATCAAGCCGCCCAGCACCACGCTGTCACCGGCCAGGACACTTCTTTTGACGTAGATGGCCCATGGCAGCGTCATAGCCGCGGCCCGATTCCCCCACGCCCGAGCCATCCAGCCAGGTGCCCTCCGCACCGGCACCCGGTCGAGATCGGACAGACCGAACTCGGCACCAACCGCCGCCGGGTCGAACCCCGACATCTTCATGACCAATGAAGGCGGGAGCCCTCTCAGCGCACCACCACGTTCACGAGATTGGGAGGACGGGAAATCACTTTCACGATCTTGTCGGCGTGCGGACTTATCTTTGGTGACGCCAGCGCCACCCGCTCGGCCTCAGCAGCATCGATCGACGCCGCCACCTCGATGCGGTCGCGCACCTTCCCGTTGATCTGAACCACCAGGGTCACCACGTCCTCTTTGACCAACTCAGGATCCCAGGACGGCCACTGCTCCACCGCCAGCATGTCGCCTCGACCACTGACCTCCCACAGTTCATGGCTCATGTGAGGTGCCATCGGAGAGAGCATCAACAACATCAACCGGGCCAACTCTTCGAAGGTCTGCCGTCTTGCTCCGCTCCGCAGGTAATCGGTCATGACATTGGCAAGACTCATCAGCGCCGCAACCCCGGTATTGAACCGGAACCGTTCTATGTCCTCGGTCACCTTCTTCACGGTCCGGTGGGCTATAGCCAACACTTCGCGATCGGCCGGAGATTCCTCCCTTTCGACGGTGGTCCCTGTCTCCCCCGCCACCATCCGCCATACCCGGTCCAGGAATCGTGAAGTTCCCTCGAGACCGTTGTCGTTCCATACGGCATCATCGGTAGGAGGTCCCACGAACAACTCGAACAACCGGATGGCATCAGCTCCGTATCGCTCGTAATAGCGATCGGGCGTCACCACGTTTCCCTTGGATTTCGACATCTTGGCGCCATCTTTGACGAGCATCCCCTGGGTGAACAGCCTGGCGAATGGCTCCACCACCTTCACCATGCCCATGTCGTAAAGGACCTTGGTGATGAAACGTGCATACAAGAGATGCAGAACGGCGTGTTCCACCCCACCGACGTATTGATCGATGGACATCCAGTAGGCAACCTTGGCGGGGTCGAAGATCGCTTCCTGATTGTGGGGGTCGCAGTAACGCAGGTAGTACCACGACGAGTCGACGAAGGTGTCCATCGTGTCGGTCTCCCGTTCGGCGGGTCCGCCGCAGACGGGGCAAGTGGTATTGACGAACTCCGGCACTGACGCCAGTGGTGACCGACCATGGGGCGCGTAGTCCTCAACATCGGGGTGGATGACCGGGAGTTGATCTTCGGGAACCGCGACGAGGCCATCGACCGGGCAGGTAACCATCGGGATCGGACAGCCCCAATACCGCTGGCGGGAAATCAGCCAGTCGCGCAACCTGAATTGGACGGTCCCCTCTCCGATCCCCTGACCTTCGAACCATTCGATGATCTTCTCCTTGGCCTCCGGAATCGTCAGGCCGTCGAGGAAGTCGGAGTTGACTACTTTGCCTTCACCCACGTAGGCCGTGCCCTCCCAGCCAGCCGGGGGCTGCACGGTCCGGATGATTTCGAGCCCGTAACGTTGGGCGAAGTCCCAGTCGCGCTGATCCTGGCCGGGAACCCCCATGATCGCGCCGGTTCCGTAACCCATGAGGACGTAGTCGGCGACAAAAATCGGCACGCGTTTGCCGTTGACCGGGTTGATCGCATCGACCCCCAGCAACACACCCGACTTCTCCCCTTCAGCTAGTCGTTCCAGTTCGCTCTGACGCAAGGCGCGCTCGACGTAACGACGGACATCTTCCGCGTTCTTCGCCGCCGCCGCTACTTGCTCGACCAACGGGTGCTCAGGTGCCAGCACCGCAAACGTCATGCCGAAGACCGTGTCGGGCCTGGTGGTGAACACCTCGAAACTGGCCTCGCTGTCGGCCACCTCGATCCGGAACCGGCAACCCTCGGAACGGCCGATCCAATTCTCCTGCATCACCCTTACCCGGTCGGGCCACTCGTCCAGTTGTTTGAGATCCGCCAGGAGGCGCTCGGCATAGTCGGTGATCCGAAAGAACCACTGTTCAAGATCTCTGCGCTCGACAATGGTGCCGCAACGTTCGCAGGCGCCGTCCACAACCTGCTCGTTGGCCAGGACTGTCTGGTCGCGGGGGCACCAGTTGACCCGGGCCATCTTCTTATAGGCAAGACCCCGTTTGAAAAGTTGCAAGAAGAGCCATTGGTCCCACCGGTAGTACTCAGGGGTGTGAGAGGCCAGTTCGCGATCCCAGTCGTAAACGGCACCAAGGCGACGCAGTTGCTGCTTCATCCGCACAATCTGGCGTTCGGTAAAGACCCGAGGATTGATACCCGTCTGGATGGCCGCGTTCTCCGCTGGCAGTCCGAACGAATCCCAGCCCATCGGCGCCAGAACGTTCTTTCCACGCATTCGATGGAACCGTGTGAGAAGGTCGACGTAGGTGTAATTGCGGAGGTGGCCCATGTGAAGATCCCCGGATGGATACGGATACATCTGCACGTTGTAGAACTTGGGCAGGTCGGGGTTCTCGGTCACATAGAAGACCCGCTGCTCTTCCCAGCGGTCCTGCCATTTGGCTTCGATTGGCCCGAACTCGTACGACATGAGGCGTTGAGGCTAGCCAGGCGGCGCCAACCCTCCCGGAGAGTTAACCGCCGGTTCCCTGGGTTGCGAATCCCTTCCGCGACTCCGCCAGGATGATCAACTCGTGGCCGGCTGAGAGTTCGAGAGCGGCCGGTGCGTTGGCGACGACCTTTCCCTCGAGGTCGACGACTCCAATCAGGGTGGCGCCAAATTGAAGAAGCAGCGCGGGCGCCGCCTCGCTCACCTTCTGACCCACCAGCTCCCCGGGAATGTCAACGCGGTACAGCTCCGAACCCAGGCCACCGGAGACCATGTCGGTCACAAGGTCGCTCAGACCCGGGTTGAGAGCGGTTCGTGCCAGAAGGCGGGAAGCCAGCTTTGAGGTCACCAGCACCTCGTCGACGTCCGCCCGCCGGAAGTGATCCACGTGTTTGGGGTTGTTGACCTCGACCACTGTCCTCACGGTGGGCGCCAGGCTCTCGATCGCGAGCACGGTGAGGATCGAATGCATGTCGGCGTCGTCGCTCCCGTCCCGCGGACACACGATTGCCGCCCTGGCATCGACGATGCCTGCCCTCTGCAAGTCGGCGTCGGTGGCACCGTCACCCCGGATGAAGTAGACCCGTTCGCCCGCCGGGTTCCGCTCAGCCGTGTCGATCAACACGACCCGGGAGTCGTAGTCGTCCGAGTGGAGCTCATCGATCAAGTCGCGGGCTGTCGAGTTCCAACCGCACACCACAACATGGTCCCGAAAACCAGCCGCTCCCATGCCCTGACCCTCCTTCAATAAGAAATCGATGACGAAGCCGACCAACGCCCCGGTAACAGTGGCGACTATGCCGACGCCGAACAAGTTGAGCAGCCAGCTCACCACCCAGCCGCCCGGAGATGACACGAATCCAGACTCACCCTGACCGATCACGGTCGTCAGGGCCCAATAGAAGGACTCACCAAAGGAGGCGAAGGTGATGCCTCGCTCGAAGAGCGTCACAGCTGCGGCAGCCATAGCCAATACCACCAGCAGCCCGATCAACATCGACCTGTAGAACCCGCGGTCGAGCTGTCCGCCTATGCGTTTGGCATGAAAGGTCAACCGCTTCAACAACGGCGCCGCGAAAATCCCAGAAACCCAGTTCCGCATTACGACCTGGCGCCCTTGTGAATTCGGTTCAGGTTGCCGATTTCCTCGATACGTCGCTCCGCCATTCGTTC
>CAYYRT010000346.1:0-14458 GCA_964474055.1 uncultured Acidimicrobiaceae bacterium | reverse complement strand
GTGCAACGCGTGTGGATACTCGATACGTAGACCCCGGGCCACGCCGCGAGTCTATCGATGTCGCGACGACGGCTTGGCCTGTCTGGTGATTTCGCGCCTCGGCGGCCTATTCACTATTGCAGACGCGGCCCCGTTGTTGCCCGGGGGTGGCTGGTTTTGAAGTGCCCGGTGACAGCGGCGTCGTTCGTGAACCGTGGGGCTCCGTTCTGTCTTCAGAGACACCAGTCTATGACAGCTCAGCGTCCGTCAGCGGATCTTCATTCATCGACGTCGTATCCGACGGAAAGACAACGGCTAAGATCTCTGCATTGGGCTGGCGAAACTCGGCTCCCTGCGTAGCAGCAAACGCGATCGAGCGGCCAATAACCTCGGCCATGCTGTTGGCCAAGCGATCGGGTACGCGAGTGCGGGTGTCACTCGATCTTGCGAGGCTATGTGGAGATAGGCTATTCAAGCGCTGGAGCAGCACCCAATCCGGTATGATTGTGATCTCCCCGGCACGAAGCTCTGCGCCACATGCGAATGGCGGTCGCCGCGTCTCACCGGTCGTGACGCGGTCGAACACGCGGCATGCGAACAACGGCTGCTCAATCTTGTTGCTTGGCACAACTCCGACACAGGCTTCAAGATCCACCGCCTCAGCGATCGCGACATCCACGAGCTTGTGGCCCACGCCCAGTAGCCGTTCCGGCGCACCCGATCCGGCTTGATCGCGATCGAAGATCATTCCGGTGTACTCAGGCAGTACGGCGGGGTCTTTCAGCCATTCGTCGGGCGTCTTGAATGAAAGGCCATCCTCGCTCCTTCGGGGTTGTCGCCGATTGCGAACCAACATCGCCGCGATGAACGGCTCCAGGTCTGACAAGTCGACCTGCGGAAGCTGCTTAGACACGTTTTGGAAGTCGAAGCGAGCGCAATTGCCCACAAGGTCCTTCACCGTGTCAATGACGTCCCTGTCTCCGAACTGGGCCGTAGCGCGATCGAACCAGGCATCGAACTTCTCAGGCGGCACGTCTCCAGATTGCGCAAACACATCGGTGAATACGGAAGGAGGCGTCATGCCGAGTACAAGTTGATACATGTCCTCCGGATCCGCCATGACCTGTCGCAGCGCCGCGTTGATGTGCTCGATCTTCTCGGTCAGCTTGTCCCAGATGCGGCTCTCGACCGTCGATGGATTCCGGAAGCTCGTGATATGCACTTGATGCTTCTGTCCGTAACGATTCAACCGTCCCACCCGCTGATGAAGTCGCATGGGATTCCACGGAAGATCAACGTGGATCAGCGTGTGGCAGTGGCCTTGGAGATCGATGCCTTCGCCAGCGGCCTCGGTCGAGACCAGGAATCGGATCGTACCGTTGTTGAATCTGCTGGCCGCATCTTCACGCCGCACCCGAATGGTCCGTTGCTGTCCGTCCGGATAGATGACCTCTCGTGCCTCACCATCTCCGTTGATGAACGATACAGCATCCACGCCACACTCGGCTATCAACGACGATATCAACAACGATTGGGTGGCTTTGTACTCGGTAAAGAAGAGCACCGATGTCATCGACTCCAGCGAGCGCACTTCCGAGAGCACGGTCTGGATCTTAGTCTCGACTCTCACCCGTTCGCCGGCAGTGATCAGGCGTCGGAGCCATTCCTGTTCATTGTCCATCAGGCGCAGCTCGAGTTCAGCCAGATTCTCATCGAGCTCGTTCAGCTCGTCAAACTCTGCGTTGGACTCGGCCTCCTGCCGCTGTGATACAAGTTCACTAGCCTGTCGCAGTTCGCGCAATGACTGCGACGCTTCGCCTATCCGCGCGAGCCGTCCCCGCAGGGCGCGGAGAATCGCGGCAACTGAGCTAGAGGCGAGCTTCTGCATTGCGATCAGGACGAGCATCACCGCACGGCCATCGCGTCCACCGAGACTCGATGCGTACGCCTTACCGGTGACGATGAACTCCGTGAGCATGTTGTAGAATTGCTCTTCGCTTTCGGAGTAGCTGTACGTGCGGCTCTGCACAACAGGCTCCTGGAACAGGAGGGCGCCGCGCAAGTCTGTGACATTCTGCTTGTTGTTGCGGATCATGATCCCCGGCAGTTGCCGTAGCTGTTCGGCGTGCGGAAGCTTCGGTCCGAAAGTGTCCGGCTGCAAGAGGCCCAGCAACGAGAAGAAGCCGAAGGGCTTCCCTCGATGCGGCGTGCCACTGAAGAACACCATGGATCGGACACGTCCGGCCCCAACAAGCTGCTGCACCAGCCGAAAGCCCAAGGTCGGGCCTGCTTGCTCGTCGGCATTGAGATGATGTGCCTCATCGACGATCACCAGGTCCCACGGATCCGCAACTAGCAGCCGTTGGTGGCGATCATTACTGTCCAGCCTCAGCGTGTGTAACGAGGCGACAACCTGCGGATTCGTATTCCAGAAGTCGCTCCGGTCAGTGTCCGCAGCAGCGGCGTACATGCTCGTACGGATGTCGAACATCGTTCGCAGGCGGTATTGCCACTGCTCGACCAGTGCTGCCGGACACAGAATCAAGAGCCTTCGAATCAGCCCCCGGGAGATGAGGGCAGATAGAATCAGGCCAGCCTCGATCGTCTTACCCAAGCCAACGTCATCGGCAACCAGCCAGCGAGCGGGCCACGTCTCCAAGACCTTCCGACAGACCCAGAGCTGGTGCGGAAGTAACGCGATGCGGCTTCGCGCAAACATGCCCCAGGCACCGTTGATCGACGCAATCGCCTCGGCCTGCATTCGAGCTACTACATCAAGCGACCCATGCGCTTGCCCTGCCGTGAGTGCCTCTACGAGATTCTGGATTACGGTCAAATCTGTCTTGTGGCATTCGTGGATGCTCGTGCCGAAGCGGACGATGACTGTCGTGCCGAGATCTGCCTGCACTTCACCCATGCCGTAGCCGGGCACTCGTACTTTCGTCCCGTGATCAAAGTCGGAGGCCATCAGTCTCCTCCTTCCTCGGGAGGTGGCTCTTCCAGGAAGTCATCCATGTCCTCGTCCGCCCAGGGGCCGTCTCCGCCCAGAAGCTCATCGCGAATCGACCGGAACTGTGGCCACATCAGAGCCAGCAGCGGAATGTCAAAGCAGCCATCGAATGATGCGTTAGGTCCAAGGTGCTCGGCGAGGAGTGTCGCGATTCGCTTTGACTGGACTGCCCGTGGCGTCTTGTCGTCCAGCAACTCCAACTTGCCCGTGATACCTGTGAGCAGTCTGCGGAGAGCTAACGACGGAACGTAGGCCATCATCTCAAGCGGCGGCGATGCCGAGTACTTACCCGCATTGTCACGGAGTCGGGCGCGAAGCGCCTCCCGTAGCACGAAGTGTGACCCCATACCCAGGGTGCGGCTGCACGGCGGCGCATCGAAACCCGTCGAGCCTGCGAACACATGGCTCGTCCGGAGGTCGGCGATGTCACCGATACTGCTGAGGTTCGCGAGATTGACGCCGGGGCGAGTGACTGCTTCGAAGGCGCGCACATAAGCGGGAAGCCATCGAGCAAGCTGGTAGAACGCCAGAAACTGATTCATCCACTGGAAGTACTTGGCATCCCCTTGCAGGCTGTCTAGGTAGTCGTCCATCACACCGAACCATTCCGATGGCCTCTCAGTCGGCCCGGACAGAATGTCAAGCCAGCCCCGCTCGACGCAGAGGTGGAGAAAGTCACGGTTCTGGTAGTCAGTCACTCGCCCGAACCGATGCATGGCGCCGCGCATGAACAGGATCATCCATTCCCGTCGGATATCCACGTCCCTCGCAAGCTGATCCGCTGTCGCCGAGAACGAGATAGCCGGTGGCCGGCCACCTGGAAACACCCTGTGGTCGTGACATTCCAGGATGTTGTCGCGTTCGCGTCGCCACCACTGCACGATATCAGCCAGAACGTCACGAGGCGGCCGGAGCGACTGTGGGACTTCTGGGGCCGGTGCAAGGTGGCGAGTCCGCTCCTCGATGAATTCTGCACTGCGGCTTAGCTTACCCATGACGACTGCCTGGCGATCGGGATCGTCAGGCATCGCGGCATTGCGTTCTTCAGGATCTCCCAGCCAGCTGCGCTCGACCTCCGCAGCCCGCTCACTCAAGCACTGCTGCATCTGGTGACTCAGCTCGCCTTGCTCAAGGTACTCCAGACCTGCCTTTCTCTGTGACAGCTCGTTCGCCTCCAGGAGCCACTGTGCCATCTGTTCGGCAGACGCCTGCATCTCCTTGCGACAAGCGAGGAAGAACTGCATCGCATTGCTGTCGTACTCACGAGACAGAAGGAACTGTGCGGGCGCGAAGGCCGCGCGACGACGTTCTTCAGTACGAGACTGCGGGGCAGTGCTGATTAGGAGTGTCGCTGCAGGACTCCAGTCGCTCGCTTCTGATCGGAACTTCACGATCGCCAGAGCCTCGCGTATCCGCTTCTCCTCCGTAGCCCAGCTGCGATTGGATGCCATCTCGCGGAGTCGATCCGAGAAGATGAACGTCCCAAGATCACTGGCGACTTCCGGCGACACGAAGGGGGCATCAGTTAGGGTCCTGTCCAACACCACGGCGAGCGTCAGCTGCGGCAGCCCGACGTCGCACACGCGATCTAGAACGGACCCGATAGCGGACTCGACAACTTCACCGGGCTGGATGGTGTCGATGACCCAGCGGCCATTGGCAACGGACCTCCATACGTCCTCTTCCGCCAGAATCCCATGCGTAGACCACCCTATCTTGGGGACAGACGTCAAGCATCCGTAACGATCAGGTAAGCCTGTCGGCAGTGCATCCGCATCGTGAATCAGTCGCAAGACGCCGCAGTGCGCCGAGCCAAACAGAACGCGTTGTATGACTGCGCCATCGAACGCGTGATCCGAGTGCGGAGCGCAGGTAGTCCACAAGGATGTCCAGAACTCCTCCCAACTCGCGTCTGAACATCCAAGGGATCCTCGAACGGCCAGCCAATCGTCTTCGCACGCGCGGTAGAGACCGCAGAGGTGATCGCCGAGCTCGCGCCCCATTTCGAGGGCTAGCTGGTCGTTCTTGACTGTTGTGCGCAACTGGGTCCGGCCAGGGTTGACATCGAAGTCGCCGTTCACCAACACCCCGCCAGGACCGCCGTGCTTCGTGGGGGTCGTGACCCAGACTTCGGGAAGCCCTCGAAGGGCCTGGGGACATATTCCGTGCACGCCAGTCGCCAGGAGGATTGCTCCGTACCTGTCGGGGCCGAGCCGGAAGACCATCACGGGAGTGTGTCCGCCCTCTGCCGACTTGACCGTGCCGATCTCGACATGTGATGCGACTTCCGTGGGACTCCAATGACAAGCGAGATCCGGCTTGCCAGTCTGGCCAACGATGCACTGACGCAGCCGCCTGGCGAATACCACTGAGTAACCGGCAAGCGTTCGGAATCTCTCGAGGACCGAAGCCGCGTCCGTGGCGTCCCTCAATGGCAGTTCGATCACAGTACCCCTGTGCCGCGGGTCGCCCTGCTCGCCTAGGACTGCTTCCAATCGCTCCTCATCTGAAGCAGATAGGCGGCTCGGGTAGACACCTCCGAGAACGCGAAACCGACTTCGTGATCCACTGAGCACGCGCGGTGATTCGGATACGAAGAACACGCTCTTGAATCCCAGGCCGAACTTGCCTGTTCGCTCATCATCACCGTCTTCGTCGTCCTTGCCGGATCCCTGCAGGACGAGCATCCGCTCCATATCTCGATCGAAGCCGCGATCGCGTCCATCCGACGAGCCCACGCGGAACTGATTGATTCCGCGGCCCCAGTGGATGAAGCGCAAGACTGGCTGGCCGTCGATCGAGTCTGACTCCGCCGTGAAACGGCACCGCAGCTCAGCCGGGCGCGCACGCTGGAGCTCATCGTCGTCTTCGCACAGACTCTCGAGTTCGACTACCGCGTCGTCGCCGTTCTGGAATAGCTCGAAGGGAATCGATGCCCGGTCATAGCTCGCTGCGTCCAGGCGCTTGCAGATCTCCGTGAGTAGCAGTCGTTGCGTGGCGGGGTCGTCCACGAGGAGGGATCGAAGCTCCTCCAGCACCTTGGTTCGTTCCGCATCGGCGAGTTGTCGTTCGCCAGCGGTCGAGGCGGTGTGGAGCTGTTGTCGTACCCGATGCCACGCGTTGAACACGGTGCGCAAAGACGTTGCGTGACGAACAGACAGCTGCGTCTCCAACAGCATTGCACTGGACTCAAGGATGAGGTCCTGAGCGATCTCAATGTCCAGCTGGCCGACATGAGTAATCTGACTCCAAATGGTCGGAAACTCGTCACTGCTCTGCCGGTGGATGAGCGATCGCACCGCCAGGACCGTGCAGCCGAGAATCTCAAGCTTCTCATCCGTCGGCAGGCCCTCTGGATCGAGCTGCCTTAGGCGAAGCACATAACAGCGATGGTCCTGCGGCAAGGCGTAGTAGTCACGACCATCGAAGCCATCGAATAGGGATACCAGTCGACTGCTCACTGCGGCGCTGAACCGTTGTCCCAGCAGGTTGGTCGCCTCCACCGTCGTGGCGTCTGCGGGGATGATGCAGAAATGCTGCTTGCCCATGAAGTCCGGAAGCTGCCATCCGGGTCCGCTGGGCCGCCAGGAGAACATGTTGCGCATTGCGGTCAGAGGTCGACTGTCACGGAGCTCTTCGTAGAGCTCCGGGTACCCGTCGTTGTCTCCCAGCACTGCGACCACCGCTGCTATCGAGTCATCGGGTACATCCTCAGATCGCCATGACTCGAGGTACTGGCCGAGAACTTGTGCACTCGCAGCCAGATCGGATGGATCAAAGGTGCGTCCGCTGATCGCCCGGTCGTGAGCTACGTCGGGTGCCGTTGACCGGTCAGCCTCGTGGATCAGGAATTGCTTGAGCACATCCTGGTGGGAGGAATGCAGTAGGTGCGAGTCGGCAACATTGTGCCCTGAAGCGGTCAGCTGGGATGCTGCACACCAGCCACCGTCGCGATTCAAGAGCCGCACCTCGGAGAGCGTCCGACGGAAGTCAGCACCGTGCGATACGTCGCGCAACAAGCCGTTGAACAAGTCGATGTACTGGCGTCGCCTCGCGCTGCTCGAGGACTCATGCCGAGAGGCAATGTGCGACAGCACAGCGTGGGCACGATCGTGAGGCAGCCTGTCCTGAACTGCGGGGAGCAAGTGTCGAGCAATCCACAGCACGCCGCCGGTACCGCTATCACGAAGCTGGCTGAACAAGCTGGCTGCCGGCATGACGTCCGGTGAATCGGCAAATAGATCGATGAAGGCACTCAGCTCCGCCTCGTTGACGGTGTGTTCGCCGACAGCGAACGACGGTACACCTCTAAGTGCTTCCCCGAGGCGCCGATAGAGTTCCTCGCCACGGGGACAGAGTGAGTCGATGATGGGCCAACGAGGGTGGGCGGTAATCGGCGAGGCCAGGTCGTCCTTCGGCAGGAGGCGCCGATCTGCCTTTCGGAGCTCGCGAACAGACTCGGCGAGTTGATCGCGGCAGATGATCTCGCTGGGCGCAAAGGCTGAGTCATCCGGGCCAGGGAGCCAGCGGCGGGTCCGCAGCTCTCGTCGGAGGTCCTCGGGCACATCGGACGGAATGCTCTCGAGGATGAACTGCCAGTGGAGGTGGCATTGATCAAGGGCGAGCGCCGTCCGAAGCACATCATCCGGGGACAAGGTCGGAGCCAGTGACCTGGCCCGAATGGCTCCAGACGGATCGTGGATGAGCACGAGGTTGGGAAACACGCTAGCAGGCGGGAGTGGAAGATCGCCCTGGATGAAGGTCTCGTCGGTGATGGCAGTCGCACTGCCGTCAGTCCGAGTGAATAGCGGTAGCGCACGCAGCGAGTCGAGGTCGGGTTCAGGCCACTCGCGAATGATCTGCTCGATCCACACTGGGTTGTACAACACGGACGAGCAGTCAACGACAGCGCCGGCAAGGTGCCGCGTCAGTGCTGGTGTCGTCGCGCCATTGCAGTGGTCAACGTCTAGGAGTGCCGTATGTGAGCGTGCTAAATCGAGGGTCAACGAATCAGGTATGAGACGCCAATCGCCGCCCGTGGCCGCCAGGATCACGGACGCCAGGGCTGACCATCCATCAGTGCCATCAATGAGAAGCGTGGATGTGTCATCGATGCGAGCGCGGTTGCCGTGGAGCAGATATCGCAGGGCCTGCCGCAGGACCGGTGACGCTCCTTCGGCGGAGGCAGGAAGAAGACCCCTTACGAGCTCAGCTCTAGGCTCGGCAGTCGGGACCAGCTGCGCGCCGTTGGCAAGCACCGTGGCACACGCGGCCGCATCGCAGGCCGGAATCGTCCCTAGTGCGTCCGACAGAAAGCTGGCAACTTCAGGCTGGCCAATGAACACCACGGTCCCAGCCCGAAGGCACGCTTGGAGCCGCTTGCAGAAGCTGGCACTCTTACAGAACAGCAAACCACCCACCTGGCTGGCGTGCAGTTGATTGACAGACAGTGCGGCGCGGCTGTCGTTTGAATAGTCGCGGGCATAGAAGACTGGGAGATCGCCGAACTCCGCTCGGACGTGCGTCGCGCCCGGGCCCCAGGAACGAAGGATTGCGATTGCCGTCTGTCCGACAAGGGTGTGGAACGCGTCCTCCTGGGCGCCCGCCGGTCGGTGAGCAGCGAGTGCGACGAGGAGCGTCCGGGCATCGGCCGTGTCAACCTCTGGCGCTGTCGCAGCGCGAGTCTCCACGAAGTGATCGGGAACAGGCAGTATCTCAGTGTCTTCCGCAACCAGCATGGTAAACAGGCGCTCAGACTCACGAACAAGATCCGATTTGAATGGGATCGGTAGCACCGCACTTGCAGGAAGGAGCTGAAGGAGTGCGGCCAGCGTGTCGTGCTGCGTTCGCAGCTCGCGGAGCTCGGTGCCGCGCAGAATGGAACGCATTAGCGCGAGCAGCGACTCGACAACACGTGGTGCACCGCGGCGACAGAGGTCGGTGGCGCTCATGCACAGGTAGCTGAGCTTGGTGTCATCATTGACCACGTCACGAACGGGCACACTCCCGAACAGCTGAGGAATGAGATCGTCAGGCCAGGCATCGTCCGCACGCCCCGCGAGACGTGGAACATGGCGATATGAGAAAGCAAGCGAGTCCGTGAGCCGGCCGAGGGCGGGGAACAGCTCGTAAGGAAGTCGCGGATCTGTCGTGCTATCGCCCGGCAAGTACAAGATGGACATCTCTCGCGGCAGCGCGCACCATCGCCCGCCACTGGCATCGAGTCGGTATACCCAAGAAGCGTCACGACATATGTGACCGTGGTGCTCCTCCCACAGGCGACTCCGAGCGATGAGATCCGTTAGGGCGCTGAGCTTCTCCAAATGCTCTTCGTCACTGGCGATCGTGTCGGCGTACTGTGAAAGTGCAGGGATGAGTAATGGCAGGGTGCCATGCTCATACAGCGTTCGATTCCACTTCTGTCGTACTGTCGGGCGCTCGCCCTCTGGCGCAAAGTCGACGCCAAGGCGCCCGGCGTCAACGAAGAAGTAACCGTGCAGGATGAGATCAAAGGCGTGCTGGCTGTCGCCCTGACACTCCGGATGTGGCGGATCTCCCAGCGGAAGGAAGACGGCGCGGTCGACGCGCAGGAAGCCCGTTCCACTTTGTTCAATCACGACGACACCGGCATGCTGCCGCGCAACGGCTGGCTTGCGCCGACGTCCGGATGATGTCTGCGCATCCGTGTGAGGCCAGCCCTCTTCGTGGACCAAGTGCGACAACTCGTCGTGTGACAACAGCTCGTGCACGCCGGCGTAACGCTGTCGACTAGATGAGCTGTCTGTAACCAATGTAACCGACCCAGCGAGCCCCGCTCGTCCCTGCGCCATCACGCGCCAGTCGACGTGCTCCAGGGTCTCGCGCGAGACGATCCTTGGAGCAGCAGTCTCTAGGTCAGAGGACCAGAAGCGGACCGCCTTCAGCGTGGACATCAACGGCAAGATTGGCTGGAGCCCCGCCAGGCGGCGTTCCGCGAAGATGTCATCGGGTGGCTCCGGAGAATCACCGTAGTACGTGGGCTCAATTGCCCACTGGGCGGGATCGTCCCCGGCGTTGAGCTGGCAGTGTGTGCGTTTCCGAAGGGGGAGACAGAGGCCAAACCAGTCGGCCGCGCCGTCACCGAAGTACCGCGTGGCCAGCGCGCGGAGCAATGACTGATCATGTTCGCCGAACGAATCCCACGCGGAGTACCGTTCGCCATACCACGGGTTCAAAAGCCCTGTGCGACCGAACGCTTTGAGCTCGTGATCTGCTAGTTCAGCATCGCCACTGGGGTCGGAGAAGTAGAAGAACGCCTCACAGAGATGGAAGACGCTCTTCAAGCCTAGACCGAACTTGCCGATCTTGCCATCCTCGTGTCCCTTGCTGCCGGTGCCGGCCAGGTGAATCGAGTAGGAGTCGAGGAAAGTGAAGCTGGCGTTGTTGAGGACGACGAGGAGCGGGCCGCGAAGCAATGGATGCTCCGCGTTCGGTATCGACTGAAGCCAGGCGATATGAAGCTCGGTCGCGCCAGCATCGTCCGCGTTCTGGATGAGCTCCTTCAAGACTGCGTGGCAGTCCTTGTACCGGTCACGGAGGTTCCGGCGAAGATCTTCGATCGTGTCGTATGCTGTGTGTAGGAGTCCGCCCATGGGAGCTCGATTCGCTTCTCAATCGTCGGACCGTTTTTCGCGCTCGTCGAGCCACCGGTCAATCGCCTCCTTGCGGAATCGCCAGTGCTTGCCGACCTTCTGGCCCGGCACCTTTCGTTCTTGCGCGAGCTTGTAAAGCGTTGACTTCGAGAGCTGCAGGTAGCAGGCGAGTTCGTCAATCGTCATCACGTCAGGGGGCTTCATGCGCGCGCTCACGCGTGGCTCGCCGAGGGTTTCGGGGCGGCGAATTGGCATTCTGCCAGTTCCTAGCAGTTCGTGTCAAGTTGGCGGCGAGACGGGCCGTGGAGCCAGAGCCGACCTATCGGGCTCTACGTGCACCATCGCCTGCGGCTCGACGGAGATGGTGAGGGCCACCGCCGCAGCCCTCTTGTCAGTCCCCGATCGAGAGTGATTCCGATCCCGAGAAGCTCGACCCGCTCGACTTGCTACCGCTGCTCGAGCTCGAGGAGGAGCTGGACCCCGCCGAGATGCTCGGGCCGGTCCCGCCTCCGGAGTTCGAAAATCCCCGTCGTAGAGAGCGCCCTTGTGCGTGATCTTGCTTTGACGACGGCGGGTTCTCCGGCGGCGCAGATCATCGTCTTCGGAGCCATGACGCGCACCTCCGCGTCGTCGGCGAGCTCTGCCGCGCGGCGGCGTGCACGGTCACTCAGATCGCCCTCGGCGTTGGCTTAAATCCGCCAGGCGATCTTCCGGATGAGGTACGCCCGGTGCCGTGTGCGGCACGAGTAGCGGTGGACCTCGGCGAATCGCTCCACGAGCTCCGACGTGGTCATGCGTTCGAGGGCGTCGATCTGGTCAGCGATGGTATCAGGCATGGGTGGCTCCTTCTGGCGGGTTCACATCGAGACGCAGCCCTAACCCGCGGGCCGCGGAGCCACACTGAGGGGCAAGTCGCCGCAGAGATCAAGGCATGTGTCGCCGGAAGTTGCCGCGACGGGTGAGGTCGCCGAGATGCGGGAGCGCGCGGCACGCACCGTTCGGACGAGGCCACGGGCCAAGATGCATACGACTTCGTCGCGGCGCGCCTCGGCGGTCATCGTGTCGGGATCGCTGGTGCTGTCGATCGGCATGAGCCTCCGCACGGCCCGGCCATAACCGGGATGCCGCTACAGAGGACCTATGCCGTGTGGACCCGTGCTGCACACGGCTCAGGCCGCCGCTCGCCAAGGGCGTCTGCCCCGGCCCGATGCGGCCGGTTGCTATGATGGAGTGGAAAGGAGTCTCCGGCGTGGTGGAATCGCGGCTCCGCAGGCGCTTTGGCTCGCGTCGGGAAGTGGTTCTCTCGGCGAGCTTTTACTCGCGCAACGACAACATCGCCCCATACCTAAAGCCAGGCCCGATGGGGCGGGTCGGCGACTTTCCGGCTGACGTGTTTGTGCAGGACGTGCGGCATGTGATTGAGTCAGAGCTCCCTCGCGAGTTGGACGAACTCTTCGGACTGACGATCGAGACCAAGGTCATCGCCGTCCGTGAGGGGAGCATCCTGATCTACTTCGGCGCCGCAATCGCCGGGCTGGCCACATTCTCTCGCTACAAAGGTCTTTGCGAGAGCGTCAATCTGCTCAAGGGTCAGCTCGGGCGACTTCTGCACCTACTGATCGAGCAGAAGTACCCCGATGACATTCAAGTGAACGTCAACGTCGAATTCCCACACCTGGACAGTCCGGGAGATTGGCCATGGCGATGGCGCAAGTTCATGCGCGATCCCGAGGACGAGTACATGGCGTCGATGCTGGTTGGCGGCGTTGATCGACCGGTCCGTGCGAAGCGGGATGGATTCTTCTGGTTCCTGTTGGTGCTTTGCATCCTCGAAACGGCGGCGCTCGCCGCCCTCGTTTGGAGGGCAGTCACGACGACCTATTTCCCGCAGGGGGTTGCGCTCGCAACTCACGACGCAACGGTGGAGGTTGCGCCCGCTCGGCCAGAGACAACCCCGCCATAACCCGTGCACGGGTCTCGGGGAGAGACTCAGAGACTTCGGGCCAATTCGGGGTTCGAGGCGCTTCCGGGTGGCCCGGCCGGTGAATACCACGCGCCTTCGGGAGACTCGCCGCGGCCACTCGAACCTCGCGGAACGCCCGCCAGAAAGCGAGAACGCCGCCGAGGTCTCTCGGCGGCGTCGTTCGTGAACCGTGGGGCCGACTGCGTTTGCAACCGGCCGGGTAATAGCGGGGGTAGGATTCGAACCTACGACCTCCGGGTTATGAGCCCGACGAGCTACCAGACTGCTCTACCCCGCATCTGATGCGCGGAGTATAGCCGGTGGGCCGGGGGGGTCAAGATTCGGCGAAAGACGGGCTCGCAGGTCCAGGCCGCGGCTCGCTCGCAGGTCGTAGTTCGCTCGCAGGTCAAAGGCCGCTCGCAGGACGCAGGTCGCTCGCAGGACGCAGGCCGCTGCAGGACGCAGGTCACTCGCAGGACGCAGGCCGCTCGCAGGACGCAGGTCGCTCGAGCTCGCAGGGCGCAGGTCGATCGCAGCTCGCAGGGCGCAGGTCGCTCGCAGCTCGCAGGTCGCTCGCATGACGCAGGGCGCAGGTCGCTCGCCGCTCGTAGGGCGTAGGTCGGTCGCAGGTCGCAGGGCGCAGGTCGTTCGCGCTCTCGCTCGCCACTCTCGCCGCTTGTCGCTCGCGCTCGTCGCACGTCGCTCGCCGCACGTCGTCGCTCGTCGCACGTCGCCGCTCGCCGCTTGAACTTCGCGGGCGCCTTGCAACTCCGGGACGTACGCCGTCAGATCGACAGCCGATTCCGATTCGTCATCCCCAGCGCCGTGACCTGTCTCGCGAGCTCTGGTGTGACGTCGACGAACTGGACGCCGCACTCCTTGCGGAAGAGACCGTAGCGGCGCACCCAGACGACGCGGCCCTTGATCTTCACCTCCGTGCCGAGCCCGACGATGTGCGCGATGAACTCGCCCTTCGGCACCCGCCGGCAACGCACACGCATGCCCGACGTCGAGAGGTCCGAGACCATCCCGATGTTGCAGATCACCGCCTCCTGGCCGACGCGGCCGCGACGGCGGCGACCGCTCTCAGTGCGGATCTCGGTGATGCCGGCTTGCGGGTTCAATCGCATGGGCTCTCCATCGGCCCGGGCACGCATCAGTTTCAGGGAACCTCCCGGAAGTGGTGATCGCCGGATTCGGTCGTGCGGCGCCGGAGGGTTCTCGGTCCTGCGGCGGGTGCGCAAATCCGGCGCCCCGGGGGGGCGCGCGGGGCTGGGCGCTGCGGGGCGCCGCGCGGCACCGCGGGGGGCGGCGCGGCACCGCGCGGCAGGACCCCGCGCCGGGCGGGCTCGGTCGCGCTCCCGCGAGCACACCACCTCCGCAGGGCGTCCGCTGGGCCGCCGCAGCGCCTCCGCAAGCATTTGCATTCCCCGGTCCGATATGGCCGATATCGCCCCTCCCGATGCGCACGACCGCCGCCATCCTCGGTCGGATGCTCAGCCGTCTCGATGCCGGCTGGCTGTACCTCGCGTCCGGCGCAATGCTCGCCGCATCGTGCGTGCTCGTGCCGGCGCGCGCCGACCTCGACGCGATGCGGACACAGCTCGATCGCCTCCGCGCACAGGACCGGCTGCTCGCGCACCGGCTCGAGGCCCACGCCGCATTCCTCGACGAACTCGACGGCGGCAACCCCGCACTCGTCCAGCGTCTGGCGGCGACCCAACTCAACCTCGTTCGCGCCGGCGAAAGCCCGCGCATCCTCGCCGCCGAAGGCAGCGCGTCGATCGCGGACTGGCTCGACTCGACCATCAGCCCGGAAGTCATCGCCGCCGCCGACCCCGAGGCCGCGCGGAACGAGCCCCCCCGTCGCCGGTC
>CAYYRT010000345.1:0-9558 GCA_964474055.1 uncultured Acidimicrobiaceae bacterium | reverse complement strand
ATCGACCGCACCAGCTCGTCCGAGAGATAGCGGGGCTTCAGGCCCAGGTTCAAGAGCGCCTCGTTTCGCGGGTTGTAGTAGTGCTCCTCATGCTCCACCCGCGGGTTCACGATGTTGTTCAGTTCCACGCTCATGCCGAGCGCCGTGCCGGCATCCTTCACCGTGTTCGCCAGATCCTGCACCGAGAAGACCTCGGTGAACTGGTTGAAGACGCGGAACTCACCCTTTCGTGCGGGGTTCTCGGCGGCCAGCCGCACGCACTGGAGGGTATCCCGGATGTTCAGGAACCCGCGCTTCTGCCCACCCTTGCCGTACACGGTCAACGGGATTCCGGCCGCCGCCTGCACGCAGAAACGGTTGAGGGCCG
This sequence comes from uncultured Acidimicrobiaceae bacterium, assembly GCA_964474055.1. Classification (GTDB taxonomy): domain Bacteria; phylum Actinomycetota; class Acidimicrobiia; order Spongiisociales; family ZC4RG35; genus JAICND01. The sequence goes on along the minus strand of CAYYRT010000345.1, from coordinate 9,191 downwards.
TGCCGAACACTTCGTCGTAGTGGAAGCTCGTACGGAGCTCGGGGTGCATCTCCGTCTCGTCAGTGTCGATCCCGTAGACGACGCCCTGATTGAGGTCGGTGGCCCGCAGGCTCCAGATCCGGCACGCGAACTCGATATTGTGGCTATCGTGAACCTTCGAGAGATGGTAGAAGGAGCCCGGGCGCTTCGGGTAGAGGACGCGGTCCTTCCGGCCCCGGTGCTCGATCTCGATCCAGCCTTCCTCGATGTCGATGTTCGGCGTGCCGTACTCACCCATCGTGCCGAGCTTGACGAGGTGAGCGTCAGGAGTATGCCGCTTCATCGCGAAGAGCACATTGAGCGTCCCCGCGATGTTGTTTTGCTGAGTGTAGACCGCGTGGTTGCGACTGGCCATGGAGTACGGCGCGGACGGCTGCTCCGCGTAGTGGATGATCGTATCCGGCCGGAAGCGTTCGAACACATCAGACAGAAGATCGTAGCTTGTGGCCACATCACCGGTGTAGCAGTCGATCTCTCGGCCTGCGGTCTGCTTCCACTGCCGGACGCGCTGCTGGAGACTCGGCACGGGCCACAAGGGAACCGATTGAAACTCGGACTCCCAGGTTCTCTTCGAGAGGTTGTCGATGATGGCGACCTCATGGCCGAGGCGCGAGAAGTGTATCGCGGTTGGCCAGCCGAGGTAACCGTCGCCGCCCAGCACGAGTGTGCGCATAGTCATAGGCTCCTGAGCATTCGGGTCATGGCTTCGACATGGCGGCGGTCCGAGAGCTCCTCGAGCACGTACCGACGCCCATTGCGGCCCAGACGACTGGCGTACTCCTCGTCGCCCAGTACGTCCCGCAACGCCTTCTTGAGCCCTTCCACGTCGTCCCGCTCGAAGAGGATCCCCGTCTCGCCATGCCGGATGTAGTGGGGGATACCGCCCACGCTCGAGGCGATGATCGGCCGCCCGGAGGCCATGGCCTCCATGAGGACCCGCGGCATCCCTTCCGAACGGGACGGAAGCACGAGCACGTAGCAGTCCGCGGCCAGGTCGAGGACTTTATCCGGCATGACCGCACCGAAAAACTCGATCCGTGGCTTGCCTTCGAAGAGGTGTCGATAACCCTCCTTCTCCGGCAGGTGGCCGACGATTCGCAGCGTGAAGCTCGGAAATTCGTCGGCGATGTCGTTGAACGCGCGTAGCAGCAGATCCACGCCCTTCAAGTAGAAGGGGCGGCCGATGAACAGGATCCGCCGGGCCGGATTCTGGATCGGCGCCTGCTGGAAGAGGCTGGTGGCGACGCAGGGGTGGAAGTACTCGACTCGCGTCGATGGCCGCAGGCGGTCGAAGCCCTCGAGCTGGCCGGGATAAATGGCCCGGACGGCATCAGCGCGGTTCATGATGAACGGCCCCACGAAGCGAACCCACGTGGACTTCAGATATGTGACGAGATTCCAGGCCTCGACATTCCAGTTCGCCCTGTTCCGGAAGTCGTTGTTGACCTCGACGACGAGTCGTGCCCCGATCAGTCGACTGAGAACGTAGCCGAGCACCCCGGTGCCGAAGGCGTCGTAGGCGACGATGGCGTCGATGCGTCGGTGCCGGAGATGAAGCGTCAGCGCGCGCCCCAGTACGAACAGCGCCCGCAGCAGCTGCCGGGAAATGAAGAAGCGATACGCCGCAGGCCGAATGCAGTATCCATTGAGCTCGAACTTGCCGATGACCACGCGACGCCACTCGTATCGCGAGACGTACGACAGGATGAAGCCATCGAAGTGCTCCGACAGCAGCTCGAACCGCATGCGCGTCATGGCTTCGTGGGGCCAGAAGTACGGTCCGGCCGTGAGAAAGAGCAGGGTCTTCACCCCGGGACGAGCCCTCCGTCGCCACCACCTCATGATCTGGGCGCGGGTGGAGAGAGGGTCGTATTCCAGCGCAGCACCGGTCTCAGCAGCCCAGGCAGAGGCGGCTCGATGGGGTTGGGGCCAGAACGCGCATGGATATTGTCGATCACGTGGAAGGCAACCGCGTCTCGCTCGTGCACGTGTTGCTTCTGGCGCTCGGGCGATACGAGAGAGACGGCGACGAGGACCACGCCCTCGGCGAGGAGGTTCCCCGGGATCCAGGCGGTGCTCGTGAAACGGCCGACCGGGCGAGGCTGCCGTCGCCACTCGGAGTCCGATTCCTGCGTGGCGAACAGACAGATCCCTGCCTCGTTGAGCACGTCATAGCGAGGTACGAGGACGTGGCCCGGCTCGAGCACGTCGTAGACCATCTCGAGCCCCACCGGTCGTCGGATGTCCACCGCCTCGGTAGCGGCCCCATCCTCATCCTGCACCCGAACCCCGTGCAATCGCACGACGCTATCGCCGGGGGCGGTGGCCGGGTCGAGCCAGGACCGCTCGGCGCTGGCCTTGAGATTCCGCAGCATGTACTCGCTGGCAATTTCGGTCGCCGGACCATCCTTCTGCACGGCGCCATCGGAGATGAGGATCGCGCGCTCGCAGAGCCGGGTGATGGCCGCCATGCTGTGAGAGACCAGCAGGATCGTACGGCCGCCCTCCTTGACTTCCTCCATCTTGGCAAGGCACTTCCGCTGGAAGGCCACATCGCCCACGGCGAGGACCTCGTCCACGAGCAGGATGTCCGGCTCGAAGTGGGCGGCCACCGCGAAGGCCAGGCGCACGTACATGCCGGTCGAGTAGTACTTGACGGGGGTGTCGGCGAATCGACCGATCTCCGAGAACGCGAGGATCTCGTCGAGCTTCCGATCGATCTCCATCGCCTTCATGCCCAGCAGGGCGCCGCTCAGGTAGACGTTCTCGCGCCCGGTCAGCTCCGGATGGAAGCCGGTCCCCACCTCGAGCAGGGAGCCGACGCGTCCGTAGATCTCGACGCGTCCCTCGGTGGGCTCGGTGATGCGGGAGAGGATCTTCAGCAGCGTGCTCTTGCCGGCTCCGTTCGGGCCGATGATCCCGACGATCTGCGCGGGCTCGATCTCGAACGAGAGGCCACGCAGGGCCCAGAAGTGGGTGGGAGAGGCGACCTTCGTCCCGGAGCTCGCGGGCCCTGCCAAGAGTCGTCGGGCCGCCGTCGCCATCCTGGTCAGCGGTGTGACTACCAGCCCGGTCAGCGCCTCGCGCAGCATGGGCTGCGGCTGCCGGCGGGCCCGAAGGTCATAGAGCTTGCCCAGGTTCTGGACGCGGATCGCGATGTCGCTCATTGGCTCCCGGAAGACTCAGACGAGGTCGGCGAAGTGCCGCTCGCTGCGGCGGAAGAAGAATGCGCCGGTGATCAGAATCACGACAGCCGCCAGGCTCGAGACGATCTCCGTGGAGCCGGGCGGATCGCCGACGCCGAGCAGAGTCCACCGAAAGCCGTCCACGACCCCGACCATGGGATTGAGTCCGTAGATGGTGCGCCAGGGCTCCTGGAGCAGGCTCGAGGGGTATGCCAGGGGGCTGGCGAAGAGCCAGAGCTGGACCAGGAGGGGCAGGACGTGCTGGACGTCACGGTACTTGACGTTCAGCGCGGAGAGCCACAACCCGACTCCCAGCGACGTGACCATGGCCAGGAGGACGAACATCGGGAGCCAGACGAGCGACGTGATCCCGGTCCCCACGTCGTACCACCACATGACCGCGAGCAGAGCAAGGAGGGACAGGCCGAGGTCCGGCAGGACACCGAGGACGCGAGACAGGGGCAGCAGCGGCCGGGGGAAGTAGATCTTGGAGATGAGATGCCGGTTGGCCACCAGGCTGTTGGCGGACTGGGTCAAGCCGTTGGAGAAGAAGGTCCACGGCACGAGACCGGCGAGGGTGAACACTGGATAGGGCAGTCCGTCCGACGGGATCTTGGCCACCTTGCCGAAGAAGATCGTGAAGACGAGGGCCGTCGCGAGGGGCTGGGCAATGGCCCAGCCTGCGCCCATCATGGTCTGCCGGTAGCGGACCTTGAGATCCCGCCAGATCAGGAAGTAGAGCACCTGGCGGTAGGCCCAGAGCTCGCGAAGCTTGAGCGGCATCCAGCCCTTGGACGGCTCGATCACCGTCAGGACTGACGTCGGGTGTCCGTTCGAATGTGTAGGCATGGTCCGCTGCGAATCAGGGGTCAGCATGTCTCGATTGGTGTGCATTTATCTAGAGTTTACCCGTCGCGGCTCATACCGCAACAAAAGTCGCGGGATACGAGAGAGGAGTGCACTAGCAACCATTGTGCCACGGTCCACGTTTCACGAAGGTCGCCAGGATCGTCACCCGGAGCAGGCGGAAAGCCCGGAGGAGAGTCAACCTGATGTAGAGCAGCTCCAGGGCGGCGACGACCCGGCTGACCCGCGCCGACACGGCATCGTTTGCGACCATGTGACAGGATTCCTGCCCGAGCCCGGCCTGCGTCATCAACGATCGGAGCTTCGCCGGGGTGTTGGCCCGGTACCGGGTCGGAAAGACCTCTGCCTCCTCGCGTCCATCGAGCGCGCTAGCGAGCCTCCGCTTGAATGGCCCGGAGGGGAGAAGTCGGGAGGCGACCACGAAGTACGAGTACGCATTCGGGGTGTGGACGATGACGCGTCCCCCTGGCCGGAGCACACGGGCGAACTCGGAGAACACCGCGGCTGGAGCGTCCAGGTGTTCCACCACCATGTTGCTCGTGATGAGATCAATCGTCTCGGTGCCGAAGGGCAAATGCTCCAAATCGCTGGCCACCAGCCGCCTCAGCGTCCGGTGCGCCTGCATGCCTGGCACATCCAGGTCGCAGCCAAGGGCCAGCTTGCAGGTGGTCACCAGGTCGCGCTCGGCGTTCTCACGCCAGGGCGGCAGGATCCTGCGCCCACAACCAGCATCCAGCCACACGATCCCGGGCCGCACGTGCTCGGCAAGCGCCTCCTCATAGATCACCTGGTTGAACCGGAGCCGAGGTGCGAGCGCCGCCTTGAGCTTGAAGTAGATCGAGAGGTCGATGGTCGGCCTCGCCGTCATCTCTCGAGGATCAGCATGCGCGCACCCTGAGGAGCAGACCCTCGGCGGCCCAGCCCACCGCCTCCCACCGCTCGAGCCGCTGCAACTTGCGGCTCGTTGCCAGGGCGGCGGAGGGAGCCACCCATTCGAGCAGCGGGAGTCGGAAGTCGTAGCGCACCCACGAATCCACTCGGAATCCCGTCTCCTCGAGCGTCCGACGGAGGGCTCGCAACCGAAAGGTAGTCAATGGTATCCGGAGATGAGGATAGGCGGGCCCGCCCAGCAGTTCTCCGAGCCTGCGATAAGCGCGACGGACGGCCGAGTGGAGCCCTGCGGTGAGGCAAAGAGCGTTGGACACCTGGAGGACAACCACCCCACCCGGTTTCACGACACGCCGAATCTCGCGCAGGCTCTGCGCCGGGTCACGGACATATGCGAGCACGCCGATGCACAGGGCCGCGTCGAAGGCGCGGTCGGCGAAGGGCAGGCCCGGCAGACACCCCTCCACGAACCCGATCTGCTGGACGCTTGGGCCCGACTCGATGCGACGCCGGGACTCGCGTAGCATCTCCAGCGAGACGTCAACCTCCACGACACGGAACCCGCGCGCGAGAAGCTCGGAGGAAAACACCCCGGGCCCGCTGCCGACATCGACGATGCATCCGGGTCCAGATCCGAGCAATTCGAGGGTGAGCCGCCGCCGGCTCTGATAGGAGAGCTGGTCGCAGCTCGGCCGGACGTAACGCTCGTCGAGATACCGGGAGGATTCCCGGTCGAAGTAGGCCCGCACCTCCGGAGCCCCCCGCCGACTCATGTACGGACCCGGAGGATCCGGGCGGGGTTGCCAGCGGCGACCGAGCACTCGGGAATGTCCGAGATGACCACGCTCCCGGCGCCGATGACGCACTTACGGCCCACGTTGGCCATGACGATGGCTCCGTTGCCGATCCACGTGTCCTCGCCCACCGAGATTCGCTGGAAGTGACCCGGCTGGAGCCGCATCGGACGCTCCAGTTCCGATGTCCCGTGCTGCGCCTGCCCGCTCAGGAGGTGGACGTTGCTACCCAGCAGTACGTCCGCACCGATGTCCACGTTGCCGATCACGCAATTGGGGCCGATGTACACGTGGTTGCCGATGGTGGCGTCAGGGCTCGAGAGAAGAGTTCCGAAGCAGATCTGAACGTCCGCGCCGATACGTGGCAAGGTCAGGCGATAGAACTCGGCCCGCAGGTAGTCGCCCAGAAGCCCCGGGAAGAGGCTGACCGTCTGGGAAGAAGCGCGGAACGCCTGCTCGGCGAGGAAGGCCGCTCGGACAAGGAAGAAGCCATACATCGGCAGAATAGCGACACGCGCAAGAGCGCGGGCGATCGTCTTACCGTAGCGCTTGAGCACTGAGGGCGTCGCTGCACTGCGCCCGGCCGTGGGCCGAGCGTGGCCCGCGGCCGGGCGTCCCTCAGCGGCCGAGGAGGGCGCCATAGATCTCTGCGATACGCGCCGCTCGACGGGCGGGGGAATGTTGGGCCTCGATGCGGCGCCGGGCATTCACCACCAGCCGATCGCGCAGGGGCTTGTCGTGGAGGAGACGAACGATGGCCTCGGCCATCCGATCGGGCTCGCAAGGCGGCACCAGGAGTGCGTGCTCCTCGTTGACCGCCACCTCCGTTGCTCCCCCGACCGTCGTCGCGACCACCGGGCAGCCCGCGGCCATCGCCTCCAGCATGACGTTGGGGATGCCTTCGAAGTCGAGCGAGGGAACGACGATGACGTCGGAGTCGACGTAGACCGGCGCGACCGGCCGCTGCCATCCCACGAAGCGCACGGCGTCGTCTAGCTCGAGCGCGCGCGCGGTTGCATGCAGACCCGGTTCGTCCACACCCTCGCCGACAATCGCCGCCCGGGCCTGGGGCACCCGCGCCTTGACGCGCCGGAACGCCTCGAGAAAGAGCCGTTGTCCCTTCTCCCTGGTGATCCTCCCCAGGACGGTGATGAGCGGGGCATCGATGGGGATGTCGTGAGCCTGGCGAAACGCTCCGGGGGGGCATGCGGCCCAGCCCTCGTCGCCCTCGACGGCATTATGAATACGGAGCAATCGCGACTCGCGGACGCCGAGACGGCGCAGCTGTCCGCGCAGCTCCTCTGACACCGCGACGGCCCGGTCGGCATAGCGCAGGAGCCAGTCGAGGCGATGGTAGAGGCGGATCCGCCAGCTCTCCCCGGTCCACCCATGCTCGAAGCCGACCCAGCGCACCCCGAGCACGCACTTGAGGAAGAGGCCCAGCACGTGGGTCTTGTAGCCGTGGGTCTGGACGAGGGCCGTGCGGTGCTTGCGGGCGAGACGACGTGCCCGCAGGAACAGCCTCACGTCGAAGGCACCGGACTGCTCCAGCACCTCATAGGTCACGCCACAGCGGCGCGCCTCCAGCTCGGCATCGCAAGGCTCACTCCGCTTCGCCCGGATCAGACCGAGCACGGGACGATAGCGGCCTCCACCGAGCTGGCGCCAGCATTGGAGAATCCCCTTCAGGGGTCCGCTGACTCGCTCGGTGGCGATCAGGATGAGGATCGTCATGGCCGGCTCATCGGGGTGCCTTCCACCAGGGAATTGAGCGATCAGCACCCAACGGCGCCGACTCCCCATCGTCGAGTCGTGCTCGGTCTCGCAGCGCTCCCCACTTCATGACCACAGACATGGCCACGAGATAGTAGAGAATCGGTGAGTACCCCTGATTGAGGGCGGCGCCCGCGATGATGTAGCCGTACGTGGCAGTCTCGAGGCCATGGGCCGCCCAGAGGTGGTAGCGCAGCTCCGGCACCGGCCCGGCGACCCGGATCACCATCCGGTAGTTCCGGATCGCCCGGTACAGGAGGTAGACGAACAGCGCGAGGCCTAGGACTCCGAGTTCAGCGCCCACCTGCGTGAACGAGTTGTGAGCCCCCTTCCATCCCCCCTTCCCGCCCCCCTTACCGCCCGTGCCAAAGGTCTGCCCCTGTTCGGCCATGACAAACGCGCCCGCCCCAACACCTGTAACTGGGTGCTCCAGCATGAGCTGAAGGCCCGTCATCCAGATACGCCAGCGGACGGAAAACCCCTCCTTCACGTACTCCTCCTGCTCCGACCCACTCGAACTCTGGATCTGCGCCTCCACTACCGGCTCATCCCCCCAGATGGTGGTGATGCGTTCCCAATACGACTGAGGCGCAAAGAGCACAAAGACCAGGACACCCCCGATCACGAGTCCGGTTCGGAGGAGCGGGATGCGCGAGGGCAGCTTGCCGAGCGTGATGGCGCCGACCACGAGTAGCGCGATGAAGCCCCCGCGCGACTTGGTCATGATGATCGTGACCAGCCCCAGCAGCACGATGGGTATCATGGCGTAGCGCCAAAGGCCCCGTTCGACCAGCAGCAGCGTGATCGCCACCGGAAGCGCGCATACCATCACGAAGGCGAGATCGTTCGGATCGTACGTCCCCGTGATGCGGACGCGCTCCTTCACGTTGAAGAGGAATACACCGAGCTCGAGCGCCGCGGCCGATCCGACGAAGGCCCAGACGCAGTATCGGAGCTCCTTGAACGCGCGGACACAGTAGAGGAGGAGAAAGAAGAAGACCAGGGTCCTCGGATGGAACAGGAGTGCGAAGCGGAAGCTCGAGCCTGGCCAGTAGCTGGTGGGTATCCCGGCCACCATCAGCACGAACATTCCGAGCACCGCGCGGGATTCGGGCGCGGCGAGAACCGTCTGCAGCCGTGTGCGCGGTAAGGCCCAGGCGAGCGCGAGCGTCAGAAGAGTGAACAGCATGATCGGCCGGAAGACTCCGATGAACGAGAAGAGCTCCGGCAGCCGGCTGATCAGGAGGAAGGTGTAGATGGCAAGGGCTGCGGCCGCGGGAGAGGATCCTCGCGCCAGGAGCCCTCGCCAGCGCACCGACATCGTGGCGCTGCGCCGAAGGGGAATGCTCATGAGCCCGGCTCCCCCCTCGCGGGGAGTCTCTCTCCGAGCAAGGTAGCCAGCCGGCCGGTGAGCCGCTGCCGGTCCAGGTGGCGGATCTCGTCCCTCGCCCAGGGCGATGCCAGCGTGGCCGGCCGGAAGCCCGCCCGATAGTGGAGGTAGTGCTGGTGCACTGCCTCCTCGATGGCCCACGGCTCGTCCGGGACGGCGCCCCCACCGGCCTTGGTGATCAGATCGGTGGTGGCGCCCTCGCCGGTGATGGCCAGGATCGGCGCGCCCGCGGCCAGGTATTCGAAGGCCTTGGCC
>CAYYRT010000344.1:0-8170 GCA_964474055.1 uncultured Acidimicrobiaceae bacterium | reverse complement strand
CGTCATCGGAGTCGGCTGACCCCGAACAGGACGCCGTCCTTCGTCGGGAGACCGCCCTCCTGTACATGTCGGCGCGACTGGCGGAGTCCAGCTGGCGGTCGGTGCCACCCGGATACTTCATCTATCGGATCCGAAGCGGCGATCACATACAGACCGGGGTAGTGGGAGACGTGCCGGCGACGGCGTTTCCCGAGATCGTGCGGCCTCACGAAAACACTCGCCCGGCGAGGGTCGCCGATCTGGTCGACTATCTCAACCGGGTCGGATATGGCTCCTCCCCGGTTGGGCTCACCTATCGCCGTCTGCGCGGCATTGACCGCGTCGTGGGAAAGCTGACGGAGAGGCCCCCCGACCTCGACGTCGTCCTCGAGGATGGCGATCATCACATCGTGTGGGCGGTCAGCGACGAGCGTTCGGTCGCGGACCTTGCCGGGGCCCTGGCTCACATCGGGTCGAGCTACATCATCGACGGCCATCACCGGGTGGCCGCCACCCTCGAGCGAGGAAGCGACCCTTCGACGTCCGGGGGCAGATTCTTGGCGGTGGCATTCCCAGACACCGATCTGGCGGTTTTCCCTTTCCACAGGTGGGTGGCCACCGATTGGAGGCCGGATCACGAGTCTGAGGGCGTCAACCTCGAAACCAGACCCGGAATCGCAGTGGCCGTGACCCGGGCCGGCGAGTGGGAGATTCGCCTGGGCGACGCCGGAGACGATGTCTCGGCTCTCACCAAGACTGTGCTGGGTCCCTGGCTTGGCCTCGATGACGACCGCATCGACCATCGCATCGTCTTCGTGCCTGGATACCCGGGGCCTGGGGCGGTTCGGGCCAAGGTTCGCTCGGAAGGGGGAGCGGGGTTCCTGCTCCATCCCCTGACCATGGCTTCAATCATGGCTGTCTCCGACGCAGGCGGCGTGATGCCCCCCAAGGCCACCTTCTTCGCCCCCAAACCCCGGTCGGGGGTGTTCCTGGTCCAGCGGTGACGGTCAGTCGTACAATTCCAGCCATGGGCCGTCATCTCAACGTCGCCGCCGCCCAGATGGGTCCGGTGGGCCGGGACGATCCGCGCGACGAGGTAGTCGAACGATTGCTGACCCTCCTCCACGAAGGGCATGAGCGCGGGGCGGAACTGGTCGTGTTCCCCGAGTTGGCTCTCACAACCTTCTTTCCACGCTGGTTCATCGAGGACGAGGATGAGATCAACTCCTGGTTCGAGGCCGAAATGCCAGGCCCGGCAACCAAGCCCCTCTTCGACGAAGCGCTGCGCCTGGGGGTGGGCTTTTGCCTCGGCTACGCCGAACTGACAAGTGATGGTCATCGCTTCAACTCTCAGATACTGGTCGAGCGCGACGGTTCGACCGTAGGGGTATACCGCAAGGTGCATATCCCAGGACATGAGCAGGACGAGCCCTGGCGACCCTTCCAACACGCCGAACGCCACTTCTTTGAACCCGGGAAGGAGTTCCCTGTTTGGAGAGCTTTCAACGGCATCGTGGGGATGGCGATTTGCAACGACCGGCGCTGGCCGGAGACTTACCGGGTGATGGGTCTCCAGGGAGCGGAGCTGATCCTCATCGGGTACAACACACCTCTCTACTACGCACCCGATACTCAGCAGAACGCGCTCCAGGCGTTTCACAACCATCTCGTGATGCAGTCAGGTGCATATCAGAACGGCTCGTATGTAATCGGAGTCGCCAAGGGGGGTCTCGAGGAAGGGGTGGACTCGCTCGCCCAAACCGTCATCATTGCCCCCTCCGGTCAGATCCAGGCCCAGGCGATTACCACTGGTGACGAGGTCGTAGTGGCCCGGATCGACCTGGACTATTGCCGTTTCTACAAGGAGACACTCTTCGACTTCGACCGCTACCGGGTTCCCGAGGCCTATCGCCTGATCACCGAGCGCCGGGGCGCGCAACCTCCGCCATGACGACCGTGGTCACCGCAGTCGGTTTCCGTCTGAACGGCTCGGATGTCCAGGCGTCGGCTGACCACCCCCACTTGCTGGCCGCCCTGCGTGAAGAACTCGGGATCACGTCACCCAAGGATGGTTGTGCGCCCTCGGGCCAGTGTGGTTGTTGCACGGTCCTGGTCGATGGCAAGGCCACCGTCAGCTGCCAGGTGGCGATGGACAAAGTTGCGGGGAAAGAGGTCACCACTCTCGAAGGTTTCGAGCCGGCCGAGAGAGATCGACTGGCCCGGGCCTTTGCTGCCACCGGAGCACTGCAATGCGGATTCTGTACGCCGGGGATCGTGGTGCGGGCCAAGGCCCTGATCGACCAGAAAGGGCCGGCCCTCGATCGCGCCACCATCGAGAGCCGACTGGGCGCCCACCTCTGCCGCTGCACCGGTTATGTAAAGATCATCGAAGCGGTTGAACTGTTGGCGTCGGGGGCACCGATTCCCGATGTGGGTCTTCCGGGGGGAATCGGCAAGGAGGGGGCGAAGTACGAGTCACGCAGCCTGGCCCTGGGCGACCGCGGCTTCATCGACGACTTCAACATGTACGGAATGCTCCACGCGGCCCTTCGGCTCACCGACCACGCCCGGGCCGAGGTCCTGAGAATCGAGGTGGCTCCGGCCCTGGCAGTGCCCGGGGTGGTGGCGATCTATACCGCGGCCGATGTGCCCGGCGACCTGAAGGTGGGTTTGATCCACAAGGATTGGCCGGTCTTCATCCCGGTCGGTGGCCGCACTTCCTACACGGGTGATGTCATTGCCATCGTGGTGGCCGAGGATGTTCGCACAGCTCGACGCGCTGCGGCCCTGATCGAGGTCGAGTACACCGTGCTGCGGGCGATAACCGATCCGGTAGCTGCTCTCGACGATCCCGAGGACGCGGTTTGGGGTCTCGACGGCAACCTGCTGTCGCGCAGCGTCTATCGGCGCGGTGAGGTCGATTCGGCTCTGGCTGCTTCCGTGCACGTCGTACATGAGGTTTTCCAGACGCAAAGAGTCGAACACGCCTTCCTGGAGCCGGAATCAACCCTGGTAATCCCAACAGGCGATGGCGGTCTGCACCTCTATACCGGCGGCCAGGGTGTTTGGGACGATCGCAACCAGGTCGCGGCGGTGTTGGGGATCGAGCAGGATCGGGTGACCGCAGAGTTGGTGTCCAACGGCGGCGCCTTCGGAGGCAAGGAGGACATGGCCAATCAGGCCCAGACGGCGCTTGCCGCCTTTCTCCTCGACCGGCCCGTCAAATGCACGTTGACCAGGGAGCAATCCCTGCACATCCACGCCAAACGCCATCCGATCCGGATCGAGGTGTGGGCGGGCTGCGACGCCGATGGAAAGTTGACGGCCTTCAAAGCCAGGATGATCGGCGACTCCGGTCCCTACGCGTCGGTGGGGATGAAGGTGCTGGAGCGGGCAGCCGGCCATGCAACCGGCCCGTACACCGTCCCGGTGGTAGACGTGGAAGCACTGGCTGTTCGTACCAACAACTCCGTCTGCGGAGCCTTCCGCGGGTTTGGCGCCAATCAAGCCCAGTTCGCCATGGAGGGGGTGATGGATCGGCTGGCCGCCAGCGCAGGAATCACCGGTTGGGAGATGCGGCGGCGGAACGTCGTCACCCCGGGAGCTATCTGGGGGGCGGGCCAGATCATGGACGACGGCTGTCTAGGTGCCCTGTTGTGCCTGGAGGCGGTGCTGCCCCATTACGAGCAGGCCCGCCAGGAAGGCAAAGCCGTCGGATTGGGCCTCGGACTGAAGAACTCTGGTCTGGGTAACGGATTCAAGGAGATCGCCCGGGCCGTCGTGCGCTTCGACGACGCTGGCGGAGTGGAGGTGCGCCATTGCTGGACTGAGATGGGCCAGGGTGTGCATACCGTCGTGCTCCAGGTTGCGGTTGAAGAGTTGGGGGTGGCGCCGGAAAAGGTGACGGTCATCGTCGACACAACCCGCGAACTGGGAGCAGGTCAGACCACCGGCTCACGAGGAACGCTGATGGGAGCCGGCTCCGTAGCCCAAGCATGTCGGGCGGCATTGGCCGATGGCTGTCAACCGGGAGTCGACTACGAAGGTGAGTATCGGGTCGACTGGACCAACAGCCTCTCCGAAGGGCTCGAGAATCCGATCATCCACTCGACCTTTGGTTATGCCGCCCAACTGGTGATCGCCGATCGACAGTCAGGAAAGATCGAGAAGGTGATTGCCGCCCACGATGTGGGTCGGGCGGTCAACCCGATGCTGTGCGAGGGACAGATCGAAGGGTCGGTTCACATGGGGCTCGGCTATGCCCTCAGCGAGGACTTTCCCTGCGACTCCGAGGCCCGGCCGTCCAGCATGACGCTGCGCTCCCTCGAAATAATCCGGCCCAAGGACATGCCGCCGGTAGAGGTGATCCTCATCGAATCTCCCCAACCCAATGCTCCCTATGGCATCAAAGGGGTAGGAGAGATCGGCCTCGTCCCTACCGCCGGAGCAGTCGCCGCCGTCTACCAGGAGCTCGATGGCGAGTGGCGCAATCATCTCCCGATCGAGAAACACCAGCCGCTCCGTCTTGGGTAGCGAGACCACTCCGGGTCTGGTGTGCGCACACCATCATCTCTACTCGGCGCTGGCCCGGGGGATGCCGCCCTCACCCAAAGTGGCCAGCACGTTTCGCGAGATCCTGGACCAGGTCTGGTGGCGTCTCGATGTGGCCCTCGACCTGGAGATGATCGAGTGGTCGGCCAAGCTCGGCGCCCTGGAGGCTTTGGAAGCCGGCACCACCACCATCATCGACCATCACGAGTCTCCCAACGCCATCGAGGGAAGCCTCTCGGTTATCGCCGATGCATGTGCCGAAGTGGGGGTCAGGGTGCTCCCCGCCTATGGCGTCACCGATCGTCACGGTCCGCAGGGCGCCAAGCAGGGTCTGGCCGAGAACGAGCGGTTCTTGAAGGGGGGAGGGGAGGGGATGGTGGGCATCCACGCCGCTTTCACCTGTTCCGACGAGACACTGGCGGCGGCCGCGGATCTGGCCGCCGACCTCGGAGTGGGTGTCCATATCCATGTTTGCGAGGGCCCCGAAGACCTCGAAGCAGTCTCTCGCCTGGCACGGCTCAGCCGCCCCGACTGGCTCCTGGCCCACGGCGTGCACCTGGTCACCGAACATCCTCTACAGGGAACCATCATCCACAATCCTGCTTCCAACCTGAACAACGGAGTGGGTTACGCGGATCCCCGGCGTTTCAACAATCCGATAGGACTTGGCACCGACGGGATTGGAGGTGATGTGCTGAGCTCCTTTCGGCTTGCCTATTACCTCCACCGCTCCGTCGACGTGACCGCAACCCCCGAAACCGCCTGGGACTGGCTGAAGACCGGGTGGGACCTGGTCCCAGCCGCCCTCGACGACCGCGTCACCTGGTCATATGCACCGATGGACCCGTGGCATCTCGCCTTCACCCCAGCCGCACGACCAATCGAGATCGAGATCGACGGCTTGGTGGTGTGGAAAGATGGCTCCCCATCCCTGGTCGACGCCTCCGAGATCAGGGCCAAGGCCGGGGAACAGGCGCGAAGATTGCACGCCCTTCTATGACCAAGCGGCTGGCTCTCTACCTTCAGGATGCCCATTCGATCGCCGAGGGCATCGAACATGTTCGTTACGCCGAGCAGATGGGCTTCGAAGCGGTTTGGCAGGCCGACTCCCGACTGGTGCGCGACGCCACGATCCCGATGGCTGCTTTTGCCGCCACTACCACGACCATCAAGGTGGGCGCCGCCGTGGTCGACGTCTGGTCGCGCAACCCGGCCCGTCTGGCCTCAACTTTTGCAACCCTTGACGACCTCGCCCCCGGCCGGATTCTCTGCGGAGTGGGAGCCTGGTGGGATCCGCTCGCCGCCAAAGTCGGGATCGACCGGAGCAAACCCCTTCGTGTTATGAGAGAGGTCGTGACCGTGGTGCGAGCCCTCCTGGCCGGTGAGCGGGTGACCTTCGCCGGCCAGCACGTCCATCTGGACGGGGTCGAGATCGACTACGTCCACCAGGAGCGCGGCCCCAAGAACGTCCCCATCTACATCGGTGCCACCGGGATGCAGATGATGGAGTTGACCGGTGAGATCGCCGACGGGGTGGTCCTCAATTACCTGGTGTCGCCCGACTACAACCGCCGGGCCTTGGAACACCTTGCCATCGGCGCGGCGAGGGCCGGCCGATCGATGGAAGACATCGACCGTCCCCAACTCATCGTTTGTTCGATGTCACCTGACCGCGGTGAAGCGCTTGACGCCGCCCGCCTGCTGGTCACCCAATACCTGGGCCAACAGCCGCACATCATGAAGGCCTCGGGGGTCCCCGAGTCGCTGCTCGACGACATCCAACGGGTCGTCACCTGGCCTGCCACCCATGAGCAGCTCGTGGCTGCATCCCGCCTGGTTCCTGACGACATAGTGCAAATGATCTGCGCTGCCGGCACGCCCGCAGAGTGTGTCGAGAAGGTGGCGGAGTACATGGCCCTCGGTTGCACCAGCCCGATCCTCTACCCCCTGGGACCCGACGTTCGACTGATGATCGACACCTTCGCCGCGGCCAAATGAACATCTAGCAACGCCTCTGCGATTGCGGCATATTGGCGCTGTGAATTTGGAGGCGCGGACGATGTTGTATTCTCGATTAGTGGAGGTGTTAGGCGACGCCCCTGCCGCCACTCTGATGTCGTACCTGCCTGGTGATGAACCCGCAACCAAGACCGATGTCAACGGCATTCGGGTTGAACTCAGTGCCGTGGGGCAACGCTTCGACCGGCTGGACCAGCGGATGGACCAACTCGAACTGCGGATGGACCGACTCGAAATGCGGATGGACCGACTCGAACTGCGGATGGATTCGCTGAGTCAGTCGATGCTCGGCTTGTCAGACCGATTCCACTCCGAGCTTCGGGCTCAGACTCGAACCTTCGTGCTTGCTTCGCTGGGCTCATCGGCGACCCTCGCCGCCGCCATCGTTGCTGCTGCCGCCATCCTCTGATGTGAACCGAGAAGCTGACCTTGATTCAACTCACGACATCAGAACTAGAAGCTGGACTCGATCACATCCGCCGCGCGCCCGCCGACCAGGGAGTGCTCAAGCTGATCGCGCGCCGCCCGGCAGTCGATCAAAGGGACGTGATCGATGTGGGGGAGTTGGACCTTGAAGAGGGCCTGATCGGAGACAGCTGGATCCATCGGGCGAGTCTCAACACGCCGGATGGGTCGCCTCATCCTTTGATGCAGCTCAACGTCATGAACGCTCGTGCCATCGCTCTTATCGCCGGAGAACCGGAACGGTGGTCGCTGGCCGGCGACCAGCTCTATGTCGATCTCGACCTGAGCGTCGACAACCTCCCGACCGGGACCCGGCTCGCCATCGGTGGTGCCGTGATCGAGGTGACGGAACCTCCCCATCGAGGATGCCAGAAGTTCTCGAATCGCTTTGGGGCCGACGCCCTTCGATTCGTCAACTCCGAGGTTGGACGGGCCCTGCGATTGCGCGGGCTCAACGCCCGGGTGGTGGTGGCGGGAACGATCCGTCGGGGTGATGTGGTGGTTTGTACGATCGCTGATCATTAGGGCAGATTCGCCGCTGCGAGCGGTTCTCCGGGTTCGGGCTCTCCGCCGTTTGGAGATCGCCTATCTGCTTTTCGCAGTTGCGGAGTTCGGAACCTGGGTGTCGGTTCTGGTCTACGCCTTTGAGCGCGGTGGCGCCGCCCTGGCCGGAGCAGCCGCGGCCTTACAGCTCCTGCCTGGCATAGCCATCGCTCCGGTTTTCTCCGTCTTCGTCGACCGTTTCCGGCGAGACCTGCCGCTCCGAAATGGTTATCTGGCCCAGTCGATTGCATACGGAGCGGTTGGGGCGGCGATGCTGAACGGTGTTCACGTGGCCGTGGTCATCGCCCTCGCCGCCGTGGCAGCGACCTTGGTGACAATCACCCGGCCCGCTCATGGGTCTCTTGTGCCTGAACTTGCCACACGACCCGACGAGGTCACGGCCGCCAATGTCGTCACCTCGACCGCCGAGGGGATCGGAGTTCTGGCCGGACCGGCCATCGCCGGCCTCATCCTCCTCAGGGGAGACCCGGGTCACGTCTTCCTGGCGATGTCTGGCTTTGCCATGGTGGCGGCAATCCTGATGCTCGGTGTTAGGGGTCTCCCACCCTTGCCGCAGTTGTCGGAGTCGACCAGCGCGAACTTGCTGGCTGGC
>CAYYRT010000343.1:0-27052 GCA_964474055.1 uncultured Acidimicrobiaceae bacterium | reverse complement strand
ACCAGCGAGTCGTGGGAACCGTGGACCACGAGGAAAGGGGGAGCATCGGCCCGGACCTGATCGATGGGTGATGCGCGCCGGTAGGCCTCCGGGTCGCGGTCGGGAGTGGTCTTCATCACTCTGTGGGGAATCAGCGGCCAGTCGAATCGGGTCCGGTTCCTATTGAAGAAGTCGTAGATCCCATACAGCACGACTGCGGCCGAGACTTCCGACCCGGGGGTGAGAGCCGCCAGTGAGGCGAGGTGCGCACCGGCCGAACCACCCGCGACCGCCAGCCGGTCGGGATCGACCCCGAAAGCCGCACCGGTGGTCCTTGCCCACTTGATTGCTTCTTGAACTCCTACCAGATGGTCGGGGAAGGTCGCCCGTGGAGAGAGTGGATAGCGGATAGCCAGAACCACCCATCCGTTCTCGGCCAGGTGGTGGGTCACGGTTCGGAATTGACGCCGCGGATCACCCCCGCCCCAACTGCCACCATGGACGTAGATCAGCGTGGGAGAGGGGCCGGTCACCTTGGGGCCGCGATAGAGATCCAGGGTGAGGCCGGGCGCGTACTCGAAGTCGTCGATCCGCTCGACTCCTGCTGGCAGCCGAAAGGGCAACGATGTGAACTTTTGTTGTACGGGAACATCCACGGGCGGGTGACCGAGACGTCTTGCGCCCGAGTAGCCACGGCGGGCGGAGTCGAGCTGCATCAGCTGGGCGATTCCAACCATGACCAAGCCCAATCGCCCCATCGTCAGGTTCAGACCTCCGACCACCACGAGTGCTCCTGCAATGACTGTCCGGATGGCCAGATACAACCAGGGGGCCTCGCCCACGATCATGGCCGGGAGCCAGAGAGGCGGGAAGCGACTGGTGGGTGGCGAGGGCCGGCGCAAGCCGTTGACACCGGTAACCAAGGCGAGGAATCCGTAGATGAAGAGAAGTGCCGAGGCCATCGACGGGACCTACTCGTACGCGATCGCTTCAAGAATGTTGCGCCGCCCCGCCCGCCAGGCAGGTACCAGTGCAGCTACCACCCCGGCTACCGCGGCTGCTCCAAGGGCCAGCGCCAATTGACTCCATGGCACCGACAGAAAGAGCACGTCGTCCTCAAGGGCTGTCACCACCGCCCAGGCAAAGAAGAGTCCGAGAGTTACCCCGAGGGCGCCGCCGAGGACTGCTATCAGCATCGACTCCCAGGTGATCGACTGGCGAAGTTGACCCCGGCTCATACCCACTGCCCGCACCAGGCCGATCTCCCTGGTGCGTTCGAATACGGACAGAGTCAAAGTATTGGTGATTCCTACCACGGCGATCACAACCGACACTCCGAGTAAACCAAAGACCAGAAGCACTAGCTGGTCAATCTGGCGCGACGTCTGTTCCCTGAACTCGCTCTGATCGAGCACTTGAACGCCGGCAAACGGCTCGATCACCGCCTCGGTTGCCGCCCGGCCGCTCTCGATGGTGACCCCCTCCGCCAGGGCGATGAAGATCTGGTCGTCGAACCGCTCGGTGAAGTTGGCGGTGAAACTGTCGAGACTGACCAATAGACCTGCACCGAGGCCACGGGCGTCGTAGATCGCAGCCAGAAGGAAATCTTGATCACCCGTTCGAGCAAATCGGACGGTCACGGTGTCACCAACCGCGACATCCCACGCTTCAGCAAGTCCCTGACGGATTCCGATCGTCCCCGGCCCGATATCGGTGATGGCGCCGGCCGTGACGGTGAAGTCGACCACTTGCTCGAGTAGCGCAGGCTCCCCTCCGATGAGGAAACGAGTTTCCTCAGCCACCTCCACCTGGCCTCCTCGGACCCGGGCGGCCAGATCGATCTCGGGTACCAAAGAGAGTTGATCGGCGATCTCGGGCGACAACCTGCTGCCGCCGAACCCCGCTGGAGCAATTACCAGATCGGCCCGGAATCGCTGGTCCAACAATCGACTGGCGGTGGCGTCGAGCGACTGGGCCAGGATCAGCACCAGGCTCACCAACGCCAGGCCCACCATCAGGGCCGAGGCGGTGGCGGCGGTACGGCGGGGACTGCGACCGGCGTTATCGACTGCCAGACGCCCGGGTACCCCCAGTGATCGAAGCGGACGACCAAGGGTGGCGGTAACCGGACGAGCCACCACCGCGGCCAGGATTCCGACTCCGATAAAGATCAGACCCGCACCTGCTCCGACCAGAGCGATGTCGGGAATAGTTTGATCCTCGCGTTCCCACAGAAGACCCGCGGCCAGGATCGCCAATCCGAGGCCGACGATTGACCCGCCCATGATCCCGCGCCTCCGCAGCGAACCGGCGGCTGGTGGGATGTGGACCTGCTGGAGAGCAGCCACCGGCGGAACTCGGGACGCTGCTCTTGCAGGAAGTACCGCGGAGACGAGGGTGATGATCAGACCGGTGCCGAGGGCCACTGCCACCGTCCTCGGCTGCAGCTCGAAAGGTGCCGCCGGCAATGACCCCCCAAACGAGAGCAGGCGTCTGATCAACTGGGCGAGCAAAACCCCCAGGCCGATCCCGAAAATGGCTGCGACTACTCCAATCACGGCCGCCTCGCCAAGCACCATCAAAGTGACCTGGCGCCGGGAAGCCCCCACCGCCCGCAGCAGGGCCAACTCCCGGGTGCGCTGCGCCACGATGATCCGGAATGTGTTCTGGATCAGGAACGCCGCCACAAAGACAGTCACCCCGGCAAAGACCAACAGAAAGGTATTGAGAAACCCCAGGGCATCTTTGAATGTCGCCAACTGCTCCTGGGCGGCCGTTTGGCCGGAGACAGCTTCCACCCCGTCGGGAAGTATCTCCTCGATGTCACGGATGAGTGCGTCAACGTTTTCGCTGTCGGTCCCGGTGACCTCGATGGTCAGCACTTTGCCGGGGAGGCCGAGGACCTCCTGGGCGGTCGTGAGGGGGACATAGGCGGAGACCGATCCGCCAAAACTGTCGAAGCCTTCGAGGCTGGCAGTGCCGGTGAAGGTGAAGTTCTGGGGTTCGCCGACCCCGATCAGCTGGATGGTGTCACCTGTTGCGACTTCCAGCCGCCGGGCGGTGGCAGGATCGAGCGCAACCTCGTCGGGCCCGGTGGGTCGGACCCCGGATCTGACGCCGAAGTCGGGGATCAACTCGGGCCAGCTAACCACGAAGGTGGGAGGACCGCCGGTGACCACCGCTTCCCCGTTGACTACCACCTGGGCGAACCCGAAGATGCTGCCCTCGGCCGCTGCCACTCCGGGAATCTGGGCCACAGTTTCGACCAGTTCCTCGTCGAGTGGTTCCCCTTGGGCAAAGTTGAGATCGCTGTCGATTTCGGGCCTCACCTGGACGTCGAACCCGGCGAGAGTCGCACCAAACAGGTCATCGAATGCCTGTCCGAGACTGTCGGTGAACATGAAGCTGGCCGAGACCAGCCCGACTCCGAGGGCGATCGAAAGACCGGTGAGGGCGAAGCGAAGTTTGTGCCCGAGCAGGCTCTTCCAGGTTGCGCGCAGCATTCAGGATTCCAGCGACTTCACCCGGTCAAGGACCCGTTCGGCCGTCGGTGCCATCAGTTCGTCGATAACCCTTCCGTCTGAGAGGAAGACGACGCGATCGGAGAAGGCGGCCGCGTTGGCGTCGTGGGTGACGAGGACGATCGTCTGCTGATAGTCGTCGACGGCGGCGCGGAGGAAGCTGAGGAGCTCATGACCCGACCGCGAGTCGAGGTTGCCCGATGGTTCATCGGCAAAGATCAAATCGGGACGGGTGACCATGGCGCGGGCGGCAGCCACTCTTTGCTGTTGACCTCCCGACAGCTCCGATGGGCGGTGACGGAGCCGGTCACCGAGTCGAAGAGTCTTGACCACCTGGTCGAACCAACCTTGGTCGGGCGCTTTGCCGGCGATATCGAGCGGAAGGGTGATGTTCTCGCTGGCCGAGAGGGTGGGAACGAGATTGAAGGCCTGGAACACAAAGCCGACCCGATCCCTGCGCAGGCGGGTCAACTCACGATCGTCGAGGAGGGAGAGGTCGGTGTCACCGATCATCACTCGGCCCGAGGTGAGGGAATCGAGTCCGGCCAGGCAATGGAGGAGGGTGGATTTGCCGGAACCCGACACTCCCATGATGGCGGTGAACTGTCCGCCCGGAAGATCGAGGTTGATTCCATCCAAGGCCCGCACCGACTCTGGGCCATCTCCATAAACCTTGACTGCGTCTATCGCTCGGGCGGCCATTCGGGTCATTGCCTGGCGAGGCTAGGAAGCAGTCCGGCCAATCTGTAACTCCTACCCTCCCGACGATGCGTTTGGTTGTTGCGCGTTGCTCCGTCAATTACGAGGGAAGGCTGGCCGCCCATCTCCCCGAGGCGGTGCGGCTGATAATGGTGAAGGCCGATGGTTGTGTCGCCATCCACGCCGATGGTGGGGCATACAAACCCCTTAACTGGATGAACGCGCCCAACACCATGGTCGAGCATGAGGACCGTTGGGAGGTCTTCAACCCCAAGGGTGAGCGGTTGCTGATCACGATGCACGAGGTGCTCTCCGACCACAGCGTGGCGCTCGGGATCGATCCTGGTCTGGTCAAGGATGGCGTGGAGATGCACCTTCAAGTGATGCTCGCCGAGAAGCCATGGGTCCTCGAGGAAGGTCTCAATCTGATGCGTCGCGAATACCCGACCGATCTCGGCCCGGTCGATCTGATGTGCACCGATCGCCACGGGGCACTCGTTGCCGTTGAGATCAAACGCCGCGGTGAACTCGACTCTGTTGAGCAACTCACCCGCTATCTCGATCGACTTAACCTCGACCCTCGGCTTCGGCCGGTGCGGGGCATCCTCGCCGCCCAGGCCATCACCCCTCAGGCGCGGCTGCTGGCCGAAGCACGCCAGATCGACGCGGTGGAAATCGACTACGACGGTCTGCGGGAGGCGGAGAGCACCGAGCTCCGGCTCTTCTGATGTTCGAGATCGTTCTCTATCACCCCGAGATTCCTCCCAATACCGGCAACACGATGCGGCTGGCTGCCAACACGGGCTGCACCCTCCATCTCATCGAGCCGCTCGGTTTCACCCTCGACGACGCCAAGCTGCGCCGGGCCGGAATGGACTATCGCGACAAGGCCGTGGTGCGGGTCCATCCCGAACTCGACTCCTGGCGCAAGCAGGCCCAACCGAGTCGGGTTTTCGCCCTCGCCAAGATCGGGACCACCCGATACACCGACATCGAGTTCAAAGCGGGCGACTCGTTCCTTTTCGGTCCAGAGTCAGTCGGGCTGCCGCCGGAGGTGCTGGCAGCCGAGTTCGTTACCGACGTCCTCAACATCCCCATGCAGCCCGACGTCCGCAGCCTCAACCTGGCCAACGCCGTCGCCATCGTGATATACGAGGCCTGGCGCCAGCACGGATTTACGTTGCCAACAACCTGAGGGCGATCGCTTCGGCCAATACCGACTTCTCGAGGTCGTCGAGGTCCTGGCTCTCGTTAGGGCCGTGGACTGCCGAAGTGGGGTCGCCAGCTCCCGTGAGGATCACTGGCGCACCCGGCATCTGCTCGGAGAACGCCGCCACGAAGGGGATTGATCCACCGGCCCCGATCTCCACCGGTTCCACTCCGAATGCCTCACTCATGGCGGAGGTGAACGCCTCATAGGCGGGACCACCCGTGGCGAGTGAGAAAGCATCGCCGTAGCCCTCGTTCTCGATGGATAACTGAGCACCCCAGGGCACATTGGCGAGGAGATGGTTGCGCAGGGCCGCCACGGCCGCTGGACCATCCTGTCCCGGAGCGATCCGCATGCTCACCTTGGCGCGGGCGACTGGCACCAGTTGATTGATCGCCTCAGAAATCGACGGAGCATCGATGGCCAGGACCGAGATCGCTGGTTTGGTCCACAGGCGACTGGTCCACCCACCCTCCCCGATCGCCTGGAGTCCGGGAACCGGTTTCGCCTGGCTCCTCAACTCCTCCTCGGTGAGGTCAAGGGGATCGGCTTCGAATTGGGTCAGGCCCGGCACCGCGACGTTGCCCTTGTCGTCGTGGAGGGTTGCGAGAAGCCGGCACAGAGTGGTGAGGGCGTCGGGAAAGGTGCCGCCGAACTGGCCCGAGTGGACCGCCGAGGCGAGAGTCCGCACCTCGACAATGCAGCCGGTGAGGCCTCTCAGGGAAGTCACGAGCGCTGGCTGACCAACCCGCCAGTTGCCGGCGTCGGCGATGACGATCACGTCTGCTGCCAGCAGGTCTGAGTACTTGGCCAGGAATGCCTCGAGGTGGGAGGAACCAACCTCTTCTTCACCCTCGATGAAGACTTTGACCCCAACGGGCGGTTGACCCTTGAATGCCTTGATCGTGCCGAGGTGCATGATCACTCCCGACTTGTCGTCCGAGGCACCGCGGCCATAGAGGCGTCCGTCTTTCTCAAAGGGATCGAAGGGACCCGTCTCCCAAAGTTCAGCCGGACCCGGCGGCTGCACGTCGTGGTGGGCGTAGAGAAGGACCGTTGGAGTTCCTTCCGGACCCGGGATCTCGCCAAACACCGCCGGGTGGGCGCCTTCTAGTTCCAACAACTGGACTCCGGATACACCTGCGTCTTTGAAAAGGGACGCCACCTTCTCCGCTGATCGGCGTACCGGTGCAGGGTCGTAGGAAGGTGCGCTCACCGAGGGGATCCGCACCAGGTCAGCCAGGGTTGAGATCAGTTCGGGGCGAAGTGCGTTAACCGCGGTTTTGAGATCGTCATGCATCCCCGGAGCGTAGGCGGCGGCTGTTCTTGGAAGTTCAGGCGTTCTTGGGGCTCAGGAGTCCGCTGGCGGACGCCTCAACCCGGGGTTGGCGGATTAGCGTCACTTTATGGACTTCGCATACTCACCCCGGGTCGAGGAACTGCGTTCGAAGCTGCAAGCGTTCATGGACGAGGCGGTGCTGCCGGCCGAGCCGGTCTATGAGGAACAGATGCGGTCCTCGGGCGACCCCCATCATCACCCTCAGATAGTTGAGGATCTCAAGAAAGAGGCCCGGAGCCGGGGTCTATGGAACCTCTTCCTCCCCAATCACGAGGAAGGCGGGAACCTCTCCGTGCTCGAGTACGCCCCCCTGGCGGAGATCACCGGATGGAGCCCGCGCCTGGCGCCCGAGACCCTCAACTGCTCGGCGCCCGACACAGGCAACATGGAGATCCTCCACATGTTCGGCACGCCCGAACAGAAGGAGACGTGGCTGGCGCCCTTGCTCGAAGGCGAGATCAGATCGTGCTTCTCGATGACCGAGCCTGATGTCGCCTCCAGCGACGCCACCAACATCAGGACCCGGATCAAGCGCGAGGGCGACGAGTACGTCATCTCCGGCCGCAAGTGGTTTTCTTCCGGTGCCGCCTCTGCGCGCTGCAAGATCGGGATCGTGATGGGTGTGACCAATCCCGACGCTGACTCCCATCGCCGCCAAAGCATGGTGCTGGTGCCGTTCGACACGACGGGGGTCACGGTGGAGAGACAGCCCCTCGTCTTCGGTTACCAGGATCGGGGCGGACATCCGGTAGTCCACTACGACCAGGTCCGGGTCCCGATCACCAACCTGTTGGGTGAAGAAGGCGGAGGATTCGCCATCGCCCAGGCCCGCCTAGGGCCCGGACGGATCCATCACTGCATGAGGGCGATCGGTGCGGCTGAACGGTGTTTTGAACTGATGTGCCAGCGCGCCAAGGCCCGGACCGCCTTCGGGAAACCTTTGGCCGATCAAGGGGTGATCCAGGAGTGGATCGCCGACTCGCGGATCAGGATTGAGCAGGCTCGTCTCCTGGTCTTGAAGGCGGCGTGGTTGATCGACAACCAGGGCACCAAAGGGGCGCGGGTCGAGATTGCCGCGATCAAAGTGGTTGCTCCCGAGGTGCTCACTTATGTTGCGGACCGGGCCATGCAGGTCTTTGGGGCCGCCGGGTTCACGGACGACTTCCCGATCGCCGAGTTGTGGTCGATGGGACGCTGGCTACAGATTGCCGATGGACCTGACGAAGTCCACCGGCGATCCGTGGCCCGAGCCGAGCTCGGCCGGTTCGAGCCGGGGGCGGTGCCTTCGCCTTATCCCGGTACGGCCGAATAGGTCACTTGTCGCAGCGCCGGCTGCTCCGCTAAGGCAAGGCGCAGCTCGAAGACCGTCAGGTTTGAGACCCGTCGGTACTCGAGCCGGGTGCCAATCCCTGTTGCCAGCGTGGAGGCAGCCAACAACCCCAGCCCCAGGCTGCCGGTGACGGTGGTCTCTCGGGGCGTGTGAACGAATCCTTCCATTGCCCGGGCGACCTGTTCCTGGCTCATCCCGGTGCCTTGATCGATGACCTGCAAGAGGTATGTGTCTCCTTCGATCACACCCCTCAGAGCGACCTGGCCCTTTCCGTGGCTAAAGGCGTTGGCCAGGAGATTGCGAACTATGTGACGAAGCCGGGCCGGGTCGGCACCGACTCTTGCCTCGGCGACGTCGATAATCGGCCGCCGGGCGGTGCGGGCCAAGAGTTCCAGGATGGGCTCGAGCGTCTCTCTGATCGAGACCGGCTCCTGGACAAAGCTCAGGGCCCCGGCCGCGCTCCGGGACACCACCAGAAAGTCGTCGATCATGCGACCCAGGTCGAGGGACTCGTCGTAGACCGTCCGAAGAAACTCGGTCACTTGCTCGGGATCGAGCGGACCGGTAGTGGCCTGGTCGAGCAAAGCTGCGGTGAAGCCCTGGATCCCGGTGAGCGGAGTACGCAATTGATGGGAGAGGGCTGCGATCAACTCGTCCTTGGCCCGGCTCAAGTCGTTGGATCGTCGGAGCTCGGCTTCGAGGCCCTGGCGCTCGAGCCGACGCCGGGATGAACGGCGATAGGACAGCAAGACCAGGGCTGGAGCCAGCAGTGCCGCCGAAAAGGACGAGAGACGAGCCACCCGCCCTGCGTCCTCCTGCTCTGCCTCGATGGCAGCACGCAGATTGGCCGATGAGGTCCCGAGGGCTTGAGCAATGCGGTCGAGGGCCGGACCGGCGGTCTGGATGGCGACGGCCGCGGCAGTTGCCGGATCGTTGCCGTCGGCGGCGGTTCCTATTGCTAAGGCAGCATCGCGGAGGACGGTCACGTCGGCTTCAAGTGCGAGGCCCTCCAAAGCCTCTATCTCGATCCGGTCAAGGGCCCCGATGGCGGCCGTCACGGCGGCTCTCACGGTTTGGGGGTCGCCCTCGGTTGTGGCTGCAAGAGCGATGGCAAGGTTGGCGCGGAAGAGGGCCGCATCAGTTTCGGCACCCTCGATGGCCTGGATCCTGGAGAGGTCGGAAGCCACCCGGGAGGTCTGGTCAGCGACCGCAAAAGCCAAGGCCGCGCCAAGCAGGGTCAGGGTGGCCAATCCACCCGCCAGACTGCTGAGTCGGCTGCGAACGTTCGACACTATGGTGCGTATCGGCCTGTTCCACGGACCCTTGACGATCCGCTCAAGGAAACCATGGGAAAATGCCGATGATCACTGCATGGGAAGGGCCAAGATCGTGTTTACCGCGGTGACGATCTTGATGGTTGTCGCGATCGCCGAAACGGGGCTGGCAGCGGGTCCGGGAGGCGGCGGGCAGGGGTCAGCCAGCAGCCAAGCCGGGAACCCCGGCGATCCCTCGAGCGAGCATGTCCCTCCTGACAACGGCCAAGGCAACCCCACTCCAGGCCCGGTCGACCAAGCGGACCCGAATGCCACCGGAGCAGGCGACGACAGAGTCAAGCCCAAGGACGCGGTGACAACCACCACGATCGCCGCAACGACGACCACGACCATGGCTCCGACAACTACGACGATGGCTCCGACAACTACGACGACCAGCGTCGCCGCTGCAGCGACCGCCGTCGTACATATCCCAACCACCAGAGTTGAGTCGACCACCAGTGCTCCCGCCTCTGAGTTCGAGGCCGTTCCCCCAACAGTGTCGGATGCAATCGCTACCCTCGCCGGCCAAGTAGAGCCTGTCGTCCCCAGCAGTGCGTTCGTTCTCGCCGCAACCTCTCGGCTCCCGCTTGCCGATGTCCTTGCCTTCGTCGGGGACATCAGGGTGGAGACGTTTCTTGCCGCGCCCCTTCTCGCTCTTCAGATCCTGGCACGGGCTCTAGGTTCCGCCGGACAAGGGCTAATAGCCCCCGCGGCAATGCTTGTAATCGTCGCGGGTTTGATGGCTCGGGATCGTCGCCTCCCACGTAGGTCGTTTGGCTATTGACGCGCCCCGGAATTGGGGTTGCATGTCCAAAGGATGCGGAGCATGGGCAGGGCTGGTTCGGTAATAGTGGCGCTGGCTGTTTTGCTGGCGACAACCCCTGCGATTGCTCTTGTCCCACCTCCTGCCTCCGCCGACCTCTTGGGGCCCATCCTCGGGCCCATCGTCGACCCGATCGAGGACGACCCGCTCCCAAAGGTGGCTGGCGCGCTTCTGGAGCCGGTTATCTCCACTGTCGACCAGACCGCGGACACGGTGACAGGTCTGGGTTCCGACCCGGTTGTCACAACGACGGTTCCGGTAACGACAACGCTCCCGGTAAGACCAGAGAGCACTGTGCCGGTGCGGCCGGATCCCACCCTTCCCGCTGTCACCACCACGATCCCTCTCCCGACGACCACCGCCGCCCCGCGCCCGACGCCGCCTGTAACGCCCGCCAGGGACCTTGGTTCTACTTCCTCACTTCTCGACCTCCACCCCGAGTTCCAGACTCCAGCCGTTGCAGGGTTCGTGGCTCAACCTCAGCCAGAGTCTTCCCACCTCTCCCGCATCCTCGACTTCGTTGGTGGCATGACACTCGTTTCCTTCCTGGCCGCGCCTTTGTTGGCTCTTGAGGTTCTACTGCGAGCGTTGGCTTCGGCCGGCGAGGGCCTGCTGGCACCTTTCGCGATGCTCGTGCTGCTGGCTGTGGCGCTGAGGCGAGATCATCGGATTTCGGGAACTAAAACGCCTTGACGGGCGTTTAAGTATTTCCCCACAATCGATGGTTCATGATTCCCTTGGAACTCGACAACCTGACTAGTTGGCGCGAAGAGGCGCTGTGCCGCGACCTGCCCGACGTCGACTTTTTCCCGACTCCCGAAGACGGGGTTGGCATCAAGGCTGCCCAGGAGGTCTGCGCTGCCTGTCCGGTAGCCCGCGAGTGTCTCGAATACGCCATCGAGACCCGACAGATAGAGGGCATCTGGGGTGGTCGTACACCGAAGGAGCGCGTCAAACTGCGTCGTCTCTGGCAACAGGACATCCGTCGGGCCAGTTGAAGCCAGCCAAATGAGGTCAACCGGTTGTAGGTCAGCCGGTTGTAGGTCAGGGAGCCGATCGTCCAACCACCCTGGCTGCCAGCCAGGTCGTGATCGGCACCGCCGCCACCAGACCGATCGAACCCACCAGGGTTCGGATGATCTCCACCGCCACCACTTCGGAATTGGCGATCACCGTGAGTGGAAGCCCGCTCAGCCCGAATAGGAGCAAGAGCGGAAGCGCCGCCCCGGCGTAGGCCAGCAGGAGAGTGTTGACAGAGGCGGCAACGTGGTCCCTGCCAACCCGGAGTCCGGCGGCAGTCAGGTCTCCTCTGGGAATCTCGGGGTTGGCGCGATGCAGTTCCCACACTGCAGATGCCTGGGTGACGGTGACGTCGTCTAGAGCACCGAGGGCTCCCAGCACCATGCCGGCCAGCAACAAACCTCGCAGGTCAACGGTCTCAAGCACAAGGATGAAAATCGCCTCCTCGGAGACGACCCCGCTGAGATCGGCCAGTCTGGCGACAATCGCCGACAAGACCACCGTGAGAGACAGAGCGGCAAAGGTGCCTATGGCCGCCACATGGGTGAGCGGTTTGACGCCGTGAGTCAGGTACAGCGTCGCCATCCCGATGGCGGTCCCCCCGACGATCGCCACCAGCTCGGGGGGGCGGCCCGTGAGGATGGCCGGAACTATGTATACGAACAACACGAGGAGGGAGGCAAGAAGCCCCGCCACCGCTGCCACCCCTTTGATGCGGGCCAGCCCAACCACGACCAGGAGAAAAAGGATCGCCACCCCGGCCAACAGCGGTCGTCGCTCGCGGTCGGAGAATTGATAGCGCTCGAGTGGTGGCGCGTCTGGCACGACGGTGAGCAACACGCGGTCACCCGATTCGAACTGCGGGCTGGAGGGAACGAGTTGCCACTCCTCGATCGTGATGGTGTCGACATCCGGGCCCTCCAGGATGAGGAAGGTGACTCGAAGACACTGCTGATCGTCGGCATACGAACACGTGGCTTCGACCACCTCGGACACCTCCGCCCGAACCACCTCCCCGGCGAAGCCGAGCCCGCTTGTATCGGGCATCTTGTCCGACTCGGGCCAGGACAGCGCCATCGCGACGACAACGGCCAGGCCGATACCGGCTGTCGCCAGACCCAGCCAGCGGGATAAGGGTCGTCGGTCCGCCCCGGTGAGAACCGAAAGATCGGGATGAGGGTCGATCTGGCCAGGTTATTTCGACCGACCGGACTCTGCGGCACCTGATAAACAGAGGCCATGCTCGATGTAGAAGCGTTGCGCGCCGAATTTCCCGCACTGGCCGGCCGCCAGGTCTATCTCGATGGTCCGGCCGGGACCCAGGTACCCAATCCGGTGATTCGGGCGATCACCGAAGCCCTCCGTTCATCCATGTCCAACGTCGGTGGTCAGTTCGCCTCTTCGCGAACATCGGAATCGGTAGTTGCCTGGGCCCGGGAGGCAGGAGCCGACTTTGTCAATGGCGCCGCGGACGAGATCGTCTTCGGCCAAAACATGACTTCGCTCACCTTTGCCTTCAGCCGGGCCCTCGCGGAAACCTGGAACGAAGGCGATCGGATCATCCTCTCGGCGATCGACCACGACGCCAACATCACCCCCTGGGTGCGGGCGGCGGCATCAAAGGGAGTGCTGATCGACTTCGTCGACTTCGATCGGGAGTCGACGGCGCTCGATCTTGATCAACTCGAATCGCTGATCGACGAGCGGACCCGGTTGGTGGCTGTGACCGCGTGTTCGAACGCTTTCGGTACCACTGTCGACGTTGGGCGGGTAGCAAGGGCTGCCAAGTCGGTGGGGGCTCTCACCTATGTTGACGCAGTCCATCTCGCCCCACATCGGCGGATCGATGTCGAAGCCATCGGGTGCGACTTCCTGGTGTGTTCGTCGTACAAGTTCTTCGGTCCCCACCTGGGGATCATGTGGGCAAAAGCCGAACATCTGGAGCGACTGCCGGCGTTCAAGGTCCGGCCCGCCCCGGACCGGGGTCCGGCTCGTTGGGAAACCGGTACCCCACCGTTTGAGCTTCTGGCAGGGTTCACCGCCGCGGTCGATTACCTCGCATCCCTCGGCTGGGGCGCCGACCGGCGGGGAGCCCTCAATGCCGCCTTCACCGAGATCGGATCGTACGAGGCCGGGTTGGGCACTCGATTCCTGGCTGGACTGCCTGCCGGGGTGACCGTGGTGGGTCAACCTACGATGGAGGGTCGGGTGCCGACCTTCGCCGTCGACGTGGACTCGCTGTCTGCCACCGAGGTGGCAAGACAACTTGGCGAGGTGGGCATCGCCATCTGGTCGGGCAACTACTACGCAGTCGAACCGATGGCCCGGCTCGGTCTTCTCGATCGCGGCGGTCTGACCAGGATCGGTTTTGTCCACGTCTCCACACCGGCTGAGGTAGATGCCGCCCTGGGAGCGTTGGCCAATCTTGAGGCGTGACGCCCTCGGCCGGGGCTCCTTGGTGGCTCCTTAAACTCAGTCGTTATGAGCTATGGATTCTCGACGCGAGCGATCCACGCCGGGCAGCGCCCCGACCCGGAGACGGGCGCCCGGGCGATGCCGATCTATGCGACTTCATCCTTCGTTTTCGAGGACGCCCAGACCGCTGCCGATCTCTTTGCCCTGCAAACGTACGGGAACATCTATTCCCGGATCGGGAACCCGACCAATGCGGCCTTCGAAGAGCGTATGGCCTCGTTGGAAGGGGGTTTGGGTGCCCTGGCCACGGGCTCCGGGCAGGCCGCCCAACTGATCGCGATCCTGACCCTGTGCCAGGCGGGTGATGAGATCGTGGCGGCGCGGAATCTGTATGGGGGCACCTACACACAGTTCGACGTGACTCTGCGCCGGCTGGGAATCAACGTGACCTTCGTCGACCCTGTACCCGACGCTTTCGCCGCCGCCGTAACCGAGCGCACCAAACTCCTGTATGGCGAGACGATCGGGAACCCGCGGGCCGAAGTGCTCGACATCGAGGGTGTGGCTTCAGTGGCGGCTTCCCACCATGTTCCCCTCATGATCGACAATACGTTTGCCACCCCGTATCTGTGCCGCCCCATCGAATGGGGTGCCGACATCGTGGTCCACTCGGCCACCAAGTTCATAGGGGGCCATGGGGCCGTCATCGCAGGCGTGATCGTCGAGTCAGGTCGTTTCCACTGGGCCAACGGCAAATTCCCGCTGATGACCGAACCGTCTCCTGCCTATCACGGCCTCAAGTTCTGGGAGAACTTTCGGGAGTACGCCTACCTAACCAAGGCCCGGACCGAACTCCTGCGAGATGTCGGAGCGGCGCTCTCACCCTTCAGTTCTTTCCTGTTGCTGCTTGGACTGGAGACTCTGCCCCTGCGCATGCAGCGCCATGTCGAGAACGCGAGGGCGGTCGCCAACTACCTGTCTGGTCACAAAGCTGTGGCCTGGGTCAGTTATCCGACGGCGGATGACCCGATGGCGAACAAGTACGTCCCGGCCGGACCGGGGGCTGTCTTTACCTTTGGCGTCAAGGGTGGTCTCGAGGCCGGCAAACACTTCATCGAGAAGGTCGAGTTGGCTTCCCATCTGGCCAACGTCGGAGATGCCAAGACGTTGGTGATCCATCCGGCTTCCACCACCCACCAGCAGGTTCCGGTAGAGGAGCGCAACGCCTCCGGGGTGGGCGATGACATGATCAGGATCTCGGTCGGAATCGAAGACGTCGAGGACATCACCGCCGATCTCGACCAGGCCCTTGGAGGGGATTCATGATCACGAAACTGGTCGAAGCCACACCCAGCGAGCGGCTGCAGATACTGCGGGAGGCACGAACGGTGGCTCTGGTCGGAGTGTCACCCAACCCGCTGCGGTCTTCCAACTTCGTTGCCACCTACCTCATGCGTACTCCTTATACGATGTGGCCGGTCAACCCTCACGCTGAGGAAGTTCTCGGGCTGAAGTGTTACCCGACCTTGCGAGACCTACCGGGTCCGCCCGACATCGTCGACTGTTTTCGCAAGGCGGCCGAACTCCCGGCCGTGGTGGAGGAGGCGATCGCGGTTGGAGCCAGGGTGGTCTGGTTTCAACTTGGACTGCGCAACGATGAGGCGGCCGCAATGGCGCAGGCAGCAGGGCTGAAGGTGGTCCAGGATCGGTGCCTCAAGATCGAACACGCCCGCTTCGCCGGCGGACTGCACCTAGCCGGGTTTGACACCGGCCTCATCTCCTCAAAACGGCGACTGCCGGTCTAATTCCGCGAACCCCGGGTTGTGGCGTCCGCTAGGGGACTTTCCAGCCCCAAGAACCCGCCGTGGTTTCAGATTCCGTCGAGGGGACCGGGCACGGCCCCGGATTCGGTACCGCAGATTTGGCACCTGGGGAAGCCAGCCGGAATTTTCGACTCACAGGACCTGCACACGGCGACCTTCCGTGAGTGGCGACCGTCGGCCGTTCCATCAGCCAGATCAAGCTCTTTGATGCGGGCCGCGAGTTGGTCGTCGGTGTAACCGTGATCGCGTAACAAGCTCCACATCGCCTCCACCACCATGAGCAGACGGTCGACGCGCTCGTCCATGGCCGCCATCGAGTCGGCGGCCGTGCCCGAGCCCAACATGTTGTTGGCGACCACACTCATGGCGCCCACCCGGGCGCTTGCTCTTGTGCCCATTACGTAGCCGGCGATCATGGGAATCATGGGCTCTCAGACTAGGTGGAAAGGCCCGCCGCGAGTAGTGGGCTATGGGCGAACGATTAAGCTGCCCGTACGGCGCCCCTCGGTGGGGCGCGCCGCCCGTTCGGGGGTGGTGTAAACGGCAACACGACAGGTTCTGGCCCTGTTATTGAGGGTTCAAGTCCTTCCCCCCGAGCAAAGACCTGGCCCCGTCGTCTAGAGGCCCAGGACGCCGGCCTCTCAAGCCGGTAACGCCGGTTCGAATCCGGTCGGGGCTGCCATTCTTGCGTAGAAAACCGCACGGAAACGTGCGGTTTTCTACGCAAGAATGGGTATTAGGCCTTGCCGAACACCGGCACGGCGGCGCCGTTGATGACTGCCGATTCATCACTCAGCAAGAACTCGGCCACTGATGCAATCTCCTCCGGGGTTGGCCAGTTGACGTAGTCGGCGTACGGGGCGGTTGCTCGGGTCGCCGGGGTGTCGATGACCGCCGGAAGCAGGACATTGCAAGTGATCTGGGTGCCGTCGAGTTCCTGGGCGACCGTCTTTCCGAGGGCTACAACTCCCGCCTTGGCGATGTTGAACGCCACCTGTCCGGCCGGGGTGTCGAAGGCGGCGCGGCTGCCGACCAGCATGATGCGGCCCCAACCCGCCGCTCGGAGGTGGGGGAGCGCTGCACGGACCGTGTAGAAGGCAGAGCGCAGATTCAGGTCGAGCATCCGCTCTAGCCGAACATCGTCGGTGTCCTCGATATCCCGACCGCCTGCCCAACCCCCAACCAGCGAACAGGCGATATGGATCCCGCCGAACTGCTCAGCCACGTCCTTCATGAAGGCGTTTACGGCCTCGGGGTTGGTCGCGTCCACCCTGCGCAAGGTGAGGCGTTGGTCGTCAACCTCAAACTCGCGCTCGAAACGGTCGGCCTCTTCGGGCAACAAGTAGGTAACAGCCAGTCGGACGTCGCGGCGAAGAAGACGTCGAACCAGCGCGGATCCGAGGCCGCCCGTTCCACCGGTTATTACTGCTGTGCGGTCCACTTTGCTCCTGTCCCACCCGACACGACCTGAATCCATCATGGTAGGTTCCCTCAACTGCTAGCGACATCTCTGGAGGAGACATGGCGTCGATCCTTTTCGACCGCGTGGGCAAGGTCTATCCGGGCGGCACCCGTGCCATCACCGACGTCAATCTCGGGATCAACGACGGTGAGTTCCTGGTTCTCGTCGGACCTTCCGGCTGTGGCAAGTCAACCCTGCTGCGGATGATCGCCGGCCTCGAAGAGGTGACCGAGGGCGAGTTGAAGATCGGGGACAGGGTTGTCAACGATGTTTCGCCCAAAGACCGGGATATCGCCATGGTCTTCCAGAACTACGCGCTCTACCCGCACATGTCGGTCTACGACAACATGGCGTTCGGGCTGAAGCTCCGCAAGATGGCGAAGGACGAAATCAAACGCCGAGTCGACGACGCCGCCCGGGTGCTCGAAATCACCGAGTACCTCGATCGCAAACCCAAAGCCCTCTCCGGTGGTCAACGCCAGCGCGTGGCAATGGGTCGTGCGATTGTCCGGGAACCAGTCGCATTCCTCATGGACGAGCCTCTCTCCAACCTCGACGCCAAGCTCCGTGTCCAGATGCGGTCCGAGATCGGTCTGCTGCAGCAGCGCCTCGGAACGACCACGGTCTATGTCACCCATGACCAGGTGGAGGCGATGACCATGGGTGACCGGGTGGCGGTCATCCGCAAGGGCCGGCTGCAGCAGGTGGACACCCCCCGGGCTCTTTACGACCAACCCGACAACCTGTTCGTGGCAGGCTTCATCGGGAGTCCGTCGATGAACTTCGTCTATGGGCGCATCGAGGGTGAGGGCGACAATCTCTATGCCGCTTTTGCTGGCGACCGAGTCAAGGTTGATCGGGCGGTGATCGCCAACCGGCCCGGGCTGAGCAAGTACGCCGGCAAAGAGATCATCATCGGAATTCGGCCCGAAGCCTTCGAGCTCGTCGCGGCCGTGCCCAATGCGAATCCCGAACACACCATCGCTGTGAAAGTGGACCTCACCGAACAGCTTGGTTCTGAGGCCTACATTCACTTCCTCAAGCCGTCTCCACCGGTGATCACTCCTGACATCCAGGAGTTGCTCGCCGACCAGGGCACGGATCCAGCCACGCTGGGGGCCGATACCAAGTTTACGGCGCGGGTAGATCCCGACTTCTGCCCTAGCTCAGGCGAGGAGGCCAAGCTGGTCGTGGAGACGGCCAAGCTGCACTTCTTCGACAAGGAAACCGGGCTGTCGATCGTGTAACCAAGCGGGTTATGGCCGAATCAGCTTGAAGCTTTCGGCCAGGGGCAAACCGGCCGCCTTGCCCTGCTCCTCCGACCAAGCACGCATTCGTTCCACGAATGACGCGCGTGCTTCGTCATCCGTCCCGGCTCCGCGCATCGTGCTTTGGGTCTGACTGGAGTGGCACAACAGCGCTTCGATCTTCTTGTCGAACGAAGCCCCGATGTCCTCCCAGTAGTCGGGTTCGTCGGCGGACCACAAGAGGATGGCCTCGGGCCGGTGCTTTTCCAGACCCAACTCGGGGTAAAAAAGGTGATCGCGGGCAGCGACCACCCCGTCGATGGTTGCCCAGCCGGCGGCTCGATGATCGGGGTGGAGCATGTACCGCCGCCAGGGATCATGACTGAGCACGACATCGGGGCGAAGTCGGCGGATCCAATCGCAGATTCGCTGTCGCAGTTCCATCGAGTACTCCAATTCGCCGTCGACATAACCGAGATGGACGATCTCGCCAGTCGCGCCGAGCGCCCTAGCCGCCTCCTTCTGTTCGCTGAGGCGAGTGGCGGCGAGGTGGTTGGGAGCTACATCCGGGTCCCAGGTACCTTTGGAACCGTCGGTGACGATCAGCATCGACACTTCACATCCCGACGATGCCCACCGGGCGATCGTGCCGGCCGCGCCGAATTCGGCATCATCGGGGTGAGCACCGATTGTTAGAGCGCGTCCAGGCACCGGCAGTGGTTCGGGTGGTACCCGGGGGACAACGTCGGCATACAGCGAGGTCACGAGTGCGGGAGGGTATCCGTGATTTCGGCCAGCCAGGGAACCATGCGGCGCAGAGCGATCAAATCGTCTGGCCCATCGAGATCCACCGCCAGTCTGGGATCAACCAGAACCATGGGGTCGGCTCCGGCAACGACCCGCAGGTGTCGTTGGAAGCTGCCCGGCCCATAGGCAAACGGGAAAAGAGGAAACGCCGAGCCCAGGAGCGGGTTCCCGCCATCGGCGCTAGGAGCGATGACGGGGCGACCCTGCCCGATCGCGTTCACGGCCCGTCCCAGGACCTCGAGATCAAGGAGAGGGAGATCGACGTGAAGGATCAGCCAGTGCAAGCCACGGCGGCCCGCTTCGGCCACGGCGGCACTGGCCGCGGAGTCGAGGTCCGACGCCATGTCCCGGATCACCTCGATGCCTGCGCTTGATGCCCAGTGGGCGACCTCGTCGTCGGAAGCCAGCACGACCGGGATTGCTCCGGTCAGGCGCAGGCACTCGATGGTGCGCCGTGCCATCTCCTTGCTGATTGATGCACGCATGCCGGAGTTGAGTACGGCGGCGAGGCGTTGTTTGGCAGCAGCAAAGGGTTTGATGGGAACCGCTCCCAGAACCTGTTGATCGGACACGGGCCCAAGGTGGCACGCCTGCGGGGTCTTTTCAAGATTCCTCTACGATCAATCGATGATCCGATCCGGCGTCTTTATCCCTCAAGGTTGGCGACTCGATCTCGTAGGGATCCCCCGCGAGCAACATTGGCCGACGATCACAGCCAGCGCCGCCAGCGCCGAGAGGGCCGGATACGAGTCTGTATGGGTGTACGACCACTTTCACACGGTTCCAGTTGCCACTCAGGAGGTCACGTACGAGGCCTGGACCCTGATGGGAGCATTGGCGGTCGCCACCGACCGGGTTCGACTGGGTCAGATGTGTACTTGCAACTCCTATCGGATGCCGTCCTATCTGGCGAAGGCGGCGGCTTCGATCGATGTCATTTCGGGTGGCCGGGTGGAGATGGGGATTGGGGCGGGCTGGTATGAGGAGGAGTACCTCGGATATGGCTACGAGTTTCCCCGGCCCGCCGTGCGGATCGGACAACTATCCGAGGGGGTGGAGATCATGAAAAGGATGTGGACTGAAGATGAGGTCCACTTCGACGGCAAGCATTATCAACTGCAGGGCGCCATCTGCCAGCCAAAGCCCGTGCAACAGCCACACATCCCATTCTGGATCGCCGGGGGTGGTGAGCAGCTCACCCTTCGGGTTGCGGCCGAGTATGCCGCCTATACCAACTTCGCAACATCGGTCGAGGAGTTCACGGCGAAATCGGTCATTCTGGCCGAACACTGCCGTGAAATCGGGAGGGACTTCGATCGGATCGTTCGATCGACCAACTTCAATGTTGTTTGTGAGGCCGACGAGGCTGCCGTCAACGATCGGCTGGCCTGGATCGAGGACCACTTTCGGGCCGTCGTCGGTGATGAAAGAGCGGCGAGGGCCAGGCGCAACTTCGAGAAGATGTCGGGGACACCCGAACAGTTGGTGGAAAAGCTAAAGCCCTGGGTGGACGCCGGGTTGGCATATGTCATCGCCTACTTTCAGGAAGCGGCCTACGACCACTCGGGGTTCGAACGGTTTGCCGCCGAGGTGCTACCGGCCCTATAGCCGTGGTCCCCTCCCCCCGCCTTCTTATTCTTCCCCCGCGGGAGCGGGGGAAGTGGCCCGGCGACGAAGGAGCCGGGACGAAGGGGGCGACCTCATGAGTCCATGAGCACGCGCGCGAGTTGGCGCGATTGGGCAACCAGCGTTCCGTTCTCTGTCCACAATTCGGCGTCTTCCTCGAGCAGCCCGTCGACTAGTTGGCGGGTCCTCACCGACAGGACTTGCCACTCGTTTTGTGGCCGACTCCGCAGGTGCACCGTCAACTCGATTGTTGGGGTCCAACCGATAAGTCCCAGGTTGAAGACGGCCGGCGGGAACGCGTCCATCATCAGCGGAATCGAGGGAATCGTCGGAATCATCCCATCGGCAAATCGGAGTCGGCCGCTGAACTCAGCCTGACTTTGGTCGGGGTCGAATACCCCGGCAGCCACCCGGGACTGGGCCGCGGGGAGCATGAACTCGAACCGGGAGATGATCGGGTGAGGGGCGGGGTGACCCGCCGATGAAACCAGGTCGTCAGACAGCAGTGGACGCTCGGACATACTTCGAGTTGGTCCTCGCTGCTCGTCGAGATCACCGAAACTCGCTAACACGACGAGCCGGTCGCGCCCACCCTGGCTCATGATCGCCGTTGCGGTGGAGACACTCCTGCCCTTCTTGATCATCGTCAATCTCATGGCGGCCGGACCAGGGTCGGCCGGGGAAAGGAAGTGGCCTGTGATCGTCAGCGGATCGGGATGGGGTGACTCAAGCACCAGGGCCGTGAGGACGATGCCCATGAGGTAGCCGCCATTGGGGCGGCCTCCGATGGACCACCGGTCGGTGACTTCCGCCGCATACTCCCCGCCGCCAGTCGGGCGGACGGCCGTGTCCTCCTCGAACGCAGAGGTCACGGAACTATCAGCAGCGGACAGCGGGCATGATGGGCAAGCCGGTCGGCCACCGATCCGATAACCATCCGCTCGACCACCCCGGCCCCGCGGCGACCGACGATCAGGAGATCGGCCCGCTCCCGCTCACACAATGCGAGGATCGCCGAAGTGGGGTCGCCTAATTCTTCGACAGTTGTGTAGTCGACATTGGTGAGATCGACACTCTTCTCAACCTCGGCCAGGATTCGCTGTTGGCCGGTGATGAGGGCCTCGGATAGCGCCGCTGGCGTCGGTGGTTCCCCGGTGACACCCCACCAACCCTCCGGGGGGCGGACCACGGTCACCATTATCAGGCGAGCATCGTGGGTACGGGCGAGGGAAGCAGCAAGTGCGGCTGCCCGATCGCTTTGCTCCGAGCCGTCTACCGCTGTCACGATCACGGTGGGGGTCCAGTCCATCATTTGAGACTAGAACCAGTGTCGTCTTGTTGGGTTGCCCTGAGCCGACGACAATCTGTTGTCACATAGAGATGAGATCAATGAATTCAAAGGTTGTCGTGGCAGAACCAATCGCCCAGGCCGGGATACGGGCCCTAGCGGCCGAGTTCGAGGTGGTCGACCTGAGCGGTGCCACTCGTGTGGTCTTGATGGATGCTCTGGCCGATGCCGCCGGCCTGGTGGTGCGTTCGGCGACCTTGGTGGATGACGAACTCATCGGGGCCGGTCCCAAGCTGCGGGTCATTGGTCGGGCTGGCGTGGGAGTTGACAACATCGACGTCGCGTCCGCGACCCGGAGGGGGGTCCTGGTGGTCAACGCTCCCTTGGCCAACACCGTGAGTGCGGCTGAACACGCCCTGGCCCTCTTGCTGTCTGTTGCCAGACATGTTCCCGAGGCCGACGCCCGCACCAGGGCGGGTATCTGGGACCGGAAGAGCTTTACGGGCGTCGAACTGAGCGGCAAAACCCTAGGAGTTGTCGGTCTTGGCAGGATCGGCACTTTGGTGGCCCAAAGGGCAGCTGCGTTCGATATGCGAGTCGTGGCCCATGACCCCTTCGTCGGACCCGAACGGGCCCGGCGAATGGGCGTGGAGATGGTGGACCTCGAGGCTCTCCTCGAAGCCTCGGACTTCATCTCGATCCATCTGCCGCTCACCCAGGAAACCGAGGGCCTTTTCGGAAAGGACACACTCGCCCGGTGCAAACCTGGCGTCCGCATTGTCAACACCTCCCGTGGTGGGATCATCGACGAACTTGCGCTGGCCGAGGCGGTCCGCTCTGGCCACGTCGCCGGAGCTGCCCTCGATGTGTTTGCCGCCGAGCCGCCTATCGACAGCGCCTTGTTCGAGTTGCCGGCGGTGGTGGTCACACCCCACCTCGGCGCCTCGACCCTCGAGGCGCAGGACAAAGCGGGCGTCCAGGTCGCCGAGGCGGTAGCGGCGGCCCTGCGGGGTGAGCTGGTCGCCTCGGCCGTAAACGTGGACCTCGGCGGTGAAGTGTCCGACGAGGTTCAGCAGTTCCTGCCTGTGGCCGAACAGCTTGGCCGGGTTTTCATCGAACTGGCCGGAGGAGCCCCCGACGAAATTCGGGTCGAGGCGCGTGGAAGGATCGCCGAGGGTGAGACCAAACCGCTTGGTCTGGCGGTTCTCAAAGGCTGGCTCCAGGCCGTCTCGACCGATCAGGTTTCTTTCGTCAACGTCCTGGCACTGGCAGAAGCCAGGGGAATCGGTCTCGTGCTTGAGCAGTCAGGGGAGAGCCCTGACTACGTGTCGGTGTTGACCGTCTCCGGCATGGTCGGAGGGATCGACTTCTCGGTCGCCGCAACGGTCTCGCGCAAAGGTCCGGTTTTGGTCGAGATCCTCGGTCATGATCTCGAACTGCCCATTTCCCGCCACATGCTGATCCTCTCTAATGCCGATGTGCCCGGGGTCATTGGCCGGGTTGGAACCTATCTAGGGGACGAGTCCATCAACATCGCCAACATGGTGGTCGGGAGGTCGCGACAGACCGACGACGAGGCCATGATGGGACTCAATCTCGACCAGCCCATGACCGAGGCACAGGTAGCCGAACTGCTCGTGCTCCCGGGAGTGGTTGAGGCCCGTTACGTCGAGGTTGGCAACATCGCGTTCGAGCGGCCCACCCATGTGCAAGGCCGCCTGTCGTTCGACTAGGAGTCAGCTCAGCAAGGTCTGAGCGATCCATCCCGCCGCCAGGCCGTAGAGCCCGGCGACCAGGTCGTCGGCCATGATCCCGACCGCACCACCGAGTCGTTCGGCCTGACTAACCCCCGGGAAAAACCTCTTGGCAATGTCGGCGGCCCGAAAAACGACAAACGCCACCAGTGCTCCGGGTAGGGCCAAACCAAGAGTGGCGAGAAACGTGCCGGCTGCCTCGTCGATCACCACCCACCCCGGATCCTCGTTGCCAATGTGGATTGATCGAATCGCCCAGAGACCAAGCCCGATCGTGATGATGAAAGCGAGGGCGCGACCCCACCAGGGTTGAACGAGGAGGGCGATCCCCAACGCCACCAGACCGGCGACTGTGCCTGAGCCCTCATCGGCGCCGCGGATTCGTCCCAGAAGCAGCCCGGAGCCAAAAAACGAGGCGATGACACGGCCCATCCGCCGAGGGTAGGCATCAGTCGGGCGGGCCGGTCACAATGCCGCTCATGAAGCCCGACGATCTCGCCCAGCTCCAGATTCCCGCAGACCCGCAGATCCATCCCGACGGTATCCGGGTGGCCTATGTCCTCACCCAGATGGACCTGGAGGCCGATTGTTACCGCCGTCGAATCCACATTCACGACGGCGCCGCCGTGAAACCCTTCACCGCCGGTCCCATCGACGCCTCACCGCGTTGGTCCCCGACGGGTGACCGTCTTGCGTTTCTGCGAGCCACCGATGTCAAGAAACCGATCGCCCAGTTGGCGGTGATGGCCGCCGACGGAGGCGAGGCCTCGGTCCTCACCGACTTCGCACTCGGGGTGGAGTACTTCGTCTGGTCACCCGACGCTCGTTACATCTGTGCCGTTGCCAAGACCTGGATTCCCGCTCTGGCCGATCTGGCCGACGAGGAGCGCACCCGCAGGGCCAAACGCATCACCCGGTTCCCCTATCGCTTCGATAACCGGGGCTGGCTCCACGATCGTCTTCGTCAGCTTTGGATCATCGACCCGTTGGGTTCCGAGAAGCCGAGACGGCTAACCGAAGGCGAGTTCGACGAGAGCATGCCGGCCTGGCATCCCGAGGGAGACCGAGTGGCTTTCGTGACGGATCGTCATCCCCGGGGAGGCATCGAGCCGGGCGATGACATCTTCGAGGTCGGATTGGATGGACGGAATCGTCAGGTCGCCGACCGGGCGGGCTGGTTGGCGCCCGTGTACTCCCCGAGCGGAGCGCTTCACTTGCTCGGCCATCCGGAACAGGACTACCCGCGACTGTTCGGGCTATGGCGGGAGGAGCCGGACGGTTCCCTGGCTTCGTTGACGGCCGACCTCGATCGATCGGTTTTCTCCCTGGCCGGTGGGGGGGTCAGCCTCCCGCGGTGGTCGGCGGAGACCATCCTTTCCGTCCTCGAGGACTCCGGACGCGTGGCTGTCATCCGCATCGATACCGATGGCAAGGTCGAAGAAGTCATCGGTGGTGATCGGGTGGTCACCGGATTCGACGCCGTCGGCAACCGCCTGGTGGCGACGATTTCAGCGCCTACGTCGCCTGCTGAGCTGTTCGACATCACCGACCAGGGCGAGGAGCAGCTGACTTTCCATTCGGCCAAGGTCAGCTTTGTGCCCCGCCCTCAGATTCACTGGAGGGTTCAGGGGGATGGACCCGACATCGATACCTTCTTGGTGTTGCCTGAGGGTGACGGGCCGTTCCCGGTCCTTCTCAACATCCACGGTGGCCCTGCCAGTCAATACGGTTTCGGGTTCTTCGATGAATTTCAGGTGTTTGCGGGTGCCGGATATGCCGTGGTGGCCTGCAATCCGCGGGGATCGTCGGGGCGTGGGCTCGACTTCGTCAGGTCGGTTGTGGGCGATGGTTGGGGCGTGGTCGACTGGGCCGACATCGTGACGGTCCTCGAGAACACCCTGGACAGCTACCCCCAGCTCGATCGGAAAAGGCTGGGAATCATGGGGGGCTCCTATGGAGGTTTCATGACCGCCTGGGCGATCGCTCACGACGACCGCTTCAAGTCTGCCGTTGTCGAGCGGGCGTTGTTGTCGTTCCTCTCGTTCGAAGGAACGTCGGACATCGGTCCGATCTTCACCCCAAACTACGTCCAGTCCGATGAACTGGATGCGAAATGGGCCAAGAGCCCGTTGCGGTATGCGGACCAAATTGTCACGCCAACGTTGGTGCTGCATTCTGAAGAGGACTATCGCTGTCCGATCGAGCAGGCCGAGCAGTTGCTGACCAGTCTGCTCAAGCGTGGAATCGAAGCCGAGATGGTCCGCTTCCCCGGCGAAGGGCACGAACTGTCCCGGTCGGGAAAACCCCGCCACCGGATCGATCGGTTCGAGGCAATCCTCGAGTGGCACGACCGACATCTCGGTGTGGCCGAGCCCGTGCAGTCGGTTTAGTCCTCGGCGCGGTACTGGAGGC
Organism: uncultured Acidimicrobiaceae bacterium; assembly: GCA_964474055.1. GTDB lineage: Bacteria > Actinomycetota > Acidimicrobiia > Spongiisociales > ZC4RG35 > JAICND01. The sequence goes on along the minus strand of CAYYRT010000343.1, from coordinate 981 downwards.
CGGTGCCGTCGGGGTCCAAGATGGTCAGCCGATTCTCCTCGACGAAGCTCACAAAGCCGTCGCCGATCACGGTGATCACATGTGAGTCCTGTCGCTCCATGCCTGCGGGGCAATTGCCGTTGGCGCGAAGTTCGGTGGCGAGGATCTCATCAGCAACCACGGTGAATACCCCGGTCAGCGATCGACAACCCGTCGACCCGGAAAGAGCTCCGTCGGACGAAAGGAGCAGGAACCCGTCGCCCTGTACCGATGAAACGGCATTACCCATGATCAAGCTCTCAAGCACCCACCGCTGGTCGTACAGAGGAGCGGTCTCGATTGGGAGGATCATGGCAAACACGAGGGTCGTGTCAGCGCCGCTGAGGGTGAGGCGGTCGTCAGCCACCAGGTAGCTGTCGACGGCTGACAGTCCCCGGAGGAAAATCTGCTCGGCCGACATGGCAGGTTCGGCGCAGCCCATCGCGGTCTGAAACAGCAGTCCGAACTCGATGAAACCGTCGTCGGCCAAGAATTCGCCGCCGTAGGTGTTACAGGCGGCGACGCCTCCGACTGTCCGGTTCTCGAGCAGCAGGGTGATTCGAAAGTCACCTCGGGGTATGGCTGATCCGGCGACGGTGCCTTCTACCAACTCCCAGTCTCCAACTGGACCGGGATCGGGCTGGGTGGTGGTCGGTGGCATCGCAGAGCAAGCCGCAACCAGGAGCGCCAACGCCACGACCATTCGTCTCATACCGTTAGGACGCCATAAGCCGAAGGTGTGGTTCCCGGGTAACCTTTTTGCATGGATTCGGCCAAGTTGATCTGGATGGATGGCGACCTGGTCGCCTTCGAAGATGCCAAGGTCCATGTTCTCAGCAACGCCCTCCACTACGGGACCGGGGTGTTCGAAGGCATCAGGGCATACGAGACTCCCGATGGCACAGCCATTTTCCGTCTGCGCGATCACATCGTACGACTGCACCGCTCCGCCAAGGCCTACGG
>CAYYRT010000342.1:0-6606 GCA_964474055.1 uncultured Acidimicrobiaceae bacterium | reverse complement strand
CACAGATCGCGGGCCTTCATGGTCTTGCGGACCTGGCCACTGGTGCGTTCGCGCAGCTGCCAATCGTCATCGTTGCGGACGGCTTCGATGAACTCGTTAGGTACCCGCACCGAGTTGTTGGAGTTCTGCCCGGAAACGGTGGAGTAAGCCTCGCCGTTGAAGTCGGCCGGGTACCCGCCGTACTGGATCAGGACCCGGGCCTTTTCCTCCTCGTGCATCTTCCAGTCGATGAACTCTTCGATGTCGGGATGATCGAGATCGAGGATGACCATCTTGGCGGCGCGACGAGTCGTTCCTCCGCTCTTGATGGCGCCCGCGGCGCGGTCACCGATGCGAAGGAACCCCATCACTCCTGAAGACTTCCCCCCACCGGAGAGCTTCTCGTTCTCGGCTCTTATCTGGCTGAAGTTGCTCCCCGTACCCGACCCCATCTTGAAGAGACGGGCTTCGCGCACCCACAGATCCATGATCCCGCCGGGATTGACGAGATCGTCGCTAACGCCATTGATGAAGCAATTGTGGACGACAACGCCGTTGGCAACGTAGGACTCGTCCTCGTCGACCTGGAAGTTGTATACGGTCCCAAAGAAAGGCTCCCGCGTCATGCTCCGGACCCGGTACGCAACATCCTCCCCGACATGGAGTTCTGCCTTAAAGCCCGGAGCCTCGGTCACCTCAATACCGATGGCGAATGCCAGTTCACTCGCGGCCTTGGCGGAGAGTTGGATGCGGTAGTGAGGCTTTGTACCCCCGGGTCTGACTGATCCGCCCAGAATCGATGGGGAATAGCCCAGGGAGCGCAAGAGGCGCCAGATTCCCTCGGCCAAGTCGCGGTTCGACTGGTCGAAGCAGAGAGCAACGCTCGACCCCGATCGAGAAAGGCAACCATCTGAGAGAAACAGCCCGATCAAGAGCTGGATGCGATGTGCTCTTGGCAGGTGATAGACGAACTCGGGAATTGACTTGCCGGCGAATCCCTCACCGAAGGTTTCGGCGAACCATCGAGCCAAAGGGCGTCGCGTGTAGCGGAGGTGGGCGGTCCGTTGACCCTTGGCGTACTCGGGATCGTTCGGGATGTCGAAGAGCTCAAACATCAGGGCCTGGACGTCCTCGATACCGGCACGATCGTTGGCGTCAAACACAAAGTTCACGCTCGCTAGCTCGCCATCGCGGGTCTCATGACCAATCGAGCCATCACCCAGCCATCGACCGAACAACCTCATCAACTCCGGATACTCGAACTGCACGAAGCGGTTCATCGAAGGCCGATGAGAATTGTTACGAGTGATGATTCGAGCGTCGGTCACTTCGAACATCGGTCCTCGTGCGTACTCGGCGAGATCGACCGGTTCAGGAATGACATCGTCAGATGCCGGACGAGCGACGACGACATAATCACCCGGCTTCAGGTCTCCTGCAGAGATCCATTTTGGCTGGACAACTTCATCCGGGTACCGATAGCGCCTACGCGCTGCCTCTCGCCTCACGGCAAGCAGGGGGTGATTCGAGGTTGCCACGAGATCATCGGCCAACTTCCCAAGATCGAGTCTGACTAGCTCCTCTTCAACCTGCCGCTGCATCGTCTCCGTTACAAAGCGATAGCGTCCAGCATGGGTGAGCACCTGGTCACCGGCTTCAATCTTTTCGATGGATCGATAGCCACTCTTGGTCATGACACGGGTCCCGGCCGGGAAACAAGCGTGGGGGGCCGGGTGGCTGTAGGAGTCGGGAGACTCGGTCATCACCGCGGTGTCGGGGTCGACGAACCAGAACCCCTGCGGCGTGCCGGTGATGCCATAGGCGTGGGCCAGACCGGTGTTGAACCACTGCGGCGAGTTGGGAGAGGCGATCTGGTTGGCGAGCATGTACTTCATCTCGTCCTCGAACGCCTGGGCGTCTAGAGCAGAAGCGAAGTAGCGGTGGTTCTCCCCCCACCAGCGCCAGGTGGTGGCGAGACGATCGAAGACCTGGCGGCTCGAGGTTTCGGAGCCGAGCACCGGGCTGCCGTCCTCGTTGAGGATCTGATTACCGGCTTCGTCGACCTGGGGAACGCCAGCCTTACGGAAGTATTTGGACACGATGATGTCGGTCGCTACCTGCGACCAGGAGGCCGGCACCTCGGCGTCTTTCACCTCGAAGACCACCGAACCATCTGGATTGGTGATCCGGGAGTCACGCCGCGTCCACTCGATCGTCGAGTACGGATCGCGGCCCTCCTCGGTAAAACGCCGGGGGATACGCAGGCCTTTGCTCATCTACCTCTCCTTCCCTCCAAATGGGCCGCTCCAGCCTGGAGGACCCAGATTTTCCAGCCGATTTGACCCCCTGGTCGGGGCACCACGGCCGATTCTCTCCCGATAAGTCAATCCGCTAGACCACAACATGTAGTGGTGGCAGATCCTGGAACCACATCATGTTGGGGCGGATACAACACTGTAATTACACACATGGCATTGGTCAAGAACCAATCTGGTTTGATTTTCGCGACCTGATGAATGCACCACAGAATCAGCGCAAGATTCACCGGGAAGTGCTCGGTCCGCCGGGGAAGGAGGGGCGGACGGGGCCCAACCTACCGGACGCTCCCCCACCGCGAAAACCGATCAGTCGAGAGCTTTTCGCGAGGCGGCCCATCACCGAGCGAGGTCTCGGCACAATGAAGAGCATGGCACGACAACTGATCAAATCAGGATCGCCCTTTGAGGCGATGATGGGGTTCTCGCGGGCGGTGCGGGTGGGAAAAGCGGTGGCGGTGGCGGGGACCGCGCCCATCTGGCCAGACGAATCGGTCGACCCCGATCCGTATGTGCAGGCGCGCAGGTGTCTGGAGATCATCGGCGCGGCATTGACCGATGCGGGGGCCGGATTCGCAGATATCGTGCGGACCAGGATGTTCATCACCGACCGCTCAGTGGCGGAGGCCGTGGGGCGAGCCCATGGCGAGGTGTTCGGCACGATTGGCCCGGCCTCCACCATGGTGGTGGTGACGGGGTTGCTGGACGAGCGATGGAAGGTTGAGATCGAGGCAGACGCGACCGTAGGGTGAGCTGCTACGGTAACGACGGCGTTACGGAAGGAGTCGATCATGGCCAGTGGCAGTGGAACCAAAGAAGATCCCTGGATCCTCCAGACCCCGCCGGGAACAGGTGAGTACCAGATGTACAAAAACCCGTCGGCTGATCCCCCGGCCATCATCTGCCAGGTCGGCTCAACCCAGCTTCGATATCACCTCCGGGCGATCGAAGACCTGCACGCCATGCTCAAAGCCCACGGGGACTGGATGCCCCTCGGCTCTGCCGACGAGCAGAAGCCTGCCGCCGATGGGACCGTCGAAGCGTGGGGGCGATCGACCGACAACCCGGTAGCCGGTTGGTACGGCCTGAAGAAGGGTCTTCGGGGTCGATTCGGCATGTACATGCCGCCCCTACTGGAGGCCCTGGGTTTGGCGGAAGTCACCCACGACGCCCGCAACAACAGCATGAGGGCGATCTAGTCGGCTGGCGGCGTAGCGACCGGAGGCAGAGGGGCTTCGGGAATGGTGGGATCGGCCACGGTGTCGACCTTCCTCGAAGACATCATCCGGTAGACGATTGCACCGACCACGAGCAGCACCAGAAGCACAATCAGTATCAGTACGCCTGAGAACCCGCCACCCGCCTTGTTGGCCTCGGCAAACATCTCGACGCCGTTGAAGTCCTCGTCGTAGAACACCCAGGTGACCGTTCGTTCCGACAGCTCACCGTTGTGTTCGATCACGGTGCCAGGGAAGACCACAGAGACGCGGGCGTCGAAGTCGATCACATCGAGGGCCTGTGATGGATCTATCCCTTCGAATTCTCCGCCGCCAGCCGGAACGGAGCCTTCGAAACTGATGGTCTCTCCATTGTCGACGAACCTCACCTCACCGACCATTCCCTCGTCACCGTCAGGCGATACCGTCGGGGCGTTGTTGAGGATCTCGTTCAACTCCTCGAGACTCGAGAAGCTTTTGGTGACTCTGATACCCGTTATGTCAGCGTCGGTAAAAGTCTCGATGTCGAAGCCCTCCGCAAAGGCGTCGTCTTCGATATCGGCGAAGATGTCGGCGGTTTCTCCGGTCTCTTCGATCAGTTCCCGGAACTCCTCATCGAACCCGATCGTGATGGTGACCTGACCAGAGGTGGCATCGTCCATCTCCACATCCATCCACAGACGGATCTCACAGGCGGCGAGCAGCAGCGGCAAGAGAGCCAAAAGGGCGATCCGACGGAGTTTGGTCACCCCTTGACTCTATCCCCCGGTTAAGGCTCTACAACAACTCTTCCTGTCATGAAATCGCCGTGGAAACGACAGAAATAGGAAAACGTCCCGGCCTCGCTGAAGGTGACAGTGACCGGTGGGTCGGTCGTGAGGGTCTGGTTCCACATCCCATCGGGGGTGGGAGGGACTCCCGAAGTTGTCGTATGACTCCCGCCCACCAGGTTCCAGCGAACGGTGTCGCCGACCTTGATGGTGACGGTCGAAGGCGAGAAAGCGAAGTCCTCGACGAACACGTCGACAGTGGCACCAACGGCTCCGGTGTCCGCTGTCGTCGTCGTTGTGGCGACGGTGCCGGTCGTCGTGGGCGCTGCAGTGGTCGTCGTGGGCGCCGCAGTGGTCGTGGTGGTAGGAACGGTCGTGACAGTCGTCCCGCCGCCACACGCGGTGACGACCAGAGCGATCACATAGAGAAGTGCTGTCCTTTTCATCGAGTCACAGTACGCAAGTATCCGACTTTGGGGTTCCCGTCTTGATTAGCTTCCAGGAATGGACCTCATGGACCTCGCTGTAGAGGAAGCCCGCCGCGGTCTGGCCGAAGGTGGCATCCCCATCGGATCGATCCTCGCCGTCGAAGGCGAGGTGTTGGGGCGCGGTCACAATCGCCGCGTCCAGAAGGGGAGCGTCATTCTCCATGCCGAGATGGACGCCCTCGAGAACGCCGGTCGCCAGCCAGCCACCGTCTATCAGCAGGCCACCCTCTATTCGACCCTATCCCCTTGCGACATGTGCTCGGGGGCCTCACTGCTGTATGGGATCTCCCGAATCGTGGTCGGAGAGAATCACACCTTCCGTGGCCCCGAAACCTGGCTGAAATCCCGGGGTGTAGACATCGTCATCCTCGATCGGGTCGACTGCATGCGGATGATGGAGGAGTTCATCAAAGAGAATCCCGATCTGTGGTTCGAAGACATCGGCGAGTGATCGTCAGAGGACGGCAGTAAGACCTTCAATGAACCTCGAGCGATGCTCGGAAAAGCCAGGTTGCGGTGGCTCGGGCGATCCAGGCAACACGATCGCGCCCGCAATGAGTCGCTTCAACCGTGTCACAGTCTCGGCATGATGATGGACGTTGGGGGGATCGGATGGAATGATCACGACAGGAACCGTGATCGCCTGGAGTTCGACGTCGGCGACTCCTCGGACCGTGTCGGAGGTTTCGCCGGCCAAAGGGGTCGCAGGCCAACACAGGATCAACTTCTCCACGACCTTGGGATAGTCGACTGTCAGCCGCAAAGCTGCCGAACAACCGTTGGAACCAGCCACAACCGTTGCCGAATCGAGGGGCAACGACTGACGCAACCAATCCGCTTCTTCAATCCATGTGGCGTTGGCAAGCCGATCGGGAGCCAACACTTCGTAGCCGGCCCTCACCAAGTCATCGACTATTCCGGGTGCCGACCAAAATCGATAGGCGTCCATCTCTCCATGAAGACCGCCGTGAACCAGCAGGATCACGGATAGAGCATGAGCTGGGTGTTACGGAACATCGCAACGGTCTTGCCAGTTGCTTCGGCGGTGACGACGGCATCCCATACCTGGGTAGTGCGGCCGCCATGCACCATCGATGCCCGGGCTATCAAACCACCAGCGTTGAGCGTCCTGATGTGGTTGCTCTTGAGTTCGATGGTCGTGAAGCCGTAGGCGCCTGGTGGGAGCGAGGCAACCGTGCCGTAGCCAGCGGCGGTGTCGGCCAGAGTGACGACGGTGCCGGCATGGAGAAACCCGTTGGAAGCCTCGTGTTTGCGCTGCACCTCTAGCCGCATCACACAGGAGCCCTTGGCCAGTTCGACCAGTTCGATTCCGAGCAGACCCGGGAGACGGTCGGAACCGGCGGCTTCCAGAAAAGCTCTGAGTTCGACGAGATCGGTAGGAAAGGCTGGGATGTCGGCCATCGGGGCGAAGATAGCCGCGGGGCCTCTAGCCTCCGAGATGTGGAACCGCTGAGCTGGATCGTGGCTGCTCTCTTCGGTCTTGGCGTGGGGCTCTATTTCGGACGTCATCCTCAAGATCAACAGGCTGTGGTTTGGGTTCTGGTCTTGTCTGTGCTGATCGGGGCCGGCGCCTGGATCGCCGATCCACAGCACCTGGCAGGGCCATCGCTCGTGGTTGGCTGTGGTATCGGTCTGACCGCACTGTTGGTGTCGAGGCGGGTGGTGCGGACGTGAAGGATCCCGTCGAGGATCAGATCAAAGAGGCCATTGAACGAGGTGAGTTCGACAACCTTCCCGGGCAGGGGCGACCACTCCCGAAGGATGACGATGGTCCCGGGTGGTGGGCCCGTCGCCGGGTGGCCGAGATGCGACGCCA
>CAYYRT010000341.1:0-3092 GCA_964474055.1 uncultured Acidimicrobiaceae bacterium | reverse complement strand
TGCTGCGCGGGCTACCCGCACGGTAGGTCTCCGCCCTTCTCAGGCTCGTGAGCAGCGCTCGACTGTGCTCGCTTCTGCACCCGTGAGACTGTTGTGGCGTGTAGGCTGTCGTGCCATCAGCCTTGCCACCAAGTGGCCCGCGCCAGCAGAATTCCGGGTCCGTTAGCTTGCAGCGCTACGTGCCGGCGCCTGCCCGATGTTTCACCCGTCGGCGCCACAACCTCTTTGTCCTGCTTCAGGGCCGGCGCCGAGGGGTGACTTCGCTCTTCCCGCAGACTGGCTCCAGAAGGTCGGTCTTGGGTATCATGGATCACACGCCATCGTACCGCCTGGAGACCGAATGAAGACGTACACCGCCGTCGTCGAGCGCGATTCCGACACCGGCCTCTTCGTGGGCCATATTCCAGGCTTTCCGGGAGCACATTCCCAGGGCAAGACGCTCGACGAGCTGAATGCCAACCTCCACGAAGTGGTGGCGATGCTCCTCGAGGACGGCGAGCCCAAGCTCGAGACGGAGTTTGTAGGTACTCAGACCGTCTCTGGATAGTCCGTGGGACGGCTACCGGTCCTCAGCTCGCGCGAGGTCATAGCAATCTTGAACCGCATGGGCTTCGAGGAGGTCAGGCAGCGAGGGTCCCATAAGCAGTTCCGTCACGTTGATGGTCGGCGCACGACCGTGCCGTTTCACAGCGGACGTGACATCTCTCCGCTTCTTCTTCGCCAGATTATCCGCGACATCGGATCTACGGTGGAAGAGTTCCTCGACCACCGATGAGTCGGAGAACGCTGCAAGCTAACAGGGAATTGCTGCTGCGCGGGTAGCCGTCAAAGGAAGGTCTCCGACCTCCTAAGGCTCACAATCAGCGCTCGACTTCGCTCGCTTCAGCAACGGTAGAGCGCCGTGGCTGGTAAGCTTGGTGGCCGCAGGCTTGTGAACTTGGGGGCCGCGCCAGCAGAATTCCGAAGTCGTTAGCCTGAACTTCTGACGTCGTTGACGGACGACCGTCCTCTCGCTATGGTACAATTGTACGCTAGCGCAGGAGGGCCCGTGGAAGTCACTGTCGACACGTCTGTGATCATGGCGGTCATCCTTAACGAGGAGTCCAAGCCCGCCTTGCTCGAGGCGACGGCGGACGCGGAGCTCCTGGCCCCTCCAACGCTTCCCTGGGAGCTTGGAAACGCCCTCTCGGCGCTGTTCAAGCGGAGGCGAATCGACTTGGAGCAGGCAAGGGCTGCTCTGGCTTCCTACGACCAGATCGCCCTACGCCTGGCTGACGTTGATGTGGGCGCGTCGGTGGAGTTGGCGCATGAGCAGTCCATCTACGCCTATGACGCCTACGTTCTGGAGTGCGCGCGGCGCTATCGAACCCCCCTTTTGTCTCTGGACGGTCCGCTTCAAGAGGTGGCACGGAGGGTCGACGTGAAGGTCATGGAGGTGGGAGCATGAAGGTCTACACATATTCCGAAGCCCGACAGCGTCTAGCTCGTCTACTGGACGAGGCACGAGAAGGCGGCGAGATCCGTATCAAGCGTCGCGACGGCGCTGAGTTTGCCGTGAGGCCGATCCGCCCGACTCGGTCTCCGCTTGATGTGCCGGGTATCGACACCGACGTCACGGCTGACGATATCATCACTGCAGTGCGTGAGTCTCGGGAGCGAGATCCAAGTCGGCGTTCAGGCTAACAAGGAATTGCTGCTGCGCGGGTAACCTGCGTGGGTCAGTCTCAGGAGCGGAGCAGCTCGGTGGACAGCGCTCGACGGGGCTCGCTTCAGCACCGGTAGACGTGCAGATTAGTCGCCCGGTAGGTCATGGCCTTGCTACCACATGGCCCGCGCCAGCAGAATTCCGAAGTCGTTATACGGCGCTACTTCTGGCGGTGGGGTCCCTGCCGCATGTAATCCCAGAAGCCGCGTGGGCTCAGGATCAGCACCGGCGACTCAGCCTCCATATCCAGGAGGTCTCGGTCTCCGGTGACGAGCACGTCTGCGCCGCCCGCTACCGCTTCCTCCAGGATCCGCACGTCATCCTTGTCGCGGACCGACAAGCTGAGACGGGGGGCCTCGCTGACCACGTCGGCTTCGGCTCGAAGGAACTCGTCAGTCTCGCCCACGAGCTCCCCGGACACCTTGAACTTCTTCACCAGCACCCGGCCTAGCTCGGAAAGGACGGTCTCTCCTACGACCAGCTCGTGCTCCGCGAGGACCACCTGAACAATGTCCGCGCAGATCCCGCGCGTGGCGACAGCGGAAGCCAGAACGTTGGTGTCGAGGAAGACCCTCACGAGACGTCGCGGAAGACATCCTCGTCGGTGAGGTAGCCTTGACCCTCCGCGAAGGGCATGATCCTCTTGCGGAGATCTTCGAACTGTGCCACGGCCAGTTGGCGTCGGAGGGCGTCCCGCACGAACTCGCTCCGCGTGCGACCGCTCCGTCTAGCCGCCCGCGCCAGGCGCCGCTCGAGATCAGGATCCAATCGAACTGTAAGAGCCGAGGTCTTCATGTCATGCAATGTAACACACGGCCGCGCCGTATAACAGGGAATTGCTGCTGCGCGGGTAACCTGGAAGGAAGGTCTCCGACCTTCTAAGGCTCACGAGCAACGCTCGACTTCGCTCGCTTCAGCACCGGTTGGACGTGTGTGGCGGGTAAGCTTGGCTGCCCTCAGCCTTGCGACCTGATAGCCCGCGCCAGCAGAATTCCGGAGTCGTTAGACCGCTCCATACCAGTTGCGTGTGCGCGCCGCAGGCCACCTCATATACGCAGGCACCCTGACACTACTCTACGCCGAGGAGGGCCTATGCCCCGCGTCGTCCTGACAGCCCAAGTTGAGGATTCAGTGGCCTGGGAGAAAGCCTACCGCTCACATGGTGACCTCTTCCGCCAGCTCTGGAACGGCCCGGTTCCCACGGCCCACTTTGCCGCAACTGAGGAAAATGAGGTCGTGATGCACATGGAAGTCGACGACCTCGACGAGTACTTCAGGATGCTGGAGCGCCCTGAGATCGCGGACGCGATGGCTAACGACGGCGTCAAGAGGGACACCGTGAAGGTCTACGTGCTCAACAAGTCCGCGTCGTTCTAGCCGACAGCCT
>CAYYRT010000340.1:0-1760 GCA_964474055.1 uncultured Acidimicrobiaceae bacterium | reverse complement strand
GCTTGTGTACTTGTAGGCCGCGCCAGCAGAATTCCGGGTCCGTTAGACGGACCGAAAACTCGGGGGTTGAGCTGGCGCTGACCTGCTGCTATTTGCTGAGGCAGGACAGGTCGGTGTGCAGGACGTCTGGGATTCCCATCTGCGGAGAGGAGGTCTTATGGACCCGAAGCGATTCGTCATAGCCACGTTGATCGGCACAGTGGTGATGTACGCCCTCGGTTACTTGATCTTCGACACGGCAATGGCCTCGTTCTACGCCGCGAACCGAAGCCACGACATGAGCAGGGAAGCGCCGCTCCTCTGGGCTACGGTCCTCGGTAGCCTGTCGTTGGCCGCTCTACTCACTCTTGCCGTAGCGCACGCCTCTGATGATCTGACATTCCCTGCAGGCGCCAAGGCGGGCGCCACTGTTGGCTTTCTCGTCTGGTTGGGCGTCGACTTCATCAGATTCGCCGGCGTAGACTTTTGGACGCTCACTCTCACCATTGTAGATCCCCTGCTCGAGATCATTCGCGGCGGGATAACGGGCGCCGTCATTGCTCTTGTCCTAGTGAGAACCGGCCAGCGCACTGCTGCGTCCACACCGACGACCTGACGTATCCGCCTCCTGCCAGAAGGCGACATGTCCGTGGTTGGTTGGCGACGATAACACTGGCAGAAGGTCCGTCTAACAAGGAATTGCTGCTGCGCGGGTAGCCTGCGTGGGTTGGTCTCAGGACCTGTGCAAGGTTGGTGGACAGCGCTCGACGAGCTCGCTCCAGCACCGCTAGACCGGCGGGTGGGTTGTGCTCGTGGTCTTGGGCTTGCGACCTCGTAGCCCGCGCCAGCAGAATTCCGGGTCCGTTAGACGGACTCCTTCTTGCTTCGGTCGTACGCCTCGCCCCTGTTTCCCATGACACTCCCACACTTCCGCTGTGACCTCAACGGTCCCGCGGCCACATGCTCTTCCACGCCACCCTGTGTGCGAATCCAGCTGCGAGCGCATAGTTTCCGCTCCGCAGGTTGAGCTGCGATGGATCCCCCCCGGTCACGGAGCATGGAACATGGGCAACGACAACATTAGCGTGGTGAAGCAGATCTACGAGGCGTTTGGTCAGGGCGACATCCCACGCATCGTGTCACTCCAGACCGAGGACACGGTCTGGGATCATTCAGGTCCAGAGGGGAACCCGCTCAATCAGGTGTACAAAGGCCACGATGGGGTCCGCGAATTCTTCAGGACTCTCGGTGAACTGCAAGAGCCGGTCGAGTTCGAACCGAAGGAGTACTTCGCCTCAGGTGACCGGGTTGTCGCGCTGGGATCATTTCGTTTCCGAGCGCATTCCACTGGGAAGGAGTGGGCCTCCGACTGGGCGATGGCGTATACCTTCCGCGACGGGCTAGTCGCTCACTGGCGTCCGATCTTTGATCTGACGGCCGAGGCTGCCGCGCTTTGAGCGGTAACCCTGATGGGTGACACTAGTCACCCCCCTGATGGGTGACAGTCTGCAAGGTAGGCTGCGGGTGTTTGGTCAGTACGTCCTCAGCGCTGGGGTCAGGAGCGACGGCCACGCCGTCGTTTCGGCTTGTAGGTGGGCGTGCCGTCGTGATCGAGGATCGCGCTTCGGCGAGTGTGAAGCCAGCCGAGCGAGACGGGTCCGAAGTAGACAGCCCAGATGTCGTCGGCGACCTGCTCAAGCCCGACGTACTCTCCGCCGAGCAGATGCGAGACGAGGACGCGCACGCAGGTCCAACGAATGCCGCCGTTGGTGGAGACCTTC
>CAYYRT010000339.1:0-5870 GCA_964474055.1 uncultured Acidimicrobiaceae bacterium | reverse complement strand
CGCCAGCGCCGAGGAGGCAGTTCGGCGGATCGGGTTCGACCAACCTGATGTTGTGTTGTTGGACCTCGATCTACCTGACGGGTCAGGGATCGAGGTTTGCAACCGTGTTCGTTCCAACTCCCCAAAGACCAGGGTCGTGATCCTGACCGGTTTCGCTGATGAAGCTGCGCTCGCCGCTGCTCGCAAGGCCGGAGCCGCCGGATTCCTCCTCAAGCGCGTACATCATTCTGACTTGTTGAACCATCTCCGGCGGGTCGCGAGTGGAGGTACCGCTTTCGAGGACGCTCCCGAACACCCGGTTGAGCACCTGGATGATCGGCTGCTTGCCCGACTCACCGAGCGGGAGAGGTCGATCCTGGAGTTGATCGCCGAGGGAAGGACCAACCGCGAGATCGCCGACCATCTCTATCTCGCCGAGAAGACGGTTAAGAACTATGTGTCCAATCTCCTCATGAAGATGGACATGCGCCACCGTGCCGGAGCAGCCGCGCATCTGGTTCGGGTCAAGTCGGCTACAGCACACCCGTATCCACCCTCGGATTGGCGCCGCTCCGGCCGCCACTGAAGATATGGACTTTCGGCAATAGGCCCGAACCGACCAATTTGCAATGCTCCGGGCGAAAGGAGCGTGTATGACACAGACAGAAACGCCTGACACGAGCACCTCGGCGGTGCGCGTGCGTCGCAGCAAGACCGATCGTGTGATCGGGGGCGTTTGTGGTGGGTTGGGCAGCTACTTCGGCGTCGACCCTCTTTGGTTTCGACTGGCTTTTGTCGTCCTGGCCATAGGAGGGGGAGCCGGGGTGCTGCTTTACATAATCGGGTGGCTCATAATCCCAGAGTCGGGAGTCGATCAAGGTCAGGCCGCGGCGGTGAACCTGGGCAACAAAGGCCCCATGATCGCGGGCATCAGCCTCGTGGTTGTCGGGTTGGTTCTCTTGGCCAACCTCGTGGCCCCTTGGTTCAACCGGTTCATGTGGCCGGCCGTTCTCGTTGCAGGAGGTCTGGCACTTCTTTACACAGGAGGTCGCCGTGCAAACAATCAGTGAGGTCAAGACCCCTCTTCCCTCGCTTCCGCCAACCAAGCCAAGAAGTACGTTCGGGCCGATATTGGGCGGTGCGATCCTGGTGTTGTGGGGAGGGCTTTGGACTCTCGATATAGCGGGAGTATTCGAGTTCGAGTGGGCCGTTCTGCTACCGGCTTTGCTGACGGTCATCGGCCTTGCGCTGGTGATCGGTGCGTGGTCAGGTCCCCATAGCGGACCTGTGGTGGCTGGTGTGTTCCTGTCGATCGCAGTAGTTGCGTTGGCAGCTTTCCCGGTCTCCTCGTTCAACGGGGGAGTGGGTAACCGCGTCTTTCGGGTAACCGAGCAGACGAGCCTCGCTCCCAGCTACGAAGTCGGTGTCGGTGATCTCACTCTCGACATGAGCGACCTGCAGATGTCCGAGTCGGCCACGGTGCGGGTTTCGGCTGGTGCCGGGAACATGGCTGTGATTTTGCCGCCATCGGTCGCGGTCGAGGTCGATGGCACGGTCGGTGCTGGGGAGATTCGCCTACTGGGCGAGAGAGTCGATGGGTTGTCGGTGAGAAGCCACTTTCAGACCGAGGGGTTTGATGATGCCAACATCACGTTGACCCTCGACCTGAACGTCGGAGCCGGAAGAATCGAGGTGACGAGATGAGGACACTCCATAGCGGAACGCTCATGGCCGGGCTCGTATATACGGGCATCGGCATGGCGTTTGTTCTAGAAGCGCTGGGGTATTGGACGCTCCGAGTGGCTGACCTGCGAGTGATCGGACCTCTGGCCCTACTGGTCATAGGTCTGGGTGTGATCGTCGGCACATTCACCCGACGAGATCAAGTGACTCGGTAGGAAAGGAGGCACTGATGAACAAAGCAAGGCTCTTGTTCGGATCCGTGGTGCTTGCACTTGGGTCACTGCTGTTGCTCGATTACGCCAATGTCCTTGACGCAGCCGCGGTGATCGAAATGTGGTGGCCTGTGGTTCTGATCGCGGCCGGGTTACTCGGCTTCTTTTCCGACCGTCGCCATTGGCTGGTGCCGCTGGCAATCGTCGGACTGGGAACGATGGCGCTACTGCGAACGACCGAAGTGGCTGACAACCTGGAGTTGGCTGGACCTCTGTTCTTGGTCCTGATCGGATTCCTCGTCATCTTCGGGCGGGACGTCACCCGCCAAATTCCAGGAAGCCAGGATCGGCTGAACAACTTCAATGTGTTTTCGGGCTCCGAGATCGCTTCGAAGTCCGAGCACTTCGAAGGAGGGTCGATCGGAGCCCTGTTCGGTGGCACCGAAGTGGATCTGCGACACGCCAAACCCGCCCCAGGGGCCGAACTCGATGTGTTCGTCGCGTTTGGTGGCGCCGAGATCCGGGTACCCGAGGGATGGCAGGTCGTGACCCACGGCATGCCCATCTTCGGGGGATTCGAGAATGTCACCACGACCGAACCACTACAGGACGGGGCACCCACGCTGGACGTGAACGCGACCGTCATCTTTGGAGGGCTTGAGGTCAAGCACTAGACGACAAAGGAAACCGCCAGGGCCCTTGGGCGAAAGCCCATCGTGACCTGGCGGTCCTTTGTTTTCGCGGCGGCCGCGGGTCTAGGCGGTCGTGGGCCTCTGCTTCTCGACATCCCGGATTCCGAGGCCAATCAGCAGGAAGAGGAGGCCCATTCCGACTGCCATCGCCGCCACGCCAAATGCGAGGACCGACGTGAAGAGCGATGCTTGCAGGAACGAGGACGTCAATGCGGTTTCGCGACGCGGGTCATCCCGCTCCAGTTCTGCGTAATAGAGACCATCGGTGGACTCGAGCGTGTGTGTTTCGATGACCTTCGCTTCGCAGTACGCCGTAAATGGATCGGCGACTCGACGCCCCGGCATGCAGGCATCGTCCGACGTGGTGATTTGTTGATCGCCCAGCGTGTTGCTCACAACGATCCAGGTGGCAATACCCCCGATCATGAGCAACAGACCAAGGACAATCGACGCGATAGAGGCGGTCCGCTTCATGCCACACATCCTTTCAAGGAGATATCAATCGTAGGTAGGTCCATTCGAATCCACTAATAGCGCAGCCTGCCAGCAGAGGCGGCACGGTGCCGGATCTGGCAAGGACAAGCGTGCCCTAGGTGAGGACAACAATGAGGATGATGATCAGCAATATGGTTCCCAATCCGATGTACATGAGGTGAGCTCCTTTCGTGGTGAATCAGCGTTGAATTGCAGGTAAAGAGCGTCATGTCTTGTCGTCCACATGAGGGAAACGGCCATCATCCACTTTGAGTGACAATCACCTTGAGGGCACCCGTGTCCGCAGCCCTTGCGAAGATGTCGTATGCCTCCATGAAGTCCTCCATCGCGAAGTGATGCGTTGCGAATAGGCCGGCGTCGATCTGATGGTTTTCGATCAAGCGCAACAGAGTCGGCGTTGAATAGGTGTCGACCAGGCCCGTGGTGATCGTGATGTCACGAATCCACAGATCCTCCAGATGGAGGGTGACGGGCTTGCCATGCACCCCCACGTTGGCGACGTAGCCACCCGGCCGTATCAGGCGGGCAGCGAGCTCGAAGGTGTCAGGCACCCCCACTGCCTCGATGGCGACGTCGGCGCCGAGGCCGGAAGTCATGTCGAGAATTTGCTGCAATGGGTCGACGGTGGAGTTGTTGATCGTCACATCGGCACCGAATAGCTTGGCCGCCTCTAGACGGGCATCGGCGATATCGATTGCGACCACGTGGGACGGGCTATATAGACGAGCGCCAAGTATCGACGCCAGGCCGATGGGGCCAGCTCCGACCACGGCCACGACGTCGCCTGGCTTCACCCGACCGTTGAGCACTCCGACCTCGTATCCAGTGGGCAAGATATCGGCGAGCATCAAGACGTCTTCGTCCTTCACCTTTGCCGGGACCTTGTAGGTAGAAGTGTCGGCGAAGGGAACCCGAACAAACTCGGCCTGGGTGCCATCGATCTTGTGGCCAAGGATCCAACCGCCCCCTCCTATGCACTGGCCGTAGCGCGATTCTCGGCAATATCGGCACGACCCGCAGGAGGTGATGCACGACACCAGGACCTTGTCGCCGGGTTTTACGTTCTTGACCCCGGTACCAACCGTCTCAACGGTCCCCACCGCTTCATGTCCGAGTATTCGCCCATCGGTGACGGCGGGGACGTCGCCTTTGAGAATGTGCAGGTCGGTCCCGCAGATGGTGGTGGCATCGACCCGAACGATCGCATCAGTGTCTGCCTGGATGGTGGGCGTGGCGACGTCTTCCCAAGCCTTGATTCCGGGACCGTGGTAAACGAGCGCCTTCATGGAAGATCCTCCGATTCGTACGACACGACTGGTGTCTGCAGAGAGTCGGAGGTCCAGAACTCTGATGAGTCATGACTCAGCGTACTCGCTTGCCAGTCCGTGCGCATCAACGGGCGATGTGGGACGATCAGGCTCATGCCCACGCCATTCGACGCCCAGCGGGCACGCCAGGGTTTCGGCGACCGCAATCCCAGCAGCCGGCGCTACTTCGAGGCCGCACGCGAGGTTCTTCCCGGGGGGCATACGCGCACGGTCCTGACCCATCCGCCGTTCCCACTGGTGTTTGTAAGCGGAGAGGGAGCCACCCTTGTGGACGCCGATGGCCACGAGTACATCGACCTGCTTGGTGACTACACGGCGGGGCTGCTCGGACATAGCGAGCGCCGGGTCCTCGACGTCGTGGCGGCCGCGCTCTCAACCAATGCCAGCGTTGGCGGTGTCCACCCTGCCGAGGAGGCGCTCGCCCGCCTGATGTGCCAGCGCTTCGGTCTCGACCGGGTTCGGTTCACCAATTCGGGCACTGAAGCCAATCTGATGGCCATCACCACTGCCTTGCGAGCGACCGGCAAGTCGAAGGTGATGGTCTTCCACGGCGGTTATCACGGGGGCCTCTTGTACTTCGCCGGTGGCGCCGCCTCGTGGAACGCCCCGTACGACTTCATCATCGCGCCCTATAACGATCTCAGGGCCACCGTCGAATTGATCGAGCAACACGGATCAAACCTGGCGGCAGTGCTGGTGGAGCCGATGCTCGGATCTGGCGGCTGTGTTCCGGCAACGATCGACTTTCTCGGACCTGTATTCGATGCTGCCCGAGCCGTTGGAGCGGTGGTGATCGCCGACGAAGTAATGACTTCGCGGCATGGCCCGGCCGGGATGGCCCGTCTGCTCGGTGTCCGGGCCGACCTCACCACTTACGGCAAGTACATCGGGGGCGGGTTCTCCTTTGGGGCCTTTGGGGGCGCGAGCGCCTTGATGGATCAGTACGACACCAGTGGGGGCCCGACCAGGGTGATACCCCACGCCGGCACCTTCAACAACAACCTCGCCACGATGACGGCCGGGACTGTCGTGCTTGGCGAGGTGTTCACCGCTCCAGTTGCCGTCAGGCACACAGCCCGGGGTGACGAGTTCCGCCAACTGTTATCGCGAGTGCTCGCCGACAGTGGGCTCGCCGTGAGCGTCACCGGATTCGGTTCGATGATGTCGCTGCATGCCCGGGCCCCGGAGCCCAACGACGCCCTTCAAGCCTCCGCTCGCGATCAGGCGCTTCAGGAGCTGATCTTTCTTGGCCTCCTCGAGCGTGGGGTCTACACCGCTCCCCGAGGCATGATCAACCTCAGCCTGGCCCACACCGACGACCAACTCGCGATCGCACTCGATGCTATTTCAGACTGTATGCAAGAACTGAAACGCTAAACGACTCGCCTCAACGGACCCACTTGGTGTGATCCCAGGTGATGAGCCGTTCCGGCTCAACCAGGATCGCGATGTTCTTGTTCGCCCAGACACCAAACACGGCG
>CAYYRT010000338.1:0-14672 GCA_964474055.1 uncultured Acidimicrobiaceae bacterium | reverse complement strand
TTCGCCTCGCCGGCAGTCCGAACCGGGGTCCCATCGAGATCAGACCTGCCTCCACTGGCCCCCGGGCTGGCGCCCTGGGAGCCGCACTCTTGGGCAGGGGACTGTCATCTAAGGCCCGGCCGGGCCCCTAATCTCGTGTATGTGAGCGAACCCATCAAACCTGACGAGGTGATTCCCGCCGGCAACGGCGCCGGCCTCCAGGTCCGCCAGCTCGCCCGGGATGCGGTGCTCATGCTGCCCAATCTGCTCAAACTTCTCGGTCGGCTGCTGAAGGATCCACGCGTTCCCCGCCGGTCCAAGGTGGTGGTTGCCGCCGCCCTGGCCTACGTCGCCTCGCCCATCGACCTCCTCCCTGAATTCATTCCCGTGGCCGGAGTTGTCGACGATCTGTTCGTAGTGGTGTTTGCGCTCAATCATCTGATCAAGCGAGCCGGCGAAGAAGTCCTGGTCGAGCATTGGGACGGCCCCCAGGATCTGTTGGGGTTGATTCGCTCCCTGCTCGACACCGTTTCTGACCTGATTCCTGCCCGAATTCGCCGAACCCTGGGACGTCTGGCGGGGGAGTGACCACCCCGGTCTCTCTCACCCTTCCCCAGTTCGATCGCACTTCCCGGCCCTTTCTCGATCTCTGCCGCCAGACTCTGCAACTCGGGCTCGCCGGGGTGTTCGCCTTTGACCACCTGATTCCGATAGGAGATCCCCGTCGGCCGATCCTGGAAGCTGCAACGGTGTTGGGTGCGGCGGCGGCAACCGTCCCCGCCCCCGGTCGGGTCGGTGCCCTCGTGCTGCGCACCTCGGTCCGGCCCCCGGAGGTCACCGCGGCCGTCGCCTCCACCCTGGCGGCCATCGCCGGTGACCGGGTTGTTATCGGATTGGGAGTCGGTGATCGCCATTCGGCCGAAGAGGGGCGCCGCTTTGGGCTCCCCAGACAGCGGTTGTCTGAGCGCCTGCACACGCTCGAGCTGACAGTCGAGCTCATTCGCCTGAAGGCACCGCAGGTCCGGATCTGGGTGGGGGGCCTCCACCCGTCGCTCAGGCAGGCAGCGGTCCGTCTGGCCGACGGATGGAACGCCTGGGGCGTGGACCCTTCGGATCTGGCAGGCATGGTCCATGGGGTGCGGGAGGCCGCTACTAGACCGGCCGTGGTGAGCTGGGGTGGTGGGGTGATCCTGGCCCCCGACCAGAAAACCCTCGATGAAGCAATCGCTCGCCGCGGTGGAAGAACCGCCGTGACTGGGGACGGACTCATCGCCGGCACTCCGGGAGAAGTGATCGCGGAGTTGGCGGTCAGGGCCGAGCTGGTCGACGAGCTCGTGGTGTCGGTTTTGCCCAACGTGGCGGAGAACTGGCGGCTGTTCGCGTCAGCGGTTTTGCCCGAGTTGGTGCGTTAGCCTCAAAGGGTGGATTTCCGGCGCATCGACAACCTGCCGCCCTACGTCTTCGGGATCGTAAATGAGCGCAAGTTGGCGTCGCGACGGGCCGGCACCGATGTCATCGACCTCGGGTTTGGTAACCCTGACATTCCGTCCCCTCCGCAGGTGGTCGACAAACTGGTGGAAGCGGCCCGCAATTCTCGCAACCATCGTTATTCGGTGTCGAAGGGGCTGCCCAATCTTCGTCGGGCTGTGGCCGATCGGTATCACCGCAGGTTCGGGGTGGAGTTGGATCCCGAGACGGAAGTGATCACCACTATCGGAGCTAAGGAAGGGCTTTCCCACCTTATGTGGGTCCTGGTGCAGCCCGGAGACGTGGCGGTTGTGCCGGAGCCTTCGTATCCGATCCATATCTATGCACCAGTGCTGGCGGGAGCCGAGGTGCGCCGGGCACCGGTCAGTTCCGACGACGTCTACTTCGAGACGCTCCACCACATCTTCGCCGACGCGTGGCCCCGTCCCCGGGTGATCCTGGTCTCGTTTCCGCACAACCCGACCACCACCGTTGTCGACCTCTCCTTCTTTCAACGACTGGTGGCATTCGCCCGTGACAACGGAGTGCTGGTTGTGCACGACTTTGCCTACGCCGACATCCACTTCGATGGGTATGTGCCTCCGTCGATCTTGGAGGTGGAAGGGGCCCGCGAGGTCGCAGTGGAGCTCTACACGCTGACCAAGGGCCATTCGATGGCGGGATGGCGCATGGGCTTCCTGGTAGGCAATCGCCAGGTGGTTGGCGCTCTTGGCAAACTCAAGAGTTATCTCGACTATGGAACCTTCCAGCCGATCCAAATCGCTTCGATAATCGCTCTAAACGAATGTGACGAGTACGTTGCCGAAGTCAATGCCACCTATCGGGCCAGACGCGACGTGCTGGTCGAAGGCCTCGCTCGCAACGGGTGGAAGGTGGACAAACCCAGCGGGTCCATGTTCGTGTGGGCGCCGATTCCGGATCCGTACCTCGAGATGGGATCGATGGGCTTCACCCTGGCGTTGCTCGAGGAGGCCAAAGTGGCGGTCAGCCCAGGGATCGGATTTGGTCCCAGCGGCGATGGACATGTTCGTTTTGCCCTGGTGGAGAACGAACATCGCATCGCTCAGGCCGTCCGGGGGATCAAGAAGGCCCTGACCCGCCTATGAGCTTCCCCGACGGCATCGCCGACTTCCGATCCGACACCGTGACCCGGCCGACTGCCGAGATGCGCCGGGCGATGGCCGAAGCAGAGGTAGGGGACGATGTCTATTCAGACGATCCGACCGTCAATCTGCTGGAGGAGGAGTCGTCGACGGTGGTCGGAAAACCGGCGGGGATCTTCGTGCCGACCGGAACCATGGGTAATCAGCTGGCGATCATGCTTCAGACCCGTCACGGAGACGACGTCCTTTGTGATCCCGGCATCCACTCTCGCAATGTTGAAAAGGGCGCCGCCGCGGCGCTATCCGGGGTGGGGTTTCGGGTCGTCGACGCGCCGGATGGTCGAATCACCCCCGAACAGATCGATGAGGCGATGAGCCTCGCCGGGTTCTTCCCCCGGATCCAGTTGATGATCTGGGAAAACACCCACAACCTCGCCGGAGGCAAAGTCATCCCGTTGGACGCAATGGCATTGGCGGAGCCCACGGCCCGGCGCCACCGGTTGTCCATTCATCTCGACGGTGCCCGGATTTTCAACGCCGTTGTAGCGACCGGCACTCCGGCGGCAATGTTCGCGGCCCACGCCGACACCATCCAGTTCTGCTTTTCGAAAGGTCTGGGCGCCCCGATTGGTTCGATCCTGTGTGGACCTACCGACCTCATCACAGAAGCCCGGTACCTGCGCAAGCGACTCGGGGGGGCAATGCGCCAGGCAGGAGTGGTGGCCGCGGCCGCACGGATCGCCCTGCGAGATCGAGATCGGCTGCTCGCCGACCACGAGTTGGCCAGCTTTCTGGCCGACGAACTGAGCGATCCGGCGGGCACGGCGATCGATCCCAAACAGGTTGAAACCAACATGGTGCAGTTGAGCGTCGACCGGCTCCCGGTCACCTTCCAGGCATGGAAACCTCATCTCGATGAGGCGGGCATCAAAGTCAATCCGCCGTTCGGCAACACGTTGCGTCTGGTAACCCACCGCGATGTCGACCGCGCCGATGTGGGACGTCTCGTGCAGAGCCTCTGCACCGCAATCTCGGTCTCCTAAGAGCGCTGGCGGTAACCTCGTTCACCGGGGTTGAGTCCAACCCACCATCCTCGAACGTCAGGCCCTGATAATCATGCCCTTCGCTCTGCTCTTTCCCGGTCAGGGGAGCCAACACACCGGAATGGGTGCCGACCTCTTTGATCTTCGGCCAGACCTCCTTGGTTGGCGGGCCGATCATGCCCTCGGATGGTCGTTGCGCGACATGTGCCTCACCGCTCCTGAGGAGTTGCTCACGCGGACCGAGCACGCCCAACCCGCCCTTTATGCGGTCGCCTACGCCCTCTGGGAGGAGGTCAGGGCACGGCTCCCAGCCCTTCCAGCCGCGGCCGCCGGCCACTCGCTGGGGGAGTACACGGCGCTCACGGCCACCGGAGCCATCGACTTCGATGACGCGTTGGGAGTGGTAGGGCGGCGGGGGCAGGCAATGGCCGAAGCCTCCGATCGGGAGCCATCAGGTATGGCGGCGTTGATTGGAAGCGACCTCGAGACCGCTGAGCGGATCTGCGCCGATCGGCAAGCCCGGGGGGGCCGGCTGTTCGTGGCCAACATCAACGCTCCCGGCCAGGTGGTGGTAGCCGGGGGCCAGGAGGATCTCGCCTGGCTTGAAACCGATGGCCCCAGTCTGGGGATTCGCCGCGTGGTGCGGCTGAACGTGGCCGGCGGGTTCCACTCCCCGTTCATGGAGTCGGCCAGTCGCGCGGTAGAAGAGGCGCTGTCGCGGGTCAGCCTCCACGCTCCTTCCTTTCCAGTCTGGGCAAACGTCACCGGCCGTCCCTTCGAAGAGGAGGAAACCAGTCGTTTGCTTGTGGAACAAGTGGTCAAGCCCGTGCGTTTTGGCGAGATCCTGCAGGGGATGGGCGAGGCCGGCATCGATACTTTTGTGCATGTCGGACCCGGCGACGTGACTGCCGGTTTGGTGAAGAGGACCGTTGCAGGGGCTCGCACAATCGTGATCTCGGATCTCGGCGGTATTGGGCCTGCAATGCAATCCCTCGGTAGCATCGGTTGAGGAACCAGGAGGATTTGTGACAATGAGATCTGCCGCGGCTGGAGTTGGCGCCTCCATTACGGGTTGGGGCAAGTGCCTGCCTCCCCTGGTTCTGTCGAATCACGACCTCGAGCAGTTGACCGACACCACCGACGAATGGATCACCAGCCGCACGGGAATTAAAGAACGCCGGATCTCCCATGTCGAGGTTTCCGACCTGGCCAGGGTCGCCTCCCTCCACGCACTCGCGGCCGCTGGCAAGGCCCCGGCCGACCTCGACCTAATCATCCTTGCCACCTGCACCGGTGATTCGATCATTCCCTCCACTGCTGCAGTTCTGCAGGCCAAGCTGGAGGCGTGGAACGCGGCCGCCTTTGACCTCAACGCGGCATGTTCGGGGTTCGTCTATTCATTGGTGGTCGCGTCGAACATGATCCGGGCGGGAACTCATCGAACTGTCCTTGTGGTTGGGGCGGAAAAACTCCACTATCACCTCGACTTCACCGACCGTTCCACGTGTGCTCTCTTCGGTGATGCCGCCGGTGCGGTTGTAATGGAAGCGACCGACCAACCCGTGGGGATCCTTGCCAGCGAGATCGGTATGGACGGATCGGCCGTGGAGATTCTATGGACGCCCCGCGACGGCACCAGCGGCGACCGGGAACCAGCGCTACCCGCCGAGGGCGGGATTCGCATGGACGGTCCGGAGGTATTCCGACGGGCAGTGACCACCATGGGCGACGCTTCGATTCGGGTCATCAAAGCTGCCGGCCTTGAGTTGGAAGATGTCGACCTCTTGATCCCGCACCAGGCCAACGTTCGCATTATCGACGCGACGGCCCGTCGCCTCGGGCTCGACCCTGCCAAGGTGTTCATCAACATCGCCTCGTATGGCAACACTTCGGCGGCCACCATTCCCGTGGCGCTCACCGAAGCTCTGGAGGAGGGCAAGGTGCGACCGGGCGATGACATCGTCCTTGCCGCCTTTGGGGCTGGTTTGTCCTGGGGGGCGGCCGTAGTTCGCTGGGGCGAAAGGGTGGATCCGGTGTCCATCAGCGATGCTGCCCTCCCTGCTCCCGATCGAACGACCATGGAGATGCTTCAGCCCAATATCGACTTCTTTGGCCAAGGGGCGGGGCAACGGCATTGAGCCGCACCGTCATTGTCACCGGCGCCTCCCGTGGCATCGGGCGGGCCATTGCACTCGAGTTGGGTGCCAGGGGTCATTCGATCGTCGTGAATTACGCGACCCGCGCCAATGCCGCCGAGGAAGTGGTCGCTTCCGTGGAAGCCGCCGGCGGAAAAGCCGTGGCCATCGGCGCGGACGTGTCGATGCCCGACCAAGTGGATCGATTGTTCGCCGAGACAGCCGAGCTATTCGGGCCGGTCGAGATCCTTATCAACAACGCCGGCATCACCGCCGACAACTTGCTGTTGCGGATGACGGTGGGTGAGTTCGATCGGGTGGTCGCCACCAACCTCCGGTCGGCGTTCCTTTGCTCAAAGGCGGCGTTGCGGAACATGGTGCGGGCCCGCTGGGGAAGGCTGATCTCGATCAGTTCCGTGGCCGGGTTGGCCGGGAATCCGGGACAGGCAAACTATGCGGCTTCCAAGGCCGGACTAATCGGTCTGGCCAAATCGGTGGCGAAGGAGGTCGGTTCCCGGGGTATTACCGTCAATGTCGTCGCTCCCGGTTTCATCGCCACCGACATGACCGAGAGCCTCGGCGACGAGGTCAAAGCTTCGGTTTTGGGATCGATTGCGCTGGGTCGTTTCGGCGACCCGGCGGAGGTGGCGGCTGTGGTTGGCTTTCTCGCCTCCGAGCAGGCCGCCTACATCACCGGACAGGTGATCAGCGTCGATGGGGGACTGGCGCTTTAATCGCTGGCTACACGAAAGGAGCAGGAAAGAGATGGATCGCGCAGATATCGAAACCCGGTTGCGGGACGTACTGGTTTCCGAGCTGGGGCTCGATGCCGCCAAGATCAACCTCGAAGCCAACTTCGAACAAGACCTCGACGTTGACTCGCTCGGGGTGGTTGAGTTGCTGATGGCGATGGAAGACGAGTTCGGGGTCAAGATCCCCGACGACGAGGCGGAGCACATCCACACCGTGGGTGAGGCAGTCGACCTCGTTCACACCAAACTCAACCACTGAGCCGCGGTCTTCACCGGTGATGTCCCGTCGACGGGTTGTGGTGACCGGCATGGGGGTTATCACCCCGATCGGCAGCGACGTTGAGTCGTTTTGGTCGGCGTTAATGGCTGGAACCTCCGGGGTGGGACCCATCACTCGTTTCGATGCCTCTGGGATGCGCTGTCGGATCGCGGCCGAGGTCAAGGACTACGACCCCGAAAGCCACTTTGAGCGCAAAGAGATACGCCGATTGGATCCCTACAGCCAGTTCTTCCTGGTCGCCGCCCGGCAGGCGATGTCAAATGCCGGGCTGGAGTTCCAGCCCGACGATGAAGGGGCGGCCAGGGCCGGTGTCATGGTGGGAGGAGGTTTTGGGGGGATGGAGGCGTTCATCGAGGAGATTCGGGTGCTCGACACCCGGGGTCCCGATCGAGTCAGCCCCACCGGGATTCCCAAGATCATCGCCAACATGGCAGCCGGTCTCGCCTCGATCGAACACAACCTGTTGGGTCCCGTGTCCTGTGTCGTCACCGCTTGTTCCGCCTCGGCCAATGCCATCGGTGACGCTGGCGAGATCATCCGCCGTGGCGCCGCGGATGTGATGCTCGCAGGAGGCACCGAGGCCGCCATCACCGACTACGCCGTGGCCAGTTTTGGCCAATCGCGGGCGCTCTCCACTCGCAACGATGAGCCTGCCCGGGCGTCCCGGCCATTTGACGCCGGCCGGGATGGGTTCGTCATGGGGGAGGGTGCCGGAGCGGTCGTGCTGGAAGAGCGAGAACATGCGCTTGCCAGAGGCGCACGGATCTACGCCGAGTTCGGCGGTTACGGAATGTCGGCCGACGCCTATCACATCACCCTGCCCAGGCCAGGTGGGACCGGTGCGGCGCGGGCCATGACCGCGGCCCTGGCCGACGCCGCCATTGGCCCGTCCGACCTTGGATATATCAATGCCCACGGCACCTCGACCGAGGCCAACGACGCCACCGAGACAGCCGCGATCAAGGTTGCCTTGGGAGAGCATGCCTACCGGGTACCGATCTCCTCGACCAAGTCGATGACCGGCCACGTCCTCGGCGGAGCGGGGGCAGTTGAGGCGATCGCGTCGATACTGGCGATGGAACGCGGGAAGTTGCCCCCAACCATCAACTATGAAGTCCAGGATCCTGCCTGCGACCTCGATTACGTGCCCAACACGCCCCGGGAGGCCAAAGTCGATTGGGTCATGTCCAACTCGTTCGGGTTCGGCGGGCATAACGTCGCCCTCATATTCAGCGCTCCCGATACTCGGCGATAGACCGGTACACCAGCGATAGGACGATGGCGATGCCGACCGTCGCGCCCGCCAGGCTCGCTACACCGACGACAACGGCGGTTACAGGGCAGCCCGGATCAATGGCGTTGTTTGAGTCGAGCTGGCACGACGTTTCTGTGATCAGCCATCCCAGATAGCCGATCAACAGCCCGAGCGCGAGAGCGGGGACGGCTATCCACGGGTTGGGCCGCATCCTCACGGTGTCTCCCGGCGCCGCCGCCCACGCTCGTCGATGCCGGCGCTATGCAGCACATCGGCAGGGGCCAGTTCGGGTGGAATCGGAATCGGGTGACCGCGCTCGACGAGAGGTCGCACCGCCAGGCGGGTTCCGCTGGTCCAGGCGAGGACGGCCGCGGTCACCATCGCACCAATCCATACCCATCGGACTGGCGGAGGTAGCAACCATCCGGCTGCTGCCAGCAGCGGTGTTGCCAATCGTGGCGCCCACTCCCGACCCGGCAATCTGCGCACGAACCAAAAGAGGACCAGCCAGCTGACTCCCGTCAGCCCAGGGAGCCATCGCAGCCCGGCGGCGACCGGTATCAGCGCCGTCGCCGGACCGGCTCCCAAAAGGATCAGAGAAAGAGCGACTGCGGGGGCCGGGATCGGTGTGGGCGGCGGCTCCTGGCGAATCCAGCCCCCAAGAGTTGCATCGGCCAGGACGGCGCCGAGGGCGGCCAACAGAGCCACCCCCGCCCACCACAGCGGAGTCACCGCTCCAACCGCGGCCAGGACCCCCTCGATCACAAGCACGCTCCAAGCAAGGCGATAGCCCAGGGGGCTCGATTGAACCAGCACAAGAACCACTGCTACCCCAGAAGCTGCCAGCAAACCGCAGGCGACGACCAACGCGCCGTCCCTCCCCCACCGCTGTGGACTTGCGGTCAGATTGATGGTCCAAACGATCGCCGCCAGCATCACAAGGGCCGAGGCAAGCAGGTGTCGGCGTCCGGTCACGTTCGACAGTGTCGGCAAAGTGTCCGTGGTCTGCAAACCCACATCATTGAGGAGGAAGCCAATGCCCCAACTCGCGCCACGGTTCGCCTGGCGCCAAAGTGATCACAGAGCCATGGACGGGTTTGTCGTGGTGTTGATCCGAGGCCGGCCTTCCTGTGAGGAACAACCTGGTCGCTTGCAGCGGATCCTGATGCCCGACGACCACCAGGTCGCCCCGGGAGTTCGCGATCGCGTTCAGGATGACCCCCGCCACCCTGGCGGCGACCTGGGAAAGCGATTCGGCTGCGAAAGAGAGGTTGGTCGGATCGAAGCGGTATGCCTCGAGCTGGCCGGGTCGCCGGGCTGGGAGCGCTGACCAGGGGAGGCCGGTCCAAGAGTCGAGACGCCACTCCACCAGGCCGGCATCGATCCGGATCGGCAACCGGTGGGGTAGGGCCACCAGTTCGGCAGTACGCAACGCTCGCTGCAACGGCGATGCCCGGACCTCTGACACAGGGTGTGTGGCCAGATAGGACGCTGCCGCGGCCGCCTGTTGGCGACCGTGATCGGAGAGGTCGAAGCCCGGGAGATCCCCGTACACGAGACCGGCCGGGTTGTGGACCTCGCCGTGACGAATCAGGTGGACAAACATCGCGAACATTGTGGTTGTTTTTCCGCCAAAAGGCCCTGGTACCGGGTGTGGGCCCCGGCTAAAGTCTGGCGGGCGGTGGTGCGCAGGCCGAACAAGCCGGAACCATCGTCCATCGGTCAAGCGGGCCGAACTCTCCCGCACGCGGTCTTTCTTTGGACCCTCCCGAGGTCTGGTTCTCCCGGGAATAGTCGAGAAAAGGCCATGATGTGCGTTTCAGCTCCTTATCCACCACCCGTTCAGACGATCGAGTAGCGGGCCATCCGTTTGTCTACCGGACCACACCAATCACCTGGCGTGACGGGGCGGCATGCCTCGAATCGCCGGGAGTCGACTTCTTTCCATTCCCCGAAGATGTCGAGGCGATAGCGCGGGTCAAGGGAATCTGTGCTCCCTGTCCGGTCGCGCCGGATTGCCTGGCGTACGCAATGGAGACCCGTCAAGCTGACGGGGTCTGGGGCGGTCTCACCCCGAGGGAACGGATCAATCTCCGACGCAAGTCGACCGAGGCGCGGTCCCCGGTTGCGGCAGAGGTCTCCGCACTCTCCGGCTAGCTGACCAAGCCAGGGCTAAATTCGGCCCGGTGGGGCAATGGGTCGAGCGATAAAAGACTTCACCGAACCCATCCTCCATGTCGACATGGATGCATTCTTCGTCGAGGTCGAGCGTTTGCGTGATCCAGGCCTCTTGAATAGACCGGTTGTGGTGGGCGGGGCCGGCAATCGGGGAGTGGTTGCATCAGCCAGCTACGAGGCTCGCCGGCTAGGTATTCGGTCGGCGATGCCGATGAGCATTGCCCGGCGAATGTGCCCGAGTCTGGTTGTTGTGGCCACCGCTCACGACGAATACCAGCGGGTGTCGGAGATGGTGTTTGGGATCTTTCGCCAGTTCACACCCCTTGTCGAAGGTTTGTCGCTCGACGAGGCGTTTCTCGACATCTCAGGTTTGCGCAGGGTCTACCAGCATCCGACCGAGATCGGCCAGGCAGTAAAAGACCGGGTCCGGGATGAGGTGGGTTTGCCGTCATCGGTCGGGATTGCTGCCACCAAATTCGTTTCCAAGCTGGCGTCGTCGGCCGCCAAGCCGGATGGGCTCAGACACATTCCTCACAGCGAGACGTTGCGATTCCTGCATGCCCTTCCGGTGCGGTCACTCTGGGGAGTGGGCGAAGCCACCCATGCGGCCCTGGAGTCTCTTGGCGTCGAGAAGGTGGGTGACCTCGCCTCCATCGACCTGCGGACGCTTGAAAACCGGCTGGGCATGTCGAATGCTGGACATCTCGCGGCTTTGGCTCGTGGCGAGGATCCTCGTCGTGTGGTCCCTGACTCCGATGCAAAATCGATCTCGGTATCGGAGACCTACGAACATGATCTCACCAGCAGCCAGCAGGTCGACACAGAATTGTTACGTTTGTGTGACCGTTTGGGTTCACGAATGCGCAGGTCAGGATTGGCCGGCCGCACTATTTCTCTGAAAATTCGCTACTCGGATTTCACGACCATCAGCCGCAGCATCACGTTTGATCACTCCACCGATAACTCCCACGAACTGCGCAGGGCAGTGAATCTGCTGGCCCAAAAGGTCGATTGGAGCCGACCGGTGCGGCTTCTGGGCGTCGAGGTGGGCACGCTCATGGGCAGGGACTCTCCGCGGCAGCTCTCCACCGAGGAGCCACCAAAGTGGGAGGATATTGCCGATGTCGTCGAAGAGATCAGGGACAGATTCGGGTCCCGGGCGATCAGACCGGCCCGCCTCCAGGACCCTGTCAAGAAGCCAACATCGACTGGTTCAGATTGAGCGCAGGATTCGTATACTGAGGAGACCGGGCAATCACCCGAAAACAGACAACGTGTGCTGAGGAGCGGAGTTAATGCCTCTGAGCGATCGGGAGCAGAAAATCCTGGCGGAGATCGAACGCCATTTCTACGAAGAAGATCCGGCGCTCGCTCACGCCGTCCGCAACATCACGCGCAAAGCGCGACTCGGGCTGCGGTTGCCGGTTCTCGGCGTTGTGGCCGGTGTTGTCATCATCGCCCTCACATTCACGCGATACACGTTGGTCGCCCTCGCCGGCTTCGCTCTGGTGGTCGCCTCCGCCACCGTTCTCGTGCACTCGATCAGAGCGCGCAGTTACGAAGTTGACGGTGAAGATGAGTCGAATCCGCAAACTTCAAAACGCGGACGTCGACGCTTCGGACGCGCGTAGTCTCGGTCGACTATCGTTCCGCCCCCACCCGGTTACATGTCGCATGACTGAGGGGACCGGTCGGGGTAATTTTGGGAGGTGTACCGATCACCGGGCGATCGGTCCGAGCGGCGTTGCGGGAGGAGAGGTTTCAGTTGCAGCAGGGTTTCACGGCGGAGCAGGCGAGCAAACTAACCAACTGCACACCACATCAACTTCGATACTGGGACCGGGTCAAACTGGTGGTCCCAGCCATCCAGGGAACGGGGGGACGACCAGGCGTAAGGCGGCTCTATTCGTTTCGTGATCTCGTCGCCCTGCGAGTTGTCAGAAGTTTGCTCGTCAACGGCATGTCGCTGCAGAGAGTGCGCCGGGCCTGGGACTATCTACGTCGTTATGGCGATATGGAGATCCACCTCGGTCACCTCAAGCTGGTCAGCGACGGCGCCACGATCTATCAGGTCGAGATCGAGGGCGAAGTGTTGGATGCCCTCAGGGAAGGTCAGCTCGCTTTCTTTGCCCGCATCGAAGACATCGCCCGCGAGGTCCAGGAGGACGTCACCCGTTTTGAACTTGATCGAGATCAGTTCTTGACGATGCTTCGGCGCGTCGAAGACGACGTCAGCGAGGAGCGTCGGAGTTTTGGCCATTGACCGGGCCTCGATAGGTCCGGCGGAACAACGACCTCGGCTGAGCCAAGGCCCACCATCGTTGCCACGAAGTCAGGTCCCTCTTGATGCGCGCTTCGGCTGAAAGAAAGACCTCCATGCGGTCCTCGGCGATTTGATCGCCATAGATCGCGGCTCCTAACCGGGAGGCCAAAGGCACCAAGCCCCGGTCAACAGCAACGGCCGTCTCCGCCGGGGTACGCGAAGGATCCACATTGTGTCCGAGGTCGCGCAGCTGATCTGTGATCTCGGTCCACGCCGCGGTGATGTCACCCGCCCGAAGCCGACTCATACGCCGTCTGCGCCGGGCTGCCTTGATCAGTGGAATGACACCGGTTACCAGCAACAGTGTGGTCCCGAAGGCCGCCAGAATCCCGGGCGAGATCCCCCCGAGCCCCTGTCCGAGGCCTCCAATCGTGGAGTCATCGCCCGGAAGAAACTCCTCGGGAGGACCCAAAGGGCTGGTGGGCGTTGTCTGGCCGGTGTTGGGGTTGGCGGGCGGTGGAAGGTACTCGGAAGGTTGGAATCCCACCTCGCTCACCCGCGACGGGTTGATGCCGTCAATCCGCGGGGTGGGGTCAAACCGCACCCAACCCTGGCTCGGGAAGAACAATTCGACCCAGGCGTGGCCATTGCGGGCGCGCACCACGATGGCGTTGGAGCCATCGACCTGGGGGGTGACTTCACCCGGGGCGAAGCCCATCACCACCCGGCTGGGGATGTCGAGAGTTCTGGCCATCACTGCCATCGCCGTCGCAAACTGCGCGCAATAGCCGGAGCGATAGTTGAGGCTTTGGTCGTCCGTCAGCCACTCCGTGAGGTCCAGGGTCGTCTGACCGCTCGAGGCGGTCGGGTCGTAGACGAAGGCCGGTGATCGGAAGAACGCTTCCAGCAGCAGCGCCGATTCGAAAGGGGTGCTTGCCCGGGCGGTTGTTTCGCGGGCCAGTCTGGCAAGAGCTGAGGGAAGGTCGTCCGGGAGGTCCGTATAGGTCTCCCGCACCTTCGCCGGAATTGGCAGCACCGGCCCGGGGGCGGGTGCCAGTTCTATCGCCCCGTCGGCTACCGCCTGGTCGAAGATTGGTGAGAGAGCGCCACTGGTGGTAGCGAGCACTGCCAGGTCGGGCGCAGGGATTTCCGAAGTGACCGTGTAACGAAGTCCATCTGAAGTGCGGGTGTCGAATCTGATCGAGCCGTCGACCCGGGCTCGCAAGCTGTCGGCCAGTATCAGATCGTCGGTCTCGAGTGCGACGGGTGAGTAGAGGATCGGCAGAAAGTTCTGGCGAAGTGCATAGATCTGGACGGATTGATTGACTCGGGAGGTGGGCCCGATGAATCGGAACTCGTCGGCTTCCCAATCCTCCTCGACGGTAGGGCGAACAAAGGTCAGGTCGCCTGGCAGCCAGAACTCCCCGTCATATGAATCGAGTGTTATGAGCTTCCAATAGAGTTCCCCGTTGGTTGGTGCCGGGTCGCTGACGGTGGCGACGAAGACGATGGTGGCGTTGTTACCGACCAGATCCTGCTGCATACTGGTGAAGAGATCGAAGGACACGCCACCGAACAGCCCGCCAAAACCGGTGGCATTGCGCCAGCTGATCAGACCCGACTCGGGTAAAGCTGCTGCCAGCGTTGTGGTGGAGAAGATGGCGGTAGCCACCAGCACCGAGATCATCGCCGTTGGAAGAGCGCGGCCGGTAGATGAGATCACTTTCCCGGAGTCGAGACTTCGCACCCGGCCTGTCGCCCGGCGGGACCGTCCCGCCAGCAATCCCAAGGAAGCCACCAGAGCCAGGCTGGCCGGCCACGACCAACGCACCGGACTGCGGTCGAGCGTGGCCACCACCAGGTAGAACCCGAGAAGAGGAATCACCATCATCAGGGGCCGTCGTTTGGATGCCCCGTATCCGACTATTCCCCCCAGCAGCCAGAACACGGCGGCGAGACCGGCAACCAACCCGGCGATAGCCAGGACCGGCGGGGCCCCGAAGCGGAGCAGCTCCACTGCCACCGGGATCTCCTCGCCGAGGGCCCGCAGCGTCGATCCCGTGGGGATCACTCCCAGAAACAAGGTGGAACCGGCCGCGGTGGGGGGGAGCGCCAAGCCCCCCCCGAGCACAGGGACGAGAACCACCAACCCGCGACCCGCGCGGGCCCTCAGCGCGCCCCCGCGGGCCGCGACAC
>CAYYRT010000337.1:0-10603 GCA_964474055.1 uncultured Acidimicrobiaceae bacterium | reverse complement strand
CATCGCCAGCCATGACCTGACCGGGGACGGACTTCCCGAAGTCTTCCTGACCAGCCAGGGCGACAACAAGCTCCAGACGCTGGCCGTTGGCGAAGCTCAACCGAACTACCAGGACATCGCCTTTCAGCGAGGCGTCACCGCTCATCGCCCGTACACCGGCGACGTCTCCTTGCCTTCCACCGCCTGGCACGCAGAGTTCCAGGACGTCAACAATGACGGCTTGATCGACCTTTACATTGCCAAGGGAAATGTCGAAGCGATGGCCGAGTTCGCGGCCCGGGACCCGAGCAACCTTCTGTTGGGCAATCCGGACGGGACCTTTGTCGAGAGTGCCGAGATGGCCGGGCTGGTGGCCTTCTCCCGGGTCCGGGGAGCTGCCCTGGCGGACTTCAACCTCGATGGCATGCTTGACCTGGTCGAGGTGAACCGCCAGGAGAATGTCAGGTTGTGGCGGAGTGCTGCCAACGCCAACCCCGCGCCGGGAAACTGGGCTGCTATCCAGCTCCAGCAGCCGGGTCCCAACCGCGACGCCATTGGCTCCTGGATCGAAGTTCGGGTCGGGCGCCATACGATCGAGCGGGAGCTGACGATCGGAGGTGGCCATGCCGGGGGCCAGCTCGGGTGGGTCCACTTCGGGCTGGGTGTGGCGACCCGCGCTCAGGTCAGGGTGCAGTGGCCGGACGGAGAGAGGGGACCATGGCTGACAGTGGAAACAAACCAGTTCCTCATCATCGAGCGGGGTGCCGAGGGGGCGCAAACCTGGCTTCCGCCCGCTGGTTGATCCGGAGATGACCCGGGCCCGTTTGATCGAGGTTGATCTGCCCGACTTCGGCATGCCTGACCGGATGCCTGAGCTACCGAAGGCGGTCTATGAAGCTCGCCTGACCCGGCTCCGCCAGCGCGCGGCCGAGGCGGGATACGACCGTCTGATCATCTACGCCGACCGCGAACACAGCGCCAATCTGGCCTATCTCACGGGGTTCGACCCTCGATTCGAAGAGGCCGTGCTGGTGGTGGGTTCCGCTGACGAGACCGCCATCCTTGTAGGCAACGAGTGTTTCGGCATGGCGGGAGCAGCCCCGGTCACCATGAGACGTCATCTCTTTCAGGACCTCAGCCTTCCAAGTCAGCCGCGTGACCGTTCGCGACTGCTCGCCGAAATATTCGCCGAAGAAGGGATTGGAAGCGGAAGCCGCGTCGGGGTGATCGGTTGGAAGGTCTACGCCAGCCCAGACACCATCGAGGTGCCAGCTTTCATCGTGGATGAACTACGGAGGATGACCGGCCCCGGCGGGACGGTTGAGAACGCTGCCAACCTCCTCATCGGCGCCGCCGACGGCCTCAGAGTGATCAACGAAGTCGAACAACTCGCAGCGTTCGAGTACGCCGCCTGCCAGACCTCGCAAGGAGTCCGCAACCTGCTCTTCGGATTGGCACCCGGGATGACCGAGCAGGAGGCGGTGAGACTCCTCGGATGGAACGGCATGCCCCTCTCCTGCCACCTGATGCTGACGAGTGGTCCCCGTGCTTCGCTCGGTTTGCTGAGCCCGGGTGATCGGCGGATCGAGCGAGGGGACCGGTTCACGGTCGCCTTCGGAGTCTGGGGAGCGCTCAACTGTCGGGCAGGTTTTGTGACGGCAGGACCCAAGGAGCTGCCGCCGGAGATCAGCGACTACGTTGCCCGACTAGTCGGACCATATTTCGAAGCGGTCAAAGAGTGGTACGAGGCGCTCCACATCGGTCAAACCGGGGGCGTCCTCCAGGAGATCATCGATCGACGACTTGGTGACCCCTTCTTCGGAATCTTCCTCAACCCCGGCCACCAGATCCATCTCGATGAATGGGTGAACTCGCCGGTGGCGCCCGGATCGACCATCGAGCTTCGTTCCGGGATGGCCCTCCAGGTCGACATCATCCCGGCTACCGGGACCGACTACTTCACCACCAACATCGAAGACGGCGTCGCCCTTGCGGACGCGCCCCTGCGGGCTGCGTTCGCCAAGGGTTACCCGGACGCTTGGATGCGCATCCAGGCTCGCCGCCGTTTCATGAAAGAGGCCCTTGGCATCGACCTTCATGAAGACGTACTGCCCTTTTCCAACATCCCCGCGTATCTGCCGCCGTTTCTGTTGCGACCCGACCTCGTCATGTCGATGGTGGACTGAACCTTCAGCTGCTCGGCAGATCCAACACAGCGCTTGTCCAGGCACCGCCGGCGGCGCTGGATTTGATAGCCGCCTCCACGAACTTGAGTCCCATTGCTCCGTCGAGGGCATTGGGGAAGTGAAGCGCCATCGGGTTCGGTTCGACCCCGCTCCTCCGCGCGGCGATGGCTTCGGCTGCGTCGGAGTAGAGGTTGGCAAACGCTTCGAGAAAGCCTTCAGGATGACCTTTGACGATGCGACTTGCCCTCGCTGCCAGTGGCAGGGTCCCCGGACCGTTGGGGGTTCGCACCTCGGCCGAGCCGGACAACGGCTTGAACGACAACCGGGTTGGCAGCTCCTGGTTCCACTCCAGGCTGCCCAGCGTCCCCGAGACCCTGATCCGGAGGCAGTTCTCCACCCCGGCCGCGGCCTGGGTCACCCAGAACGTGCCGCGGGCGCCGTTGTCGAAGCGGAGCATGGCGGCGGCGTAGTCGTGGACCATCCGACCGGGAACCACAGCTCCCACTTCGGCCGCCACTTCGGACACTTCGATCCCGGTGATGAACCTGACGAGATTGTGGGCGTGGGTGCCGATGTCGCCCATCACCAGGGAAGGGCCACCCCGCACCGGGTCGTATCTCCACGGCAGGCCCCGGGAGGGGTCAGGATCCTCTTCGCGGGCTTTGCCACCCTGGACGTATTCGACCTGAACGAGCCGCACTGTCCCGATCTGGCCATCCTCAACCATCGCCCGTGCCTGTCGAACCATGGGGTAGCCCGTGTAATTGTGAGTGAGACAGAAAATCAGGCCTCTCTCGCGAACCCTGGCGACGAGGTCGAGTGCCTCCGCGAGTGTGTTGGTGATCGGCTTGTCACAGATGACGTCCAACCCTCCGTCGAGGGCTGCCCCCGCATAGGCGTGATGACTGTCGTTCGGGGTCATGATGGCGATCACCTCGGCCCCGTCTTTTCTGGCCACCTCGCCATCGATCAAGTCCCGCCCGCCTCCGTATACCCGGTCCGGCGACAGGCCAAGCGCTTCTCCCGCGGCCCGCGACTTCTCCGGGTTCGACGAGGTGGCACTGGCGACGAGCTGGTATCGACCATCGAGCCGCGCTGCCGCCCGGTGCACGCCACCGATGAAGCTGCCGGGACCGCCTCCGATCACCGCCAAACGCAAAGGTCGACCCAACATTTCGATCACCGGGTTGTTGTCCATGTCATCCTTTGTCTGGTCGCATCACGACGGGGGCAGCTCGGCTGCGATCAGCCAGCGGCCGCTGCTGCCCTGACGCAATACGAACGTTGAGGCAAATGGGGCGGTGGCGCGCCGCAGTTCGATCCCGAGGAGGTCGTAGGTTATTTCCTCGATGGAGCCGCTGGCACCGAGAGCCAGGCTGGCACCGCCCTGAGGTCCATCGGTGTGCACAACGTGGAGATGCAAGAGGTCAAATGTGTAGAGGGACACGACCAGCGCGCCGGCCGTGGCCCCCGCCTCGATCCTTCGCTCCTGTTCGATCAGACGCTCACCGTCGTCGGCCCCCCGGAGAAGGCTCGGATCGGCCCGCCGCATTGCCTCCCCTTCGATCGCAAGGTTCTCGGCGAGAGCCAGAGCCAGTTGAATGGCACTGCCGGCCACGTCGTTGTTCAGGCCCGCTACCTCATCGCCAACCGTGACTGCCGGAAGGCTGGCCGGGTCGATCTCCAAATCCACCTCGACCGGTGCCGGAGAGGATTGGGGTGCGGCCAGGACCCGGGCCGGCCCGCCGGCTGCGATAACTACAAACCCCACAACCACAACGCCGACGCCGAGCGCCACCCCCCGCGAATAGATCCGCCCGGGCGTCAGCGCCAGGCCTGCAACGAAGGTCAGGGAGTGGCGATCGAAGACCCGACGGAGCGGACTCAGAAGAACCAGGCAGGCCAACAGACCGACCTTGGCTCCGAATTCGGTCGTTTGTGGCGCGATCAGCAACGTGGCGACCAGGGCCAGGCAGATCGAAAAGGCGACCCTGGCCCCCCGACCGGACGGAATGGTTTTGGGATCGGTGATCATGAAGAAGAGAAAGATCAGGATCTCGGGCGAGCTCACCACGACCCACCAGAACGCTTCACCACAGACAGGTTCCAGTGCCCAGGCGGCGGTCATGCAGTGACCGGAGGCTGCCACGAGACCGAGCCCGGCCGCCAGAACCAACCAGAACGTGGCAGCCATTTCGAGGAGGTGCAGCCGGGCGGTGATGAGGAGACCACCGCCAAGGATGACCAGATAGGCGAGGATCATCCATCCGTCGAACGGCGCCCACCAGAAGTCCAAGGGCTCGACCAGGGAACTGCCCAACACAAGAAACGCAACCACGAGGCCGACGTTGGAGGGATTGAATACGTGTGAGTCCCGGTATCGAACCCAATACTTCGTGAGCAGCGAGAACCCGGCGACAAGGGCGAACAGATGCCAACCGGGAAAAGCCCAGGGGTCGCCTGGCTCGGTCCCCACGACCCGGAAGATAAGCGCGACCCCGCTCCCGGTGAGCATTGCGCTGGCGGGCCAGACGATCTGACGAGTCCGGCGAAAGGTCACCACCATCTCGATCAGGAAGCACGACAGGATGGCGGCCAGGATCTGGGGCACGGTCACCCGGAAACCCAGCACGGTCTGGCCGAGGATGTGGATCGAAATGATCACGGCGGCCAGATGGAGCCGGGGGTCGCGCACGTTGGGGAGGACGAGCGGATAGTCGTTCGCGCCCAGTCGCAGCGTCCGCAGAGTTGCCGTCGTCACCGCCAAATTGTGGCGGTGACAGCGCCCGGATGCGACTCGGTGTCCCCTCCCTAACATCGGCCCGGATGGCTTCGGATCGGTACAACTACGTCCACTTCGACGAATACGTGGACTCGGGGGTCGACCAGATCGAGTTTTCGGCCTTTCCCAACCACCTCCATGCCGGCGACCCCGCTCCCGACGCCTCCCTCACCCATCTTGAGGACGGGGGCGAGGTCCGTCTGTCGGACATGTGGAAGACCCGCAATCTGGTGATCGAGTTCGGCTCCTACACCTGACCATATTGCTCGGCAGAGGGTCCTCTGCTTTGTGAGGCGGCCGAGCGAAATCCTGACACCGCCTGGGTCTTCATCTACACGCGCGAGGCCCATCCCGGCCAACGGGTAGGACCTCACTCTTCCATCGAAGACAAACTTGCCAGCGCCCGCCTACTCCGCGATGAGGTCGGCATCCGCCGCCCGATCCTGGTCGACGACCTGAACGGCACCGCCCACCATGCCTATGGACTCCTCCCCAACATGAGTTGGGTGATCGGTCGCGGTGGCCGAATCCTCTACAAGTCCGACTGGACCAGTGCTGCCAACGTGGAGGCCTTCCTCACCCGATACGAGGAGGGGCGGAGTCGGCGCCCTCCGACAGGCGCGGTCGGACCGTACTTGACCGAGCAGGTTGAACACCGCGATCTCGATCGGGAAGCGTTCTACCAGCGGCTCCACCGCAACGGTTCCCGGGCCTACGACGAGTTCAAGCGGGCCGAGGAGATCTGGCGCGAGCGGGAGACAGCTGCGCGGTAGCTACTGGAGATCAAAGACGATGTTCTGCGAAGGGCCTTTGTGCCCTTGTGGATCCAATCGAAACGCGGAATAACAATCGTTGGCTGATTGGACTCGCCCCTAAGGAGGCAAACGATGAATTTGAGATGGCGAACACTGGCGTCGCTGCTCGCAATTGCTGCACTGGCCGTGAGTGCCTGCGGTAATGGAGACCAGGCGTCCACTGAATTGTCTGTGACGACCACAGATTTTCAGTTTTCACCGCAAACATGGACCATTCCGGCGGGTGAGGAGATTTCGATCGCCATCACCAACAACGGGACGGTGGTCCATGAGTGGGTTCTCCTGAAACCGGGGGTCACAATCACGAGCGAGGACGACCTGCCCGATACCGAAGAAGAGCTACTCGCCGACTTCGTGTATGTCGAGGATGAGGTAGATCCCGGTACCACCAAGACTCTGACCTTCATGGCTCCGGCTGCCGGCACCTACCAGGTTATCTGCGCAATCCCGGGGCATTTCGGCGGCGGAATGGAAGGCACCCTCACCGTCACCGGCTAGGCCAGTCAAAAGTCCTTCGGCCAGGAGTCTTTTGGCCCTGTCGTGTCCCCGCGCCCGGCACCATGCTCGGGGAAAGAGGAGGCCGACAATGGCGGAGAAGAGCTTGATTTTGGTGGACATCCCCGAGGGAGGAACGGCCGAAGTCTCCTTTATCCAAGGAGAAGGGCATTCGGCGGTGATTTGCCACGGACCCGGCGACACCACATGTCCGCTGCTGACCGGGCAGGGATGCCTTCTGGCCGAGGATGCTCACGGGATTCTCTTCCATTTCGACCTGGATCGTCCGCAGCATCGAGCCATCCTCGAGCGATACAAGGAAGTGTTACGCGAGGACGTTCCGATCCGGGTTGTAACCACTGCTGATCAGGCCCGCCAGTACGCTTCGCTGCTGGCTGGAGTGCAGGTGTGGACCCATGAGCCAGTTGCCGGCGATCTCGACGGATTCGTCGCCCAGGTAGAGGCCGCCGACCGGTTCGAAGAGAGCCAGGACGGCTAACTCATCGATCCGGCCAGGGCGCCTAAAGCAGCCACTTCCGAAAGATGGGCCTCCGTGAGCGCATCGGCCATGTCCTGAAAGAGCTGACTTCTTCCCGGGGCGTCCAGGCCAATGTCGCCTTGTTGGAGCAGGGCACTGCTCCGGGATGCCACCGCAGCGGCCTCCTCCCACCCTGCGTCTCCCCTGGCCACGGCTGACCTCCGGCGGGCATCGAGGTCCACCATCTCCTTGACCACGGGAGCGGCCAAACAGGTCGCAGCGAGCTTCTCCCAGGCAGTTGCCGCCTGGCGATATGAGTGCGCCGGTGCGTCTAGGTCCCGTCCGGTCAGACGGGAGGCCTCGATCAGAAACTCGACGAAGAGCAACCGCAGGTTGCCACCGAAGATTCCAGACTCCGTGGTCGACTCGTGGGTCGATACGAGGGCCCTGAGCAAGCCGCGGCCGTCGGCGAATACCAGCGGCCAGCCTTTGGGATGGCGCTCGTCGGTCAACATCTTCGCCCACTTGCGGAAGGCGGGCAGCGAGAACGAGTCAGAGCCGGACGAGAGGTGCTCGACCTGCTCTCCGAGAGCCAGGTTGATCGAAGCGACCAAACGCTCTTCTGTGAGCTCCGTCGCCGCCGGGTCGGGGACGAGGAGGCGGTTTTTGTAGGAAGGGATCCGCCCCCGCGCCTTGGCGGCTTCCCCCAAAGAGATGGTCAGACGGCCCCGATTGCGATCGTCGACGAGTAGCCGGTCGCCCTCACGACCATAGAGCGCAACTGTGTAACCCCACCATTTCGCCTCTGCCTCAGGCAGATGCCAGTAAGGAAGAAGGGCCACTGACACAAAGGCCACCGCTGGCAGACCTGCCTCGAGGGCCTCGATCAGCTGCTGAGATGCTCGCTTCTCGCCGGTGGTCTCCCTCACAGTCACGGGGACGCCAAGGCGATCACAGGTCTTCCGAAACCAACGGTCCGGGTATTGCCACTGGTTGCGAAATGCGGGAGTCACGACCCGGCGGTCGCCCTTGTCTTCGTGGAACTCCCAAAGAATGTATCCGGCCCCCAAACCACCTCCCAAACCCAGGACCAGGGCCTCGCTGATCGGGCTGTTGGTGGTGGGATCGACGATTCCGCGGCTGGCGAGAACGTTGGCCAACGCCGCCGTGTCAGGGTGAACGCCTCCCCTTAGGGGATAATCGCTCACCGGCTGAGCATTGAGCACGCGGCGTCGGGCGATGGTGTAGCTCTCGCCGGTCTTGTCCATTCGGGCGCGGACCAGCGCCTTCAGTTTCTTCTGAGTGGTCATGTTGTACCTCCGCACACGGGCCGCCGCTGGGAGCCCACACCTCGGCCAATGGCGCCCGTCATGCTCGGGACCAACACGGAGATTCACGTCTCGATGACAGAGGTCACCTTTCCCCGCGCGTTGCCGGATGGTGTAGGCACCCGGTTTGCAGGTGAGGCGAGAGACTCGCTCACCGCCAGCTTAGACCTCGGAAATAGCCCTACCGGCACCCGGCTGGCCAACCTGGCCCTATGCCGCTCGGCCACCGTCGGTAGGATGTGGGCATGCTTTGTGAGCCCCGATATGAGCGGGCGAGCCTTTTCGCTGCTCCGTAAACAGCGCCGGCGCGCCGCTGTCTCATTTCCGACGGTTTCCCCAAGGAGCACTTCCCATGTCTGATCTCATCTCTCGCCATCAGAACGTCATCGCCCCGGTCCTGGCCTTCGACACCGACATCATCGCCGAGCGGGCCGAAGGTATCTGGGTCTACACGGCCGACGGCCGTCGTTATGCCGACTTCGCCTGCGGCACGGCCGTAACCAACCTGGGTCATAACCACCCGGCTGTGGTCGCGGCCGCGCACCAGCAGATCGATCGATTCATCCATTCCGGCTGCATCTTCAGATACGACTCGATCGTCGAGGCAGCCGAGCGCCTCCGGGCGATCACTCCTCCCGCCATCGAGAAGTTCGGTTTTGCCAACTCCGGCGCCGAGGCAGTGGAGGCGGCCGTGAAGGTGACCCGCAAGGTCACCGGTCGCCAGGGCCTGGTCGTATTCCGGGGAGCGTTTCACGGACGGACCATGGGATCGCTGTCCTACACGACCTCCAACGCCAAATATCGCGAGGGTTACCACCCGCTCCTCGGCTCGGTCTTCGTGGCCCCCTACCCCCACCCGTATCGCTGGGGGATGACCGAGGACCAGGCAGTCGACCACTGCCTCTGGGAGTTGTCGATGATGTTCAAGCACGAGGTGCTCCCCTCCAACATCGCCGGTTTCCTGATCGAGCCCGTGCAGGGCGAGGGTGGCTACTACCCCGCCCCGGCCCGTTTTCTCAACGAGGTCGCTGGTCTCGCAAGGAGTCACGGAATCAAACTGGTGTATGACGAAGTGCAGTCCGGGTTTGGACGAACCGCCGAATGGTTTGCTTCTGATCACTATGAAGCCAAACCCGATGTCATAGCCCTCGGCAAGGGCATCGCCAACGGTTTCCCGCTCTCGGCGTATGGAGCTTCCGCCGAAATGATCGACGCCTGGCCGCGAGGATCACACGGCACCACTTTTGGCGGCAACCCGGTCGCGTGTGCAGCAGCAGTAGCGGTCATGGACACCATGGGTGACCTGTTTCCTCACGCCCGGGATTTATCAGTCCAGGCTTTCTCTCGCTTCGAGAAACTCACCACCGACCACCCGACCATCGGCGACGTCCGCGGGTTGGGGCTGATGATCGGTATCGAACTGGTCAAGGATCCCGAAACCAGGGAGCCGAGTCCGGAGGCGTTCACGCACATCAGCCGTTTCTGCCTGGAGCGGAATCTCATCGTCATCGATTGTGGCCCCGACGCCAACGTCATCCGCTTTGTTCCAGCCCTGGTAACCACCCAGGCCGAACTTGACTGGGCCATCGACCTCATCGACGAGGCATTGACCGAGTACGAGAACCGCTGAGGGAACCGCCGGCGTCCGACCGCCGTCCAAAGCCCATGCGAACGAAACTGATCGCCTTATTGACGTTTGCCCTCATGGCCGTGGCCTGTGGCACCGGCGAAGGTGGCGGGCTTGCCTCAACTTTGAGACTCAACGACGACCCGGCCTCCGCTTTGATGATCGTTCGGGACGAAGGCGGCTTTGTCCCCCCCGATTTCATGGTGCGCCAGGGCCCCCGCCTGATCCTGCTCCGAGACGGCAGCTTGATCACACAAGGGGCGATGATCGAGATCTTCCCGGCTCCGCTGCTGATCCCCTATCAGCAGAGCCTTCTCGACGATGAGACGATGCTGTTCGTCCTCGAGGAGCTTGACACCCTCGGCTTTGTCAACATCGTCGACGAAACCAACAACGAGGCGGCCAACTTCATCGCCGACGCCTCGAACACGACTGTGATGTTCTACAACCAGGACGGCGCACATCGATTCTCCGTGTATGCCCTGAGCCTGGCCACCGATCCGCTGGGGGGCGTCGACTTCACCGACGTGCGGGTACCCCAACTCGCCAATCTGTTAACCGAACTGGAAAACCTCGGATTCTCCTCGCCGGGAGGCCCCTTCGAACCGACCGTGATCCAGGTGCTGGCGGGAATCCGCGAGTTCCCGGCCGAGCCCGGGTTTGCCGATGTCAAACCGTGGCCGTTGTCGGTCTCCTATGAGGAGATGACCTCGACCAACCTCACCACCTGGCGGTGCGCCACGTTCGAAGGCGACGAGATGACCTCATTGCTGTCGGTATTCGCGCAGGCCAGTCAGGAGAGCACCTGGGAGGACGGCGGCACCGAATACTCGATCGCGGTTCGGCCCCTCTTCGCGGGAGAAGAGTCCTGCGCGCCGATGGCGGCCGCCGGCTGACGAGCTCAGCCGGTCCA
>CAYYRT010000336.1:0-3165 GCA_964474055.1 uncultured Acidimicrobiaceae bacterium | reverse complement strand
GATGTCCCTGGCAGGTCCGGACGAAGTGTTCGTCACGTCGACGACCAGCGAACTGCTGGACGGCTCGGACGTGGTGCTCGAGGAGGCCGGCACCCATGCGCTCAAGGGATTGTCCGGTCGCCGTCAGGTCTTCCGCCTCGTCATGTCGCCGAGAGACGACGTTCCCGTGTGAAAGCGAGCGCTGCCGCGGCAGTCCTATTGAGGGGACGCGAGGGTATGCAGGTGTCACTGGTGCGTAGCACCTGAGCCCCGATCAGTTGGTGGTTGGGCAACGAGTCCGCGGCGTCA
The DNA here is from genome assembly GCA_964474055.1 of uncultured Acidimicrobiaceae bacterium. GTDB lineage: Bacteria > Actinomycetota > Acidimicrobiia > Spongiisociales > ZC4RG35 > JAICND01. The sequence goes on along the minus strand of CAYYRT010000336.1, from coordinate 2,877 downwards.
AGGGCGACCGCTGGCCACCGTGCAGCCCTTGCGCGCCGCACGCGCGAGCGCCTGCCCCGTACAACTCGGCGCCGAGGAGGGATGCCAATGCGCGTCTGCGTTTCCTTTGACTGGCGCAATGCCGGCGCCGTCACCCTCGGCGCCGGCGGACTGCAGTTCCCGCGGTTGCCCGACGACGCCGGTGTCTACCGCTTCCGCTTTACCGGCATCGGCCAAGAAGGCGCCTACATCGGCGAGGCGTCGCAGCTGTTGGGATCCCGAGGAGTGCAGCGCGCGTTGGCAGGCGACGGAGGCGCGCACGGCCGAGGGACGAGCCCGGATCCGGTCCGGAACACGCGCCTGGCACGCGGATGCCCCGGAGCCGATCGCGACGGTACTCGAGGTCGGCAAGCGGGCACGATCGACGTTTTGGCTCTTCTCTAAGACGCTGGTCGAAACGCTGGTGCCCGGCAGCGAATGGCCGTGGTCGGATGGGACAAGCCCGGTGACAGCCCTTGGGGAGCGCAGAAGGACGGCCAGGATCCGTTCGTCGGCGACCTCCTGCGCGCCGAAGTCGACATGCTCGATCCGGCTGAGGTGGTGATTATCTGTGGACCGTCGTACTGGCACTCGGCGGCGAAGCCAGCCAGACTCGACGAGCTGCCGAAGGCGGAGGGGCCCTCATCGCCGCCGGCAAGGTCGATGGTCGGGCATGGGTCGTCGGGTATCACCCACGCTTCGCCAGCCGGGGCTTCCGCGTCGGGGCCTACGCGTACGCCGCGCCGATCGCACGCACAGTAACTGAGCTCAGGAGCTGACTACAGCTTCGCGACCATCGCGCCGAAGCGGTAGGGCTCGAGTGCCCACGGCTCATTCGTCCGGCTTCACCATCGCTTCTTGGGCAACCGCCAAGACGGGGCGCCAAGCATTCTCGTAGGGGCCGGCGATCCGTTCCGGCCGACCCGCCTCAAGCCCGCGTTCAGCAATCAGCCAGCTCTTGAAATCCATGTTGCGGAGGTTTCCGCGCTCGTGGTCCTCGAGAAGTTGCAATAGGCTCGGGCCACCTGACTCGGTGACAGCCTCCACAATGTTCAGATCCTCCTGGTCGAGAATGTGGAGGGGTCCGATACGGGGGTCCATAAGAAGCCGCCTCTCTGCCAGCCGCCCGTGAATGGCTGTCATGGTCATCGGGTTCACTGGAAAGCCTTCGGTAACAACGAGGACGCCGACGTACCGGCGGCGGGCCATGGCCGGGTGCCCTGTGAGCAGTGTTTCGTCCCGGATCAGCTGACCGATGGTTGAGTCAATCTGTCCGACCTTCTTGATCACCCCACGCTCAAGGTCTTTCTCCAACGCCTCTGCCGAGCCGCCAGCTACCGACTCCCGCGTGAGGTGACGGGTCGAAACCTCAAGGACCACCCAAGCGTCGCCATAGTCCAAGACTGCGTCTGCATTCTTCACCTGCATGCCGAAGGCAGCCTGGATCTGCTCTTCGCCATAGAACCGCCGCACGCCGCCGACGGACGGCATGAGGTTGTTCAGCGACTCCATTGCCTCAGCTTCGGCGATAGCTCGGAACCATTGGTAGGCGCGCACCCCGCTTCGCAAGCCCTCGGGCCCTTGCTGTTCGAGACCGTGCCGAAGGTCATGGATAGGCAGCCAAGTGAACATTCGCTGAAGCAGAAGATCCTTCGAAACAACCAGGAGCTGGCCATCATCCATACGGATCACTGGGAACAAGCGGAAGGTGTCAAACGACCACTGGGCGTCGAACTCAGCGTCCCGGCGCAGTATTTCTTCGCGCATCTCCTCCGCCGTCCGCGAGAGCAGATTGAGAGCGGCTTCCAGTCGCTCCGGCGGTAGCTTGAGGCCCAGCGCCGCGCGGGGAACTGGGTAGAAGTCGCGCATCTCAACGATGGCCCAGAGAGCGAGACCCACGGCAACAAAGTCGTCGAACGGGACGCCTGTGGCTTCCGCGAACAGGCGCACGAGGTCCTCCCGCCTTGGATCGTCGTGCATCCGTTCCGGCAGGACGTTCCAGTGGAGGTGGTGCCGCGCGAGCATGGTCCCCGTATCAACGCTGGCGTAGAAGGCCTGGTTCTGGACCATCTCGCGGAAGAGAGTTGACTCGGTGTCGCCTCCGAAGACGACCGGGGAGTCAGGACGGTCGGCCAGGTCTCGGCGTCCACCGAGCGCGTCTTGAAGCGCCATGAGCAATGCCGGGAAACGCCCGAGTCGGTCATCGGGCGGCTCTGTGGGCGAGACCACGAGTGCGTATCGCATCAGCATCAGTAGTCCTTGCGGCGCCATGAGCCGCCTGTCACCGCGGAGAGCTTCGCGGACGCGCGTGGCTGTCGGCTCAGTGAACCAGTTGCCGACGAGACCATCGTCGAGCTGTCGCCGGTCGGCCTGCATCTTCTCGTACGCACCCAGGATCCTCGCGCAGCGCACTAGCAACCTGTCGCGATCAACGTGCAGCAGCTCCTCCTCGACGAAGGGCATTCCAAAGCGCCGACCAAAGACCTCTTCTGCCGTCAGGAACACTTGGATCAGATCGATAGGCTGGGGTCCAGCCGCCACCTGCGCGGGAACGATCAAACCGCTAGGGAGCGTCCGGTACTCGCGCGCTCCGATGACCGGGACGGCAGTGCCCTGCCAATAGCGCCGGGAGGCGTCTGGAACGGCGATCCAGTCGGCGCCTTCCCCTTCTACGCGCCGGAGGAAGTCGTCGGGCGTGGCATCGCGATCTCGAACCAGTCGTACTCGGCGTTGTGGCGGCCGTCCGCTCATCCCCGAACGGTACGCCTTGAGCGTGACAGGTCACGTGTCCGGTCAGAGACACTCACTCGGCAGTCGCTCACGCGGTTCTGGTGTGCGCGCCGTACGCAACGGCGGCGG
>CAYYRT010000335.1:0-3715 GCA_964474055.1 uncultured Acidimicrobiaceae bacterium | reverse complement strand
ACATCGCCCGCGCCCGCTCAATGAGGGTCCGGCCTTCGACAGGATTGCTGCGGAGCTTGAAGCTGCCGTACGCGAGCAATGTCTGGCCAACCTCGGGCCAGGAGCGGATGTCTTCCAGGATTCCGAGGCTCTCGCGGAAGGCCGCGTCCGCTTCGGCTGGACTATCCGTCGCCGCATACGCCTGCCCTAGCACCCGGTGCGCCACGCCCTGCTCGAGACGAAAGCGACTACGGTCGGCGTAGTCGAGCGCCTTCCGCGCGCTCTCCAGCGCGGCCTCAGTCTCGCCTCCGGCGAGGCGCGCCAGCGCGGCGGCCGTGGTCAGGTAGGCCAAGGAGAAGAGCGTCGAGTCCCGCCTCGCTTGCCAGAGCGCGATGGCGTGATCGATGACGCGGCGGGCGTCGGCGAGCCGGCCCTTCTTGAGGTAGGCGAGGCCGAGCCAGGCCGAGCCGAAAAGGATCACCATCGTTTCGCCGATCTGCCACGCGATGGGCAGGCTCTCCTCCGCGACACGGATGACGTCGTCCCAGGCGCCCTGATAAAGATAGGGCTCAGCTTCCATCGCGCGGCAGGCTAGAAGCGGAGCGTTCCCCAGCTCGGTGGCAATCTCCCGAAACTCGCGCGCGAACCCTAGCGAATCGACGAGCCGCCCGGCCCGCGCGGAGTAGCACCGACCTCCGTAGGTGATGCTCATGGCGTGCTGGATACGAGCACCCTGGTCCGCGTAGATAACGATTGATCGGGCGTACTGGGTAAGCGCGTCGTCCCAGCGCCCGCTCGCCCCCAAATAGGCTCCGTAGCGATCCCTGACGTAGGCATGGGCGAGAGGGTCACCGCAGCTCTCGGCTCGAGCCAGCGCCTCCTTCAGAATCTTCTCGTCCCTGGTGACAGCACCTTTCAGCGCCTGCACCTTCGCGCGGGCCACGGCATCTCCCCGCTCGACCGCGTCTCGGAGAGCTCGATCGAGGTGCTGGACAGCTAGCTGCACCATCGACTGATCGCGCGCGAAGCCCGGTAGCAGCACCAGAGCCTGGATCGCGTCCGCATGCTGCCGCTGCCGATCCGCGGTCCGCGGGACCCGATCGAAGAGCTCGAGAGCTTTCCAGTAGTGCCCGCTCGCCGCGGGACGATCGTAGAACTCCCGCGCTCGGGTGGCGGCGGCGAGCGTTTGATCGAGGGCCTTGTCCCACTCGGCGGCATGGTACCAATGGTGGGCGAGCAACGCTGCCTGCTCCGCCGCCCCGGCACCGAGTGTGGACTCCAGGTGGTGGGCGACCCGGCCGTGGAGGTCTCGCCGCTGCTCCGCCAGCAAGCTCGCCTCGGCCGCCTCCTGCGTCAAGGCGTGCTTGAAGATGTACTGGCGCTCGGGCACAGAGGCAAACTCTCGAATCAGTTCCGCGCGGAGCAGGTGGGCCAAGGCCCGGTCCAGTTCGGCCGGCTCGTCGCTGAGAGCGCGCAGGGTGCGGTACCCGAAGAATCGGCCGATTACCGCGGCGTGCTGGAGGAGCGCCTTGGCCGCGACGGGCAGGCGATCGATGCGGGCGCCGATCATTCCGCGCAGCGTAGTTGGGATCGTCCATTGCTCCGGGGTGCCCGCGGCTGTCCAGCGATCACCCTCGCGCCGGAGCACACCCTCCTCGATCAGCCCACGGATGATCTCCTCGAGGAAGAGCGGATTCCCTTCTGCCCGTGCGAGGATTCGCTCGCGGATCCCCTCCGGAAGGTCCGAAACACGCAAGAGGTGATCGGTCAATCGCTGGCTGTCCTCGGCCGCGAGGGGAGCCAGCCGCAGCTCGGTTAGCCGGTGCCCGAAGTTGCGGTCAGCATGGAGGCGGAACGTCCAGGCGTCCCCCTCAGTGTCCGGACGGCTCGTTACCAGGATCATGAGCGGCTGAAAATCGGTGAGCTCGAGCAGCAAGGTCAGAAGGTCGACTGAGGCTGGATCGGCCCAGTGCAGGTCTTCGACCGCCACGATCACAGGACTCCGCTCCGCGAGTCCCTGAAGCAATGCGCGGGTGGCCAGAACGAGCTGGGACTGGAGCTCCCGCGGGTCGGTGGGTGCGCCCTGAGCCTGGCCGGGGCCCAAGTCGATTCCAAGCAAGTGAGCCAAGGCGCCCTGGGTGTGTCCGGCTTCGGACCCGCTGAGCGCCCGCCCCGCAGCTCGAAGCTTAGTCCGGGCGATGGCCGGCGCCTCGGTAGGCCCGAGCCCTAGCACACCTCGAAGAATCTGGATGATCGGCGCGTAGGTCGTGCTCTGCGTGTAGGATTGACAGCGTCCTTCGAACCACCGGATGCCCTCGGGAAGGTGCTCGTGCTGCTCGATCTTCAGACGCGACTTCCCGATCCCAGCCTCGCCCACGATGGAGACCACCTGCCCGCGGCCGCGCCGCAGGTCCTCCAGGCAGGCCGAAAGCGAGGCCTGCTCGCGATCCCGGCCCACGACGGGCGATGTCAGGCCGGTGACGCCCCTGTGGCGGCGCTCGGTCTCGCGAAGCTCCAACGCTCGGTACGCGATGATCGGGCGGCTGAAGCCCTTCAGCGAGAGTGGCGCGAGGCGCTCGGCATTCAGTCGCGGGGCAAGCAGGCGGTAAGTGGTCTCGCTAACCGTGATGCCGTCGCCGACGGATTGCAGGCGCGCTGCCAGGTTCGGCACCTCGCCCGTCACCATAAAATCGTTCACAGCCCGGCTGGCCGCCACCGCTTCCCCCGTGGCGATTCCGATCCGCAGGACGAGGTGCGTGCCGTACTCCTGATCAAACATTGGGTTGAGCTGAGCCAGGCTCTCTTGCATGGCGAAGGCGGCGCGCACCGCGCGCTCGGCGTCATCCTCGTTGACCCGCGGCACCCCGAAGACAGCCATGATGGCGTCACCGGCGAACTTCTCGACGGTGCCACCGAAGGCCTCGATCTGCTGACGCATCTCGTCAAAGAAGGCCGACAGCAGCGCACGGAGGTGCTCGGGGTCGTGTTGGGTAGCGAGTTCCGCCGAGCCCTTGAGATCGGCGAACAGAACGGTGACCGGCTTACGCTCGTCCGTCGCAGCCATCGGGCTCGCTACTCTAGCGTAGATCGGGTAGGGTCGTACTGCGGATGCTCGATGGCGTTGCCGCCGGACGAGGATTTGCGTCGACGCGACCGCTGTTCAAGCAGTAAGGACACCTGAATCTTACCGGCGTGACTCGGGGCGCCTGTGACAAACCGAGTTGTCACGGAGCCGAACTAGTAAGAAAGGTCAGAAGCGACGGTGTAGCAGGTAGTTGGAGACCGGCCGAGGATTCCCTATCCTGGTGAAACGCTCGGGGCTCGAGTCGATATTGCGTCGTCATTGCCACCGAAGCGTGCCCCTATGTGGCGTCTTGCATCCCCGTCACTACGCGGGATCTGGTCAGGACCTGCCTACTCCCGGTACTTCAAGCAGATAGCCAAAGCGGTGGTGTTGCCCCGACCTTGAGGAAGGCGGGTCGTCCGGTTAGCAGGTCGGCCGGGCGGCCGCAGGGCAGCGCCCTTTTCTTTCTTATGCGGGGGCCCAGATATGGCCCCCGCACTCCCCCATCAGCGCTGCTTCGCAGCGCTGGCACGCGGGGGGCGCCGGAGCTGGCGCTCGAGCTGGCTGATGCGCTGCTTGGCGACGGTGGCCTCGGTGCGGAGCTTCTCGGCCTCGACGTAGACCTTCTTGAGCTCGGCGGCCAGCCGGTCGGCGCGCTCCCGGTTCTCGACC
>CAYYRT010000334.1:0-7624 GCA_964474055.1 uncultured Acidimicrobiaceae bacterium | reverse complement strand
GGGTGCCGCCACCAGCCGGACTCACCACCGACAGACTGCCCCCGAGGGCCGTCACTCGGTCGGCGAGTCCACGCAGCCCGCTCCCACCGCCCGCGTCTGCTCCACCCACCCCATCGTCGGCAACCTCGACACGCAATGACGTACCGGCACACTCGGCGCTGATGGTCGCCCTCGTCGCAGAGGCGTACTTGGCCACGTTGGCCAGTGCCTCGGACACCACGAAATATGCGCTGGCCTCGACGGCGCGGGGCAACCGCCGATCGGGCAGAACAGTCACGTCCGTCGGCACCGTCGACCGATCAGCCAGAATGTCGATGGCCGCTCCCAGGCCTGCCTGAGTGAGAACCGCCGGGTGGATTCCGCGGGCGAGCTCGCGCAGCTCGACTACGGCGGTTCTGAGCTGATCCGCCGCCTCATCCAGACTCGCCATCGCCCCGCGATCGGTGCCGCGTCCCAGTCTGGATCGGGCCAACCGCAGCGCCAACGATGCCGAGACGAGTCGCTGTTGGGCTCCATCGTGGAGATCCCGCTCGAGACGGCGCCGTTCGGCATCGGTCGCCTCCACCATCCGAGCGCGCGACCGGCGAAGTTCCGCCTGAGCTGCTCGCTGGTCGGTGAAGTCGCGAATGATCGCGGTCGCCTCGTCGGCGCCGCTCGGCGTGACTCGTATCTCGAACTCGCGTCGTCCACCGGGCAGTTCCACGACGACATCTGACGTCTGCAGAGAGCCAGTGCCCATCGCCATCGACGCCGCCGATCGGATAGCCTCGGCTGCGTCCGCCGGGAGAACATCTTCGATCCGATCGACGCCTGCTGGCGGGACCGCGCCGCCGAGGAGGGCGGAATTCCCCGTCTGGATGTCGAGATAACGGCCATCGCGCGTGAGTCGGATCATCAGATCTGGCATCGCGTCCACCAGAGCTCGCTGTCTCAGCTCGCTCTGGCGATAGAAACCGACCAATAGCGCGAGCGGGATGGCAGCGGGAGCCAGAGTCTTGCCCGCGACGAGGAACGACTCGATCGCTTCGGGTGCGGGGATGATCTGGATGACGAGGTTGGTGACGAGCACCCCCATCAAGATCGAGCCCGCGATGAGTACTGGCAGAAGCTCCGGGCGCCTGCGACGAGGTGCCACCACCCACCGCCGGATCACGACGACTCCGGCGAAGCCCGTCAGCGCCACACCACCGATCAACCGGCCAAGTCCGACATCGAAGTCGGACGGCACCGGAAGGAACTGGATCGTGTTGTTCACGATGCTGCCAACGGCGAGGATGAAGATGGTCGCCCGATCGAGCCGCGTTTCCAGACGTCCAGATGGGTACGCGAGGACCAAGGCGATGAGTGCCACGGCCGCGATGTCGCCGAAGACTGATGCGATCTCGTGGAGCCCGCTGATGTCTGAGACGCCAACGTTCCCGATGAACCACGTCAACCCGACGAGGGTCATCATCCGACCGCTGGGATTCGCCGGCCGGCTCGCCCATATCGCCAGACCGCCGTACAGGTAGGTCCACCCGATGGCCAGGTCGAGCAGAACCTCGTATGCGGGGACGCCAGCGCGGTGGTAGAGGGCTTCGGCGGCGAGACCCCACACGAGCCCGAGGCCGCCGACGATCAACCGGGTCGACCATGCGCCCATTAGCGGGATAGTGTCACAGACGCCTGTCGGGCGGATCGGCGCAGACCCTGAAGTCAGAACTCTTGGCGGTCGAACACGAGCTTCGCACCGATGCCCAACACGGCCATTGCCGCCAGCCATCCGACGAGCGGAAGCATCGGAGCCGATTGACCGACTGCCGTTGCTAACGCCCAGCCACCGATCGATGTCGGCGACGCCTCCCTGACGATGGGCAGCAGTCCCCCGAAGACCGATGGCAGGAACATGACCGCGAGTCCAATTGCGGCAATGGCCGGCGTGCTCCTGACGAAGGTCCCCAGGGCGACGGTCAGGCCGATGTAGAACGCCGGGACCATCAGGTACAGTCCCGCGAACAGGCCGACTGCGCCCAGGTTCGGCACGGAGCCGTACACGACCGTCGCCACGGCGCTCGACACGGCGAGCGGAATGAAGATCCCAACGACGCCATAGACGAGCAGCGCGGCGCCCCATTTGGCCGCCAGCACACTCGTCCGTGAGACGGGATGGCTGAGGCTCCACGCCAGCGTCCCCCGATCGCGCTCCGCGGAGAGGAGGCCGATGGTGGCGAGCAGTACGACGAGCTCAAAGCTAAGGCTGCCCCAGCCGAGAAGGACGTTCGTGGTTGGGTCCATCGACAGCGGCGGTGCGCCGGGAGGTGCCTCGCCGGCAATGAACGAGATGACCGTCGAGAATGCGGCGGCGGCGAGCGAGATGAGGCCGACGACGAGCGCGCGCCGGCCGCGGACCCACTCCATGGTTTCCTTGCGAAGCTCGGTGCTTAGGCCGAGGAACAGCCCACCCCCACGGCGCCCTCTGGGCAGGGGTTCGAGAGCCACCGAATCAACGGTCATGCCGCCACCTCCTTCGGGTCGATCAGGCGCAGGAAGACGGTCTCGAGGTCGAGCGTCTCCTCCGTGTTACTCAGTAGCGTCAGGCCGGCCTCCACCGCGAAGCGGGTAATCTCGCGCTGAACATCGCCGGTGGCGGAGTCGTGCGTGGTGACGTCGTACGTCCAAGAGTCGCCGTCACGCGATGCGAGGCTCGCAGTGACCACGCCCGGCAGCTCCCGCAGGTTGCCCTCGGTCGCCGCACTGGCGCCCCCGAGCACGACGCGCAGCATGTTCCTGGTGAACGACCCGAGCAGGACGCTGGTCGGCGCCGCCTTGACGAGCCGGCCGTGATCCAGGATGGCGACGTGATCGCTGACCCGCTGCACGTCATCGAGGATGTGAGTGGAGTAGAAGACCGTGGTTTCGCCCTTGAGCTCCTGCATAAGCTCCAGCACGGCCTTCCGGCCGATCGGATCCAGGGATGAAGCCGGCTCGTCAAGCAGGACGACCGACGGACGCCCGGCCAGCGCCTGCGCGATCCCCAAGCGCTGGCGCATTCCGCCGGAGTAGGTCGACGTCCGCCGATCGGCGGAATCGTCCAGGCCGACCCGCTCGAGCAATCGGCCGATGCGCCTCTCCCGGCCGGGGTCCGGTCCGCGAAAGCGCGCGACAAAGCGGAGCGTTTCCCGCCCGGTCATCCAGCCGTAGAAGCGCGGCTCCTGGGCGAGGTAACCCAGCTCGCGTCTATGCTCGCCATCTGGCGACACCGGTACGCCATTGACAGTTGCGCTGCCGGCCGTCGCCCGGGCGAGGCCGGCAAGGACCCTGAGCGCCGTCGTCTTACCGGCGCCGTTCGGACCAAGGAAGCCGAAGACTGTGCCGGCCGGCACGTCCAGACTGAGATCGGTCAGCGCCTGCACCCCGCGGTAGTGTTTTGTGAGACCCGTCATCGAGATAGCAATGGTCATCGGGATCCGCTCCTCCTCATGTCGTGCGCCGAGGTGACGACGTAAGGGTGGGCCGATCCGAGCGCGAATCATCGGGGACGCCCCGCACTTTGGGGCAGGGTCTGCCCTGCCTTTGGACGCGAGGCGGAAGTCAGACGTGGAGATACCGGGCTAGCCCTGTTGGAACTCATGCTCGCTGATAACACTATGGGAGACATGAACACGATCCTCATCGTCGATGACCATGCCGCATTTCGCGTTCAGGCACGTGCGCTGCTTGAGGCCGACGGTTTCTTGGTCATCGGTGAAGCCGAGACCGGCACCTCCGGTCTCGCAGCGGCTCGTTCGCTCAGACCCCATCTCGTACTTCTCGACATCGGACTCCCGGATGTGGAGGGATTCGAAGTCGCCCACGCGCTGGCGGCGGACGGCCCTCCCCCGTTCGTGGTGCTTACCTCCAGCCGCGACGCATCCGCGTACGGACCGCGAGTGGCCAACAGCCGGGTCTTGGGCTTCATCGCCAAGGACGAGCTGTCGGGCGCGGCACTTCGCTCGCTCATCGATCCTCAATGACCCTCCGCCTGGTGCTGGCCGACGACTCGCTCCTCCTTCGCGAGGGCATGGCGCGACTGTTAGCGGAAGCGGAATTCGACGTCGTCGCCCAGGCAGCCGATGCACAGCAGCTCCTGGCAGCGGTCAGTGAGCACCGCCCAGACGTCGCGATCACCGATATCCGGATGCCACCAACCCACACCGACGAAGGGCTCCGGGCCGCCGAGTCCATCCGGGCAGAGCATGGCGCCGCGGTGGGCATTCTCGTCCTGTCCCAGTACGTCGAGACGACCTTCGCCCTGCGGCTCGTGGCGGATGGCGCGGGAGGCATGGGCTACCTCCTCAAGGACCGCGTCCAGGACCTCGATGACTTCGCCGACGCCATCCGCCGGATCGCCCGTGGCGGCTCGATAATCGACCCCGAGGTCGTCGGCCAGCTTGTCCGACGACAGCGCGCAAGGGTGCCCCTGGACAATCTGACGGAGCGGGAACGCGAAGTCCTTGCGCTGATGGCGGAGGGCCGCTCGAACCAGGCCATCTGCGACAGGCTCTTCCTCGCGCCGAAGACCATCGAGGCACACATCGCCAGCATCTTTTCGAAGCTGGGGCTCATGCCGGCTCCCGACGACCACCGCCGCGTGCTGGCGGTGCTCGCCGCCCTCCGCGGCTGAGATAGGGCTAACCCTTAACGGATTCCGCGGCCTGCCCCGATGGCGGGCTCTGTGCTTCGGCAGATGCTCCCACCGATGGATCGGCCATTGAGCCGGCGCCTGTTGAGTCGAAGGGAGCACCGAATGAATTCCATCCGCGCGCTGACGCGGCGCAGCCCGCTCGTCAGCTTCTTCGGCCTTGCCTTCATCCTTTCTTGGGGAGTGGGAGCGGCCATCAATGGCACCCCGCTGCTGGCGCCTGACGGCAGCTTCATTGCTGGCGTGTTGATCGCAGCGTTGATCGTGGCTGTCCTGGTCGACGGTTGGGCCGGTCTCGGCGACCTCGGCCGTCGACTCCTCCGCTGGCGCGTCGCGCCCGGCTGGTACGCGGTGGTGCTCCTCCTGCCGGTGGTGACTGTCGCCGCGCTCGCGGGCCTGCTGCAGCTCTTCGATACAACCCCCCTGGACTGGACGAAGCAGCCAGAACTGGCAGCGACGGCCTTGTTGTTCGTGGTCCTCATGGTCCTGCCGGTGGCTGCGCCCGTGAGTGAAGAGATTGGCTGGCGGGGCTATGCCCTGCCGCGGTTGCTCGCCTCGCGCTCGGCGCTGACGGCGAGCCTGGTCCTAGGTGTGATCTGGTCGCTGTGGCACTTGCCGGTCGTGCTTTCCGATCCCGTGTTGCGTGTGCCGATGCCGTTCCTACTCCAGGTGATCCCAACCTCCGTCATCTTCACCTGGATCTTTCTTCACACTCGTGGGAGCGTGTTCATCGCGCTGCTCTTCCACGCCTGGTTCGACGTGGTCCTTGCCTACGCCGGCGCGATGATCGCTCCCAGCGACTACGAGCTCATGTGGTGGTTGTTAGTCGGGATTCAGACCGGACTCGCGGTCGTGGTGCTCGCCATCTGGGGCCGCAACCTCGTCCGTCGACCCTCTGCCGGCGCGGAAGCAAGAACTACGGCAGCTGAGGCGGCATGACCAATTGCCAGCCGCGCTCGTGCGGTGCTGAGACTCCGATTTCCGCGTGATCGCTCGGAACCGGCAAGACGACCGCGATGAACTCCGAAACCGGTGACGCAGCCCTCGAGCGGTGCGCGGTTCGCCGGAAGTGAACGCATTCGGGCTCGACGTTCAGCCGCCCTCGACACAGGCGCATCGTCGCCTCAAGCGCATGAAGGACCGTCATCATGAACACTTCTCGAATCGTCGATCGTCGGTCGTGGCTCTGGCTCATCGTCGGTGCGCTCCTGCTGTGCTTCACCTCGGTGCAGCCAGCGCTCCCTATCGCGGCCTGGCTGGCACCTGTCTTTCTGCTGCGCTTTACACGCACCCAGCGCCCGCGGGTTGGACTGTCGATACTTGCGCTGGTGATGGCGGTTGTCATGTCCGGCAAGTGGGCAATCGGCTTCGCCCCGGTAACCATGCTCGGCATCAGCGGGGCTATCGCCGCACTGCTGACGATGTCCGGCTACGTCGCCGACCGGTTGCTAACGCCGCGGGTCAGCGGCGTTGCGAGGGCGCTCGTCTTCCCCCTCGCCCTCACGACTGCTGATTGGTTGGGTTCAACCCTCGCCGGGCCCCTGGCCTCTGACGTGCTGCCGTCATTCTTCAGCGCCGCCGCGACGTGGAATTCACCGGCCTACACACAGTCCGGCAATCTGCCCTTGATGCAGATCGTCTCGATCACGGGCTTGTGGGGACTGACGTTCCTCATCGCCTGGTTTGCATCGGTGGTCAACGCGCTGTGGGAGCACTCCTTCGATTGGCGACCGGTCCGCATGACCGTGCTTGCCCTTGCTGGTGTGCTAGTTGCGGTTCACCTCTTCGGCGGCGCGCGGCTGGCCTTCTTCCCGCCGGCTGCGAAGACCGTTCAGGTGGCGGGCATCGTTCCTCGAGAGGACTTGTTCACCACGATCACGGACCTGAATCCGCAAGAGTTGACGCCTGGCACAGCCGACCAACGGAACGCTGCACGCACCATTTTCACACCGATCGTGAACGACTTGTTTACACGAAGCCAACAGGCAGCCGACAACGGCGCCAAGATCATCGTCTGGAGTGAGACCGCCGCGCCGACTCTCGAGGAGGACACTGCCGCGGTGCTCGGAAGAGCCGCTCAGCTCGCGCGCAGTGCACACGTCTATCTTCAGGTTGGGTTGATCGTCTTCAACAACAGCGATCACTACCCCTTCCTCCAGAATCGGGCCGTGCTGCTCGACCCAGCCGGTGCGGTCGTCTGGGACTACCACAAGGCACGCCCAACTCCTGGCGAAAACATGGTGGTCGCGGCCGGCCCCTCTGTCGTGCCTACGGTGGACACCCCCTATGGCCGGCTCGCCACCGTGATCTGCTACGACGCCGATTTCCCCGGGCTGGTGGCCCAGGCGGGGCGAGCAGGGGTTGACATTCTGCTGTTGCCGTACAAGGACTGGGCCAGCGTGAGCGTTCAGCACGCGCAAATGGCGGTGTTCCGCGCGGTCGAAAACGGCGTCTCCCTGGTCCGCCCCACGTTGAGTGGTTTGTCAACGGCGGTTGATGCGCAGGGACGTACGCTTGCCCAAGTCGACGCCTTCACAACCGATGCCCCCGCCCTGGTGGCGAATCTCGCGATTCAAGGCAGCCCAACGCTATACCCGTTGATCGGGGACGCCTTTGCCTACCTGTGCATCGCTGCGCTGCTGTGGCTGACCGCTCGGACCATCCTCAGAGCGAAAGGAGCATGAACACGAATCGGAGACAGTCGGCAGGTAACCATCTGCAATCGTTCTCGCTCTCGCTCCTGGCGCCGCGGGCACGAAAGAGCCCGATCCGAGCGTGGATCCGGCCGATGAGGGCGAGTTTGGTACCGCATACCGATTCCCAGTGAAACGTCTCATGCGTCTCAGCCGCGTTCACCTAGTACATCCAACAGACGCATGAGACGTAGGGTGAGAGGCCGCCGCTTATGGCGCGGGTGAGGGCGATGCGTCGATCGCGCTTTGGGGGTCGAGCCGCATCGACGCG
>CAYYRT010000333.1:0-9728 GCA_964474055.1 uncultured Acidimicrobiaceae bacterium | reverse complement strand
CCCGGGAGTGCCTCGCTCGGGAGGAACGCGTTTGGTTTGGGCACCGGCGGCCTACCGTAACCTCGATGGAGACTCTCACTGTTGATGATCTGGCGGTCCAGGCAGGGCTGGTCGTCAGTCATGACGAGAGCCCTGGCATCCGCCGTCTGAGACGGGGCAAGGGGTTCAGCTACGTCGACCCCGATGGGAGCACGGTGGACGACGACACCCGGGAGTGGATCAGGCTCCTCGTGATCCCTCCGGCATGGAAGGATGTCTGGATCTCCCCGGACCCCGATGGGCACATCTTGGCCACCGGACGCGACGCCGCCGAGAGGAAGCAGTACATATATCACCCGGTGTGGGAAGAGATCCGGGATGAGGTCAAGTTCGCTCGGATGGCTGAGTTCGGGCGCCGGATTGGCAAGCTGCGTCGGGACATCGACCGTCAACTCAGAAGACCTGGCCTTCCCCGAGAGAAGGTGGTAGCTCTCGCCATCGCGGTACTCGACCGAACCTTGATCAGGATCGGCAACCGTCGGTACGCCGAGGAGAACGACGCATACGGCTTGACGACTCTCACATGCGATCACGTCGCCATAGACGGTCTCCACGTGCACCTGGACTTCACCGGCAAGGGTGGCGCCGAACACGAGATCGTCTTCCGCGACCAGCGGCTCGCCCAACTCATCGCTCGCTGCCAGGAACTGTCCGGGGAGACTCTGTTCAGCTACGAATCTGAGTCAGGGCCGAGCGCGGTTACGTCCGCCGATGTGAATGCGGAACTTACCCGGATGATGGGACGCCGGATCACGGCCAAAGACTTCCGGACCTGGGGTGCCTCGACCTCCGTGGCCAGCTATCTGGCTGGTGAGCTCGGTGAGGATCGGGAGGCCGCAGTCCTCGAGGCGATCGACTTGACCGCAGAAAAACTGGGCAACACACGGCAGGTGTGCCGCAGTTCTTACGTGCACCCCCAGGTGATGGAGGCCCACCTCGACGGGCGTCTCCACGTGGCGTGGGGTCGGTCGAGACGGGGCCAATGGCTCGACCGCGCCGAGTCGACCGTAAACCGGCTATTCACCGTGTCCCGTGACTCGCCCGACGAGAAGCCAATATCCTTGTCGAGCTCATAACCCCAAAGGTTTGGATTGCACCGAAACGGATAGCAAAGGACCCCGATCCTGACCGACCACTCAAACCACAGTCACAGGTCTGACCATGATCCCCACGAGGACCATGAGATGACGGAAGTCCATGGCCAGGCCGGACAGAAAGTGACGCAAGCCGCTCCTCATGGCCATGCCGGCGGTGGGCACGACAAGCATGCCGGCCACAACGTGGCCATGTTCCGTGACCGCTTCTGGCTCTCCTTTGCCCTGACGCTGCCGGTCGTCTTGTACAGCGAGATGATTCAGGAGTGGTTCGGCTACACCGCCCCGACTTTCCCGGGCTCCAATTGGATCGCCCCAATCCTGGGCACGATCATCTTCTTCTACGGGGGGTCGCCCTTCCTCAAGGGAGCGGTCCAGGAGGTGCGAGACCGCCAGCCGGGCATGATGCTCCTTATCGGGATGGCGATCACCGTCGCCTTCCTCGCTTCGGCTGCCACCACTCTGGGCTGGTTCGACCTCGACTTCTGGTGGGAGTTGGCCGCCCTGATCACGATCATGCTCCTCGGCCATTGGATGGAGATGCGAGCCATCGGCCAGGCCAGAGGCGCCCTGGCTGCTCTCGCCGAACTGCTGCCCGACGAGGCGGAGCGGATCACCGATACCGGGACCGAGACCGTGCCCACGTCGGAGCTGGGTGTCGGAGATGTGGTCCTGGTGCGTCCCGGTGGTCGCGTCCCCGCCGACGGAGAGGTCGTCAGTGGTGAAGTCGAAGTTGACGAGTCGATGGTTACCGGTGAGTCGAAGCCTGTCGGAAAACGCCCTGGTGACCAGGTGGTGGCGGGCACGGTCGCCACTGACAACTCGATCAGGGTCCGGATCACCGCCGTAGGGGAGGACACCGCTCTCGCCGGGATCCAGCGCCTCGTGGCCCAGGCCCAGGAGTCCAGATCCCGAGCCCAGGTGCTGGCCGACCGGGCAGCCGCCGTGCTCTTCTATGTAGCCGTGGCCGCGGCATTGGTCACATTCGTCGCATGGCTGGTAGTAGACCAACCCGACCAGGCTGTGATGAGCACCGTCGCGGTCTTGGTGATTGCCTGTCCTCACGCTTTGGGGTTGGCGATACCTCTGGTCATCGCCATCTCCACTTCGATGGCGGCCCGCAACGGGATCCTCGTCAAGGATCGTCTTGCTCTCGAGCGGATGCGCCTCGTTGATGTAGTTCTCTTCGACAAAACCGGCACACTCACCAAGGGCAGCCACAAGCTCACCGGTGTCGCGGCGGCTGTCGATTCAGACGAGACGCGGCTGCTGGCAGTGGCCGCTGCGGTCGAAGCCGACTCCGAACATCCCTTGGCCCGGGCCATCGTCACCGCGGCCAAAGAGCGCGGCTCGGTTCCGACCGCCACCGGCTTCAATTCGATGAGCGGGCGTGGTGTCGAGGCCGACGTCGACGGGCATCGGGTCGCGGTCGGCGGGCCGGCGTTGCTCTCCGAGCGGGGCGTGGACATACCAGCCGTGGTCGAGAAAGCGGCGAGCGGGTGGAAACAGAGAGGGGCTGCCGTCCTCTATGTGATCGAAGACGACAAGGTCATCGGTGCTCTCTCCATGGAAGACGAGATCCGACCCGAATCGAAGGAGGCGGTCGATGATTTGCACCGTCTCGGAGTGAAGGTGGCAATGATCACGGGCGACGCCCACCAAGTCGCCGAGGCGGTGGGTGCTGAACTGGGCATCGACCAGGTCTTGGCGGAGGTGCTACCCGAGGACAAGCATTCCAAGGTGGCCGAACTCCAAGAACAAGGTATGCGGGTTGCGATGGTTGGTGATGGTGTCAACGATGCACCTGCCCTCGCCCAGGCCGACGTGGGGATCGCGATCGGTGCCGGCACCGACGTGGCCATCGAATCGGCCGGAATAGTCCTGGTGTCCGACGACCCCCGAGGTGTCGTGGGAATCCGAAGATTGTCCCAGGCCGGCTATCGGAAGATGATCCAGAACCTCGTATGGGCCACCGGCTACAACGTGGTTGCCATCCCTCTCGCCGCCGGAGCTTTCGCCTGGGCCGGTCTGGTCCTCGCCCCGGCCGCTGCCGCGGTGCTGATGAGCGCCTCCACAGTGATCGTGGCCATCAACGCCCAATTCCTACGGCGTCTCGAACTCCGCCCAGAGTGAAGTTCCCGATACTCCTGGCGGCCGTGGTCATCGTCTCCGGATGCAGCGGCTACGGAGACCACGATCCCATTCCAGGACGCGAAGTGCTGCGGCGACCCTCGCGATCGACTGGACTATCAAACTCGCCGCCATCGGTAGCATCGTCGGAATCTTCGCTTAGCCAATAGGGAGAATGGCCATGCCTTCTCAGCCCGGACCCCTTGACATCCATTTCAGCGCCACCCTCGGCAAGGTTCAAGAAGGTGACACCTGGACCTGTGTGAAACTGCCGGACTCGGCGGCCATCTTCGGAACGCGAGGACTCGTCAAAGTGTCCGGCACCGTCGACGGACTTCCATTCCAAGGCGCATTCATGGCCCTCGGCGACGGAACCCACAAACTCCCCATCACCTCGGCCATCCGCCGTGCGATCGGCAAGACCGACGGCGACACCATCGACGTCCACCTCACCGAGCGCCGCATCTGAGCCTCCACCCGATCTGGAGTCCGAAACCAAGCTCGTCTCCCAGTCAGCGCGGGCACCATGCCGTGAAGAGGGCGATCGAGCCGACCACTTCGATCTCCACCGTATCGAAGGACGCCGCCAGGATCTCGTGCAGTCCCTCTGCGGTGTCATCGAGATTGTCGAAGGTGCCGCGCCGGTTGAACGCCCGGAGGAACGCCCGGGCCGGCGGCGTGTGCCGGCCGGAGCTTCCCAACACCGTCCCCCCGTACAGCACCCCGTCGTGGATGAGCACCTTCGCGACGTTTCGAATTGCAGCGGCCTTGTGAGCCATCGGGCCGGGCAGACAGTGGAGCACGAAGCTGAGGGCCGCCGAGTCGAATGGACCTTCCACCGGTAGGGGCTTCAAGACGTCGGCCTCGACCGCGGTCAGCCGCATCGGCTCCAGCCGGCGGGTGACGTAAGCAAGGACGTTGGGGTTCGGATCCAGCAAGGTCAGCTCGGTATTGCTGTCAATCCCGGCCTTCTCAAGGAGGTATCCGGTGCCGGGACCGACATCTAAGTGCCGGCGTCCCAGATGGCGGCGGTAACGCTCCACCACGGGAGGGGCAGGACACCGCCACACCACAGGGGCCATGAAGCCGTGCACCCAAGGGTCGTAGATCGCCAGCAGCCACGGCGTGTAGTCCGCCTGGCCGCGATATGCGGGATCGTCGGGATCCATCATTCCTCCTAGAAAGGCGATTGGCTTCGGGCGGACGACAAAGCCAGATTCTCCCTCTTGGCCGTCCACTTCACAGACGAGCCGGACCTCAATCCGGGTGACAGATGTCCACTCCTCATCGCCGTCAGCCTGGGATCCGCAGCTCAGTGGCGTGTTCGGATCCGGTGTCTGCCGGTGTCATAAGGCTGCCGGTGGCATTCCACGCACGCGTTTAAAGAAGCCGCCAAAACGGTCCCGAGAGTCCGAGTCGATCGAGGATCGCCTGGTTCTGCTCACGGGTGTGGGGATGCCAATCGGGCGAGAGCCGATCGTCCCACCAGGCGTGGGCCAACTCGCTCAGCTTCAACACGGGGATGATCACTCCTGGAACGCGAGCACCGAGCCATCGGACAGCGTGCTCTTCCGACCGGAAGAGATTCATGTGACTTCAAGTGAAGACGATGTCTTCCCACCAAGCGCTGGCCGGGACCAGGCAATGAAAGCACATCGTCTCATCGCTGGGTCGCTGGCCTCGGACCGCTATCTCTAGTACCTCGCCGCAATCTGGGCAGGACGTCTCGATGTCACCGTCAGTATGCAGGGCGGCGCAGATCCCGAAGGCATCCCACGCACAATTCGCGTACCACCATTGACCGCGGGCATGCACTCGATACGCAGTGGGAACCGCCGAGAACGGATTCGCCATACGAAGCTCGCCTCCGTCATGCAACACGAGTGCATGGTCATCGTGCAGGCGACGCCACGCCGCCTGGACAAGCTCTGCGGTCGAACCCTCGGCCGTCGCAACCTCACCGGCTGTTGGCGCCCGCCCGAACTCCACAAAGAGGCGGTACGTTGTGTTGCGAAGCGAACGCTGACCTTCATCCACCCCTCGACAGTATCACTGCAACCTGCAGCCCTCGTGAACAGGTCGCGAGGGCTCATGTATGAGGTGTCGATCAGTTGCTCTTGCCCTGTGAGGGCTCGCGGCGGTGATCTGGGGAGGACCGGGATCCGGGGCCGTGTGGCCGCGTGCCGGCATCTTGCTTTGCCCCGACGACGTCGCGCTGGGGGATAGTGCCCGATTGGGTTCGGTCGGCGGGCCGCGACGGATCGGCTGCAGGTAGATGTAGCTCGAAGCTCGTGACCCCTCCGACCCGCTGGTACACCAAGTCGCCTGCCATGTAGCGCGCAAGAGTGCGAGAGACGCTGAGGCCGAGCCCGAGAGTGCCCGATGTGGAGCTGGCAGCGTGGACCCGGTAGTAGGGCTCAAAGATTTGCTCTGCCTGCGAGGGGGGCACTCCGTTGCCGTCATCTCTGACGCTGACACTTACGGTCGCGCCCCCGGTTTGGATTGAGATGCTGACATCAGGCCCGCCATAGGAGGCAGCGTTGCTCAACAGGTTTCGGATGATCTGTCGAACTCGCCCGGGGTCGCCGAGGGCTCGAACAGGGATGGCACCAGGAGGGGTTGCGATCGCAATGACCGTCTTTGCATTCATTCTCTCGATCACCTGACGACATTGGGCGGCCACGTCGACGGGGACTGCGACCGTGGCGAGGGTTCCGTGGTCGGCGCGGGCCATCACCAGAAGATCTTCGACGATGTCGGCCAGATCTCCAGCCTGCTCAGCAATGGTGCTGATGATTTCGTTCCGTTCATCTGCTCCCATGCCTTCGAGAGTCCCTCCCTTGAGGATTTGCGAGAATCCGAGAACAGCGGCGAGAGGAGTGCGGAGCTCGTGGGAGACGGTGGCGACAAACCGGTCTTTGGCCGACATCAGCTCGCCGGCGTTCTCCAGGCCCAGTTTGGACTGAGTTGCTCGCAGGTACCAGAACGTCGCGAGCGCTGCTCCGATGGCGACGGCCACGCTGGCCAATCCGAGGAAGGCGGCTGGTCTCCACGCTTCCACAAGGATCGCCGAGCTCGCCGCCGGACGGACCTCGAGGCGCAAAACGTGACCGCCAATTCTTGCATCGGTGATGTAGGCCAGGCCGTCATTCGTGCGGTCGGCGGTGGCTTGCTCAGGGAGAACCGACCAGTCGACGCCCGCAGACAGGGCAGTGGGAACAGCGGCTTGGATAAGCGTCTCGAGGAGGACCGGGCCGACGACCAGGCCGACCACCTCCTCGTTGTCGCCCAGGATGGGCTGGTACACCACATACCCTTCCTCGTCGAAAACCGCGACGGTGGTCACTGGAGTGGTCACTGCCATCTTCGAGTTGACCGCCTCGTAGAGATAAGACAACCGGTCGGGGACGGAGGCGACGTCCAATCCCATCGGACCCGCAATATCGGAAGGGTGGAAGTACCGAACAGGAAAGTACGTGCTCCGAGCGGTGACCGGTCTCGGCTCCCCGGCATCATCGAGCTCGAACACCGAATAATCGGGCTCGAGGATACGGGCTTGAGCTGCGAACTCAGGCAGGTCGTCGGCCCTTACAAGAGGAACATATGCGATCCCGCCCAGTCCCACCGCAGCCTGAATTCGCTCCACCATTATCCGGAACTCTTCGGCTGTGACCACTTCGCTGGCTTCGAAGAGACCGGCGACGGCTCCCAGATCGACTTCCACGTTCAACGCCCCCCGCTCGATGCCTCCGACGAGCGTCTCGGCTTGAACCACGAGCCGCTCGTGGGCACGGTCCGCCGTAAGGCGCCCGGCGAACAACCACAATCCGATCGAGCTCACCAGACCCACTGATAGCACTACAAGCGCGGCGAAAGTGGCGCGGCGCGGCGCGCGGTTAGATGAGAGACCAGTTCTCCCCATGAGTCTTGATCGGACGCAGCCAGGGCCGACCTGAGCGATTCGCTTCCTTGATCGTTACCGGGTTGACGTAACTGTTGAGTCGCAACGGAGCGGATTCAAGACACCTCGACGATCGATTTGCCTTGTGCGTGACCGGTCGCCTGGTATGCGAGGGCTTCAATGGCCCCATCGAGAGTAAACCGACGGTCGATGACGGGTCGGAGCTTGCCGTCGTCGACCAGCTGGGCGAGGACAGAGCCGTCCTCGCCGCTTGCCTTGGCCACCCGGTTGATGGAGCGCTGGCTCCAAAACTTGGAGCGGATGGCAGCAGCGAGCAGCCGGTCGATGGGGCGGAACCATTTGCCCTTCTTGCCGGTGACCATGACCAGGATCCCCTTCTCGGTGAGCATTCTCCTCGACTGGCTCAGGCTCTTGCTGCCTGCGTTGTCGAAGAACACGTCGAACTTGTCGTTGATCTCGGTGAAGTCTTCCTTGGTGTAGTCGATGACCCGGTCGGCTCCCAACGATCGTGCGGTTTCGGTGTTGGATGTGCTGCACACCGCCGTCACGTGACTCGCTCCGAGAGCCCGGGCGATCTGTACCGCGAACGTGCCCACGCCCCCGGAGGCACCGTTGATGAGAACCCGGTCTCCCGGCTTCATCGCGGCCCAGTCGCGAAGCCCCTGGAGGGCGGTCAGTGCGGCCACCCCGAGGGTGGCACTCTCCTCGAGGCGAAGGCTGGCGGGCCGGTGGGCCAGATGGCGGGCCTTGCCGGCGGCGTACTGGGCGAATCCGCCGCCACCGATGTCGCCGAACACCTCGTCACCGGGGTTGAATCCACTGACCTCGGAGCCGACCTTCACGACCGTACCGGCAACATCGGCGCCGGGGATTCTCCTCTTTGGCGTGCTGAGACCGTTCTCCAGGCGCAGGAAATACGGTGTGCCGGTCATGTAGTGCCAGTCGAGTGCGTTGATCGACGACGCAGCGACGCGGATAAGCACCTCGTCCGGCGCGACGTCGGGAATCGGCACGTCGGCGATCTCAAAGAGGTCATGGGCATTCTCGCCGTACGCCTTCTGGACCGTGGCGCGCATCGTCTTTGTCGCTGGTAGAGCGGCTGTTGATCCGTGAAACTCCATTTGAACTCCTCCGTACTGTACAATGTAAGGGAAGGTTACTCATACAGTGTAAGGCTGTCAAGCCTTACGGCGTACGATCGGAATTGATTGGACCATGGCCGTCGAAGTCAGACAACAGACCAGCCCCAGGACTCCGCTGAGCAGGGAGCGGATCCTCACCGCCGCGGTTGCCGTGGCCGACGAAGGCGGCATCGAAGCACTCACCATGCGGGGCCTAGCTGATGCGCTCGATGTTGAGGCCATGTCGCTCTATTACCACGTGGCCAACAAGGAAGTGCTGCTCGACGGTGTCGCCGAGGTGGTGGTCCAAGAGATCATCTCTGAGATCGCCGATCTCCCACCAGCGACGGGCCCCGAGGATTGGAAGCAGGCGATGAGGTCGCGCATTCTGCGAGCACGCGACGTCATGCTTCGCCACAAGTGGGCACCCTGGGTCCTGGAGACCCGCACCACGATGAACCCCGCCGTTCTCTGGTACTACCACGGATTCCTCGAGATCTTTCAGGCCGGTGGGATGTCATGGGATCTGGCCCACCATGCCATGCACGCTTTGGGTAGCCGGGCCCTGGGATTCAGCCAAGAGCTGTTCGATCCGGCTCCCGGGACCGACGACGAGGAGATGAGCGAGGAGTTGTTAGCTCAGATGGCCACCGAGTTGCCGCTCTTCGTAGAGTTCATGAAGGCCATCGCCCATGAGGATCCCGGAGACCAGACCTTGGGATGGTGTGACGATCAAACAGAGTTCGAGTTCGCCCTCGACCTAATGCTCGATGGCCTCGATCGACTCCGACGCGACGCAGCGAGTGTGAATCCGGAATAACCGCCTTCAGGCTTGTTGGTCCCGACGACCGTCGCGCAGCGTCGCCAGGCCGTCGAGGACCAACTCGAGCCCGAATTCGAACTCATGGGTGTAGTCGAAGCCCGGAGAGGCGAAATGCTCGGCGGCCATATCCGCCAGATGTGGATACTGGCCGGTCGGCAGCGCCGCCAGCGTGGCGCCTGCCCGCTCGGCCGTCTCTTCGGCCGTGCCGGACGACATGCTCAGCTCCTGGACGACGAAGCCGTAGATGTAGCTGTCCAACAACAGGAAGGCGTGCACTGCCATGGGGTTGGAGAATCCGCCGGCCCTCAGGCTCCCGATCACCGCATCCACGTAGGTCAGGGCGGCCGGTCCGAGCGCTCCGCGGGATTCCAACATCCCGACCGCCCATGGATGGCTCACCAGGACCCGGCGTGCGGATATGGCCCGCCCCCGCATGGCCACCCGCCAGTCCGTGCCTTTGGCGGGCAGTTCGATCTCGCCGATCACGATGTCGATGATCCCGTCCAGGATCTCGTCCTTGTCGTCGACGTGTTTGTAGATTGACATCGCTTCCACGCCCAGATGGCGACCCAAACGGCGCATCGTCAGCGACTCCAGCC
>CAYYRT010000332.1:0-6587 GCA_964474055.1 uncultured Acidimicrobiaceae bacterium | reverse complement strand
GAGGCAAGCACCTCAGCGCCCGGAAGTATGCACGTAGTTTCCTCGAAATTTCGAGAGAGCCGACGCGGGGCCGGGCCAGGTTGCTGATAACCGCCGGACTTGCGTCGTGGACGCTGCGCGGTAACCAGCAGGCGCTCGAAGAATGGTCCGAGGCGTACCGCATTGCCGAAGATCTGGGCGACCGCCACACCATGGCCAATGCGACGGTCGGCCTCGCTGTCGGTCACATCGGCATCGATCTGGACAAGGCCCTTCACTGGGCCGCTAAGGGCATCGAGCTGGGCCGGGCGCTCGACTACCCCTTCCACCTTTCCCAAATCCTGGGTTTCGACGGCATCCTCCATGCCATCTCCGGCGATGCGGAGACCGCCAAGGCCCGTTACGAGGAGGCGCTGTCCATCCAGGACTCGCGGGGCGACCACCAGGGCGCTGGCATTTCGCTCGGAGGCCTGGCCCAGCTGGCCGCAATGGGCGGCGATATCGAAGAAGCCCTTGAGCTGTATGAGCGGTCCCGGGCGGCCTTCAAAGAACTAGGGGACAGGGCCGAAGAGGCCCGCGTGCTGGGGGAGATGGCGTGGACCTACCTCGCCCATGGCGACTCAGGAAGGGCGCGACACACCTTCCTTGACTCGGCCCAGGCCTACGAAGACGTCGGCAGCGTCCCTGGTGTCGGGATCTCGATGATCGGCCTAGCGGCGGTGGAGGCTGTCGAGGGGCAGCCGAAGCGAGCGGTGACGATCGCCTACGCCGCTGAGCGCTTCTCCGAAGTGGAGGGCATCGTCAACGTCTACTCGGAGGACAGCCCTGGCCGCCCGTACCTGGAGGCAGCAAAGGCGGAGTTGTCGGCCGAGGTCATCGCAGCGGCGGAGAAGAACGGCAGGTTGCTGACGGTCAGGGAGACCATGAGAATGGTGAGGGGCTGAAGTTCGTCGGCGACCCGCACCCGCCTAACGCAGTCGGGACTCGAGATCCGAGATTCGTGTGCGGACACTGCGGCGTTCCGGAGGGAGGTGCCTGACTGTAGATCGGCGCCGGCACATCCGTTCGGGCTCAGATCTTGGTCCGAGTTTGGTCCGCGCAAGAGTGCGAACCGATCACCAACGACGCACATCCTTGGAGGGTCAAAAGGCGGGAAGTGATTGAGGTTTCGGGCATTTGGCCTGGTAGGGGAGGAGGGGTCGCATTCCCTCGCACGGAAGAAGCCAGGGGTTCAAATCCCCTCACCTCCACCCCGGTAAAAGCCTGTGCGATCGGTAGTTCTCCAGGTTCTGTCCGCCGATGCGTCCACTCTTTTGCGAGGTTTGTGTCTGTGATGTAACCGCAGATGCTTTTTCCTGATCGTGGGCCCCCTTCGAGCGGTGCTTTGTTGTGCAGGTGGAGCGGTGTCAACGTCTTCGATCGACAAAGGTCAAGACGTTCAACCGGGCAAGGGTTAGACCAGCGTTTGATGCCAGCGCCTCCGATGCGCTCCTGTGGAGGGAGGGGTCAGAGCAGAGGTATTGACTTAGTCCCACCACGCATATCGGGTCGCTTCGGCTCTGTCGCTTGGAACCTGCTCGGCTCTGCGCTTCGGCCTTTCCGCCGCGCAAACCACAGCGCTAATCCAATAAGAGCCCCTAACGTCATCATTCCAGGCAGGAAATCCATGACCTTTCAGAGAGTCTACGTATCACCGAGCGCACCGAACTGCTCGCTCAACAGCTCAACAACCAATTGTTGGAGTTCCGAACAGTCAGCTTGTCACGATCTGGAGAGATGGGCAGCGGCGGCCGCCGAGGCCACCCGCCGCGACCTGGTCTGACCACTACAGTGTTCAAGAATGTCGCTCCTTGAGGTGGCCGACGTTGTGAAGCGCTTTGGCGGAGTAACGGCTGTCAACAAGCTCTCTCTTTCCGTCGGCTCAGGGCAGGTCGTTGCATTGATCGGGCCAAACGGTGCCGGCAAGTCGACAACGATGAACGCCTTGTCTGGTCTCGTTCACCCCGAGAGTGGTGGGATACATTTCGACGGCAAGCCGATCCACGCCCTTGACCCTCCACGCATCGCCCACATGGGAGTGGGTAGGACGTTTCAAATACCGAGGATTTTCCGCCGGCTGACCGTGGCCGACAACGTGCTGGTGCCCGTTGCTCATTCAGGCTCGGTCAGCGGCGGCATCCGCGAGCGAGTTTCCGAACTTCTTCATTTGGTCAAACTGACCGACAAGGCCGGTGGCTACGCGAGCGATCTGTCCGGAGGTCAGCAGAAGTTGCTGGAGCTGGCTCGGGCCCTGATGGCGGAGCCAAAGTTGGTGCTGATGGACGAGCCCTTCGCCGGTATCCATCCTGAGCTCAAGCAGACTCTGATCGACGCCATCAGGGAGACGAACCGAGAGCACGGCACCACCTTCCTGATCGTCAGCCATGAGATGCCGGTGGTGGCCGCCCTCTGCCAATGGGTGTTCGCCATGCATCTAGGAGCCAACTACCTAGCGGGCAAGCCGCACGACGTGCTGGCCGACGAGCGGCTGGTCGATATCTATCTGGGACAAGCGGTGGGTCATGCAGATTCGGGGTGAGAACCTCACAGTGGCGTACTACGCCGACATCCATGTCCTCCTCGATGTGTCGGTCGACATCCTCGAGGGAATGATCACCTGTGTGATAGGGCCAAACGGTGCAGGGAAGTCGACCTTGCTCAAGACCATGTTTGGTTATCTGACCCCGCGCTCCGGCAAGGTTTGGCTCGACGGCAAAGACATCACCCCGATCGCTGCCCAAAACCGCATGCGGCTTGGCATCGGTTACGTCGATCAGCACCACACCGTGTTCCCGGAGATGTCGGTCGACGAAAACCTCGAGCTGGGGGCATGGATTTTTCGTCGGGACCGACAACGAGTGGCCGAGGCTAAGGATCGAATCTATGAGCAATACCCGTACCTGTCCCGGCGCCGCCTGATCCACGCCGGGCTCCTGTCTGGAGGAGAGCAGCGAATGCTCGAGATCGGCCGCGTCTTGATGACCGACCCGGCGCTGATCCTCATAGACGAGCCCTCGGCTGGCCTCTCGCCCAAGATCACCGAAGAGGTCTACGACGACATTGAACGCTTGAAGGCCTCGGGAAAGACGGTGTTGCTGGTCGACCAGAACCTCAACTCGGCTGTGCCCCGGAGCGATTACCTCTATGTGATGGAACTGGGCCAGATCACGGACCACGGGCCAACCGACCGCCTCGGTGATGACATCCGCCAGATCGTCTCCGACTGGCTCTCAGTCACTTGATCTTCGCCCGCAGGGCGGGGACATGGTCCTCGACGAAACCGACAATCCCTCGCGGCACCCATAACACGACTGCGGCGATCACCACCCCGAACATAGGCAGATAGAGATACGGAAATCGCACCCATAGGAAGTCACGAACCAGATAGAGGATTCCCGCTCCCAGTACTGGTCCGACCACCGTTCCCGCCCCACCGAGAAACACTCCGGCCACCATCTCTACCGTCACCACGTTGTTGAACACCAACTCGTTGGAGGTGAAGGCCACGAACCAGTAGTCGACCGAGCCGGCCGTGGCGGCGAAGTAGGCGGAGGCGGCGAAGGCAGCCAGTTTGTAACGTGTGGTCCGGATCCCCATCACGCCGGCGGCGCCTTCGTCATCTCTGATCGCCTTGAGCCCCACTCCGAAACGTGAGTTTCCCAACCATATGGTGAACAAGGTGATAACCACCAGCAGTCCCACCATGCCGTAGTAGGCGGTGCGAGGATCGTAGATACGGGGGGTTGGGATACCGAAGGCTCCGCCGGCGAAGTCCCGGGGCAAATTGAGAATCACCAGTCTGGTGGCGGCGTTGAAAGAGAGCATGGCGATGGCGAAATAGGCACCACGCAGTCTCAGTGCCGGCATCCCCACCAGTACCGCGATCAAGGTAACAAGCAGCGGGCCAACGAACACCCACAATGGCACCGGCAAGGCAACCCCGAGCATTCCGATGGCGATGCCGGCGACATAGGTTCCCAGCCCATAGAAGACGACGTGTCCGAAGTCGACGTAACCAGTAAAGCCGGTGATCAGATTGAGGCTCTGCGCGAGGACGATGGCCTTCATCAGGTTGAACCAGAAAACCAGAGAAGCACCGGGCAGAGCCGGTTGGAGGGCCACAACACCAATACCGATGACGCCCCCCGCGACGAGAGCGACATTGAGGATCCGGGTCGGATTCCTTCGGTCCAGGAGCAGATCGGGGACGGCGGTCTTCATCGGGAGCGGATTGGCTTGAACAGTCCCTGCGGTCGGAAGATCAGCACGGCGATGAGCAGCACGAAAGCGACAGCCGGCGACAGCCCGAACGTGATCCAAAGACTGGACAGGCTCTCGGTGAGACCGAGGACGATCCCGGCGACCAGGGTCCCCACCGGATTGCCCAGCCCGCCCAACACCACCACGGCGAAGGAGCGTCCGGCGTAGGCCACTCCCAGGGAAGGGCTAAGGGGACTGGTCATGGCGATGAGAGCGCCTGCCACCCCCGCGTAGGCCAGCGCGATGCCGAAAGCTACCGCCGAGACCCGGTCGGGATCAATGCCCAGGGCCCTGGCGGAGTCGCGACTTTGGGCCACTGCCCGGATGGCTTTTCCCCAATACGTCTTACGAAAGAACCAGCGCAGCCCGAGGACCAGTCCAGCACCAATAAAGAAGGCGGCTAGCCGGGTTCCCGGCACCACCACCCCAAGGATGTGCAGGGTCGGGAGGGGTATCGGCATCGAGCGAAAGTCAGACCCCCACTCGTAGGCGGCGAGGCCGTAGACGACCGCCGAGAGTCCAAAGAAGAGCACCAACGACATCAGTTCGACGTCGCTCCGCCGGATGAGGTGACGGACGAGAAGGTAGTAGAGAAACACACCGATCAAGAATCCACCGGGAAGCAGGAGGAGGAGTGCGACAAAAGGCGGCAGGCTCTGGGTTACCGCCATCACCCACGTCATATAAGCGAGGAATATAAGGAGGTCACCGTGGGCGACGTTGACTACCGACATCACTCCCCACACCAACCCCAGGCCGAGGGCGGCGATCCCATAGATGCCGCCGATGAGGAGGCCGCTCACGATGATCTGGGTTTCCATAATCCTCGCTCCGGCCTCCTCTGGCTTCTCTGTTACTCGTTGGCGGGATAGATCGCCTCGGCGTTGGCATTCGCCACGGGAGCAACGATCACTTTTTCACCGTCTTGCCACTGGATGGTGACCATCTCGTGACCGACCTGGATAAGCGTCTCGGGATCCACACGGAATCCGCCACCCATGGTTTGGATGTCCAGCTCCTTGAAAGCGTCGATCACCGCTTGCGTGTCGAGTGACCCAGCAGCCTCGATGGCGGCCATCAATGCCAGACCGGAATGGAAGGAGAGCCCGCCTCGATAGTCGGGTTCATAACCAAACTCCTCGGCGAACTGCTGGGTGAATTCGGTGGGGCTCACCTGTGGTCCCACCCAGCTGTCCATTTCATAAGCAGCCGGATCGACGCCTTGGGTGGGTTCCCACTGTGCCGGGCCGAAGGTGCCCTGGGCCACCTCACCCAACTCGTCCCACCAGCCAGTGGTGGCCGCGCCCGAACCAAAGGAAGAAGCCATCGGATCAATTCCCAGCTCCTGCATCTGCCGGGCTGCCAGCGCTCCGTCCTGGAAGTGAGCCACCACCAACAGCACGTCAGGATCGGCTCCCCACGCTTGGATGAGAATGGGTGACAGGTCGGTAGCTTCGACCGGATACTTGTCGAAGAAAAGCACATCCATGCCCAGTTCTTCTGCCTTGTCCCTCGCTCCCTCCGCCTCTGCGACCGTGAAGGGATCATCCTTGTATGCGATCGAGATGGTCTGGGCGGGAGGGTCAGCGGCGCTCAGGAAGTCGAGCAGGCTGTGGTCGTACTGGCTGGCCGGGGTATAGACCCCCACCGTCCGGGTGAAACCTTGCTCCCAGATGTCGTCGGAGCTTGCCCCCCAAGCCAGAGTCACCACATCGAGCTGCTCGGCGAGTGGGGCCTGGGCGAGGGTCAGCCCGGACGAGTATGAGGCGAACATGAAATGGGCGCCATCCTCTTGCACCAGCTTCTCGAACAAACGGAGAGCGGTGTCTTTGTCGCTGCGGTCGTCGCCGAAGACGATTCGAACCGGGATCTGTGTCCCGCCCACATCGATTCCACCCAGCTCGTTGTTCACCCAATCGGCGAACATATTCAGCCCGTCGAGACCCTGTCTGCCGAGCGCTTCGTACTGTCCGGTGAGCGAGGCCGGGAGCCCGATCACGATCTCCTCCGGAAGCTCGGCGCCCTCCGTAGCCTCGGTCGTCGCACCGGCGGCGGTCGTAGTGGTCTCCCCGACGGTTGTTGGGCCGGTTGTTGGAGCCTCCGGGAGCTCCTGTCCTCCTGGCTCTCCTCCACACGCCGCCAACAACATGGCCAGCGCGAGAGCAGGAGCGAGACTCGTATGCCTCCTTTGTTTCATGTCACCTCCCGTTGATTGGTTCGCCGGTGGTTTTTTCAGGAATCGGCAGAGTCGGACGGTTTCTACTATACGCAAGACGAAGTTGTCACGGACGGGCAGCATCCGACCAGGC
>CAYYRT010000331.1:0-11961 GCA_964474055.1 uncultured Acidimicrobiaceae bacterium | reverse complement strand
CTGATCGGCGTCACCACCGCGAGGTTGATCGCCATGCTGCCCCTGCGCCTGACGCTCCTGATCCCGAGTCTCCGCGAGCTGGGGTTGCCATTGTCCGGCTATCTGAGCAGTCTCACCGCGCCCCTCACCGCTACCGGGGTGATGGCGGCGGCGGTCCTCGCCATCCAGCACGGGGGCCTGGGAAGCGGAGGGCATCTTCAGCGCCTGATGGTCGCCGTCATTGTCGGAGGGGCGACGTATCCGCTGGCGCTTCTCCTGCTCGACCGGGGAATCGGGACGGAGGTCAAGACGACGGTCCGCGAGCTTTTGTCGACGTCGGGGCGTGGGGAAGGCACCATGCCAGAATCGGCCGGCATTCTGCCGACCTGTCCAAGGGAGCGCTGGTGATGCCGGTGCGCGACGTACTCCTGATGGTGGCCTTCCTGTCCACGCTTCCGTTCTGCTTCTTCCGTCCGTGGGTCGGGCTCCTGGTGTTCGCCTGGATCGGCTACATGAACCCGCACCGGCTGACCTGGGGCCCCGCCTATGACTTCCAGTTCGCCCTGGTGGCCGCCGTGGTGACGCTGGCCGGATACCTCTTGACCAGTGACCGCAAGCCGTTCATCTGGAACCGCGAGACGCTCCTGGTCCTCGCGCTGTGGGGCTGGTTCACGGTCACCACCCTCTTCGCCGTCTACCCCGATGCCTGGATGAAGTGGAAAGAGGTCTCCAAGATCCTGCTCATGGCCCTGCTGGCGGTTCCCCTCCTGCAGGAGCGGACCCGGGTGCGGGCCCTGCTTCTCGTGATCGCCCTCTCGCTCGGCTTCTACGGCCTGAAGGGTGGACTCTTCGTCTTGACGACCGGAGGGCAGTGGATGGTTCTGGGCCCCCCCGACACATTCTTCGCGGCGAACACCGAGCTCGCCCTCGTGCTGAACATGTCGGTGCCGATCTCCCTCTACCTGGCGCGCGAGGAAGAGCGATGGTGGCTGCGTCTCATCCTGTGGGTGACTTTCGGCTTGTCCATTCTCGCGGTCCCCTTCACCTACTCCCGGGGCGGATTCCTGGGACTGGCGGTGGTGCTCGCCGTTCTGTTCCTGAAGGCACGGCACCGGCTGATGCTCATCCCGGCGATCGCGGTCGGGATCGCGGCCTTCATGGCGTTCGCGCCGCAGCAGTGGTTCTCTCGGATCGAGACCCTCGAGACATACGAGCTGGACGAGTCGGCGAATCTCCGCTTCATGTCCTGGCGCGTCGGGTACCTGATCGCGAGTGACCGCCCGGTGCTGGGCGGGGGCTTCAACGTCTTCAAGCACCGGGAGACTTATGACGCCTACATGCCCGAGTATCCGCGGGCCTTCGGTCACGACGCCCACAGCATCTACTTCAACATGCTTGGCGAGCACGGGTGGATCGGTCTCGGGATCTTTGTGCTGCTGGTTCTATTCTCGTTCGCCACCATCCGACGCCTTCGGGGGCTCGGCCGAACAGATCCGGGGCTCCAATGGATCTCGAACTACGCCCAGATGATCGAGGCGTGCCTGATCGCCTATCTCGTCACGGGCGCGTTCCTGAGCGTGGCGTATTTCGACCTCGCCTACCAGCTCTTCGCGCTGGTCGGGCTCCTGAAAGGACTTGCCCTCCAGGCGAGGACCGCCCCCGCCCCCGCACCCGTGGCGATACCCGCAGCGGCTGCTGTGGCCTCCGCCATCCGGCCCCGCGTCCTGAGACCGGACAGGAGGTCCTGAGCGTGTGTGGCATCGCCGGCATCGTCCACCGGGACGGAGCCTCAGCCTCGCCGGACCTCCTCAAGCGGATGACGGACGTGCTCGCCCATCGGGGGCCGGATGGTGAGGGCTTCCACATCGACGGCCCGATTGGGCTGGGCCATCGCCGGTTGGCGATCATCGATGTCGCCGGAGGCGTCCAGCCTATGGCTTCATCGGACCGCTCCGCGTGGGTCACCTACAACGGTGAGGTGTACAACTATCGTGAGCTCCGGCACGAGCTCCGGGCGCGCGGCCACGACTTCGAAACCTCGTCGGACACTGAGGTCGTCCTCGCGGCCTACCAGGAGTGGGGTGTGGACTGCCTGCGGTATCTACGCGGCATGTTCGCGTTCGGGATCTGGGACGACCGACGTCGACAGCTGTTCCTGGCCCGCGACCGGGTCGGCATCAAGCCGCTCGTCTACGCCGTGGACGCCACCGGCCTGCGCTTCGCTTCCGAGATCAAGGCGATTCTGCAGGATCCGGCGGTTCCCCGCGACCTGGACCTGGAAGCTGTCGAAGCGTACTTCACGTACCTCTACGTCCCGGCCCCACGAACGATCTTCCGCGGCATCCGGAAGCTGCCGCCGGCCTCGTATCTTCTCTGGAGCCCAGACAGAGGAGAGCCTGAGATCCACACCTACTGGGACCTTCGCATGAGGCCAAGGGGCGAAGTTCGCGAGGAAGCCTGGCGGGAGGGCCTCGAGGCTTTGCTGCACGAGTCGGTGCGCCTCCACATGGTGAGCGACGTCCCGGTCGGAGCGTTCCTGAGTGGTGGTCTCGACTCGAGCAGTGTCGTGGCCTGCATGGCGCGGACGTCGGCGGCGCCCGTCAAGACGTTCTCGATCGGGTTCGACGAGCCGTCCTTCGACGAGCTGAGCTACGCCCGGCTGGTCGCCCAGCGCTATGGCACCGAACATTTCGAGATGGTCGTGAAGCCCGACGTGATCTCGGTGTTGCCGCGCCTCGCCTGGCAGTTCGACGAGCCGTTTGCCGACGCCTCGGCGGTTCCCACGTACTGTGTGTCGAAGATCACCCGCGACCATGTGACGGTGGCCCTCTCCGGCGACGGTGGAGACGAGAACTTCGCCGGGTATCGGCGTTATGCGGAAGCGCTCGGCCTGCACAGGCGAATGGACAGCTTGCCGTTCAGCGGACTGAAACCGCTTCTGAGGCTCATCGGCAACGCCCTGCCCGAGGGGGCCCGGGGCCGGCGGCGGCTTCAGTTCTTGGCCATGGCCCCATTCGACCGCTACCATCGGATGATGGCTTATCAGGACGGCGAGTCCCTTGCGACGCTGCTGTCGTCCGAGGCGCGACTCCTTCGGACGGGCGGTGAGGGCTTCACCGGGTTGGCGGCCGAAGCCGGTACCGACGACTACCTGTCCACCCTCCAGTACCTGGACGTCCGCCGGTATCTTCCCGGGGACATCCTGACGAAGGTCGACCGGACCAGCATGTTGACGTCGCTGGAGACGAGAGTGCCCTTCCTTGATCACGTGCTCATGGAACACGTGGCGAGCATGCCGGCGGAGCTCAAGCTCCGCGGAGGCTCGGGGAAGCATGTGCTCAAGGAAGCCATGCGCCCGCACCTGCCGGCGGAGATCCTGACCCGGCGGAAGATGGGGTTCGGCGTTCCACTCGCCGCCTGGTTCCGTAGGGAGCTGAAGGATTTTACCTACGATGTCCTCCTCTCGGCCCGGGCGCGAGAGCGGGGGATCTTGCGACCGGATGCCATGGAGCGGTTGTTCCAGGCTCACCTGAGCGGCCGCGCCGACTGGTCGTCGCAGCTCTGGTCTCTGGTCTGCTTCGAGCTGTGGTGCCGGACCTGGTGGGACCGATGAGCAGCCGCCACGCGATCGTGCACGTCGTCCACTCGCTTGGCACTGGCGGGCTGGAGAACGGCGTGGTCAACCTCATCAACACCACGGGCAGCGCGCTTCGACATGTCCTGATCTGCATGACGGTGGCCGGGGATCTCCGGCAGAGGCTGAGCCCGACTGTCGAGGTCCTCACTCTCGGCAAGGGCTCGGGGCACGATCCGGGCGCCTTTGTGCGACTCGTGACCCTGCTGCGGCGGCTCCGCCCCTCGATCGTGCACTCCCGCAACTGGGCGACCTTCGACGCGGTGGTCGCCGCGCGTCTCGCGGGCGTTCCGGTCGTCGTTCATGGCGAGCACGGGAGGGACATCGCGGATCCCCTCGGCAGGAACTGGCGGCGGAATCAAGCCCGCCGCTGGCTTTCGCCGCTCGTCGACCGCTTCGTGACCGTCTCCCACGAGCTGCGGCGCTGGCTCGTCGAGAGGGTTCGTGTACCGGCCGAGAAGGTGGTCACCATCGAGAATGGAGTCGACCCGAACCGATTCGGGCACCACACCCCCGCCGCAGCCCGCGCGGCGCTCGGTCTGCCCGAAGGTGGCCTGGTGATCGGCACGGTAGGACGTCTCGACCCGATCAAGGACCAACGGGGACTTCTGCACGCCTTCGCGGCGATCGTGCCGGCCTACCGCGATGCCGTTCTCGTTATCACCGGGGACGGCCCCTATCGCGGCGAGCTGGAGGGTGCGGTGGCGGCGCTTGGCCTCGGGGACCGCGTTCGGCTGCTCGGCGAGCGTCTCGATGTTCCTCTCGTCCTCGCCGCCCTGGACGTGTTCGTGCTGTCGTCGATCGCGGAGGGAATGTCGAACACCTTGCTCGAGGCGATGGCCAGTGGCCTCCCGGTAGTCGCTACGCGGGTCGGCGGGAGCCCCGAGCTCGTCGAGCATGGCCTCACTGGCCGCCTGGTGCCGCCGCACGATGAGGGGGCCCTTGCCGGGGCGATCATGGCCTACTGCGATGATCCACACCTTCGGACGCTCCACGGCAAGGCCTCGCGCGATCGGGCGGTGGGACAGTTCAGCCTCGAGCGCATGTCCCAGGCCCATATCGAGCTGTACGCCGGGCTGTTGGCGGGCCGCCGGCGGGGGAAGCGATAGTCATGTGCGGCATCAGTGGTCTCGTCTACACCGATCCCGCACATCCCGTGGATCGTGCTCTCATCCGGCGGCTCACCGCCACGCTGGCCCACCGGGGTCCGGACGCCGATGGCTTCCTTTTCGGCGATGGGGTGGCCCTTGGTCACCGCCGTCTCAGCATCATCGATCTGTCGACCGGTGACCAGCCCATCTACAACGAGGATCGTACGAAGGCGGTGGTCTTCAACGGCGAGATTTACAACTTCCGTGAGGTGCGCGCGGATCTCGAGCAGCGGGGTCACCGTTTCGCCACCGCGTCGGACACCGAAGTCATCGTGCATGCGTGGGAAGAGTACGGCGATGCCTGCGTGACCCGTCTGCGCGGGATGTTCGCCCTTGCTCTGTGGGACCTCCCGCAGCGTCGCCTCCTTCTGGCCCGGGATCGGGTGGGCAAGAAGCCGCTCTACTACGTCAGCGACGGCGAGCGCCTTCTGTTCGCGTCGGAGCTCAAGGCCCTCCTCTCCGACCCTTCCGTCAAGCGTGCCATCAGCTTCGAAGCGATCGATGACTACCTGAGCTTCGGCGCGGTCCCCGCACCGCGGACCGTATACCAGGGGGTCCAGCAGCTCCCGCCCGCCCACTATCTGGTCTGGGAGCGGGGCCAGGTCCGGACCGAGGAGTACTGGGATCTGACGTACCGCAAGGTCGCGCCTCGGACGGAGGCCGAGTGGCTGGAGGAATTCGGGGAGATCTTTGACGAGGCGGTACGCCTCCGGATGATCAGCGATGTGCCGCTGGGAGCCTTCCTCAGTGGTGGCGTAGACTCGACCGCGGTGGTGGCGGCCATGGTGCGTCAATCGTCCCGGCCGGTAGCCACCACCACGATCACGTTCGCCAACCGCAGCCACGACGAAGCCTCTCATGCGCGCACGGTCGCGGACGCTCTGGGTACCGACCACCACGAGGTAGCCGTCGAGGCGCGAGCGGTGGATATCCTGCCGGCACTGGTGTGGTACCTGGACGAGCCCTTCGCCGATTCGTCGGCCGTCCCCACGTACTACGTCTCTCGTGCGGCGCGCCAGCGGGTGACCGTCGCCCTCTCCGGTGACGGCGGCGACGAGGTGTTCGCGGGGTACGAGTGGCGCTATGGGCTGAACCTGCTCGAGTCGCGGGTGCGCGGGTGGCTGCCGCGCGGGCTACGGAGCCGGGTGCTGGCCCCGCTGGCCGCCGTGTGGCCGAAGGCCGATCGACTTCCCCGTGCGCTCCGCTGGAAGTTCTTTCTACGCAATCTCAGTCTGGACGCGGAGACTGCCTATTTCCACGATATGAGCCTGTTCACACCGGGCGACAAGCGTCTCCTGGTGACCGACCAGTTCCGCCGGAGCCTCGGCGGCTACGATCCCTTCCTGGGCTTCCGCCGTCACTTCGACCGCGTACGAGGTCTGGACCACCTCAGCCGCATTCTCTATGTCGACCTCAAGACGTATCTGGCCAACGACATTCTCGTGAAAGTCGACCGCATGGCGATGGCCAACTCGCTGGAGGTCCGGTCGCCTCTGCTCGATCATCGGATACTCGAGTTCGCGGCCACCCTGCCCTCGGAGATGAAGTATCGGCGCGGGACTTCGAAGTATCTCCTCAAGCGCCACGCCGAGCGCCGGGCGCCGGCATCGGTCATCCACCGGCCGAAGATGGGGTTCTCGATCCCGTTGTCCGATTGGCTTCGGGGCGAGCTCCGGGGCACCGCGGCCGACCTGCTCCTTTCCGAGCGGGCGTTGGAGCGTGGCTACTTCCGACCGGAGCAGGTGGACACGCTATGGGCCCATCATCAGAGCGGGCGCCGCAACTATCCCCACCAGCTCTGGACCCTCATGGTCCTCGAGTTGTGGCACCGACTGTTCGTGGATCAGGCGCCTCCGGCTACCGCCCCCCTCGCCTCCCCGGAGCCATCGAGCCGGCCATGACGATCGGCGTCCGCGAGGTCATTCCGGAAGCCTATCGAAGCGTCACCGTGGCGCTGCTCTGCCGGTACCTCAACCCCGCTTACGACGAGGCGCGCTTCGACTGGCTCTACCGTCGAAACCCCGCCGGACCCGGCCGCCTCTGGCTGGCCTTCGACTCCACCAATGGCGTGGTGGGGACGGCGGCCGCCTTCCCTCGGGTGCTCTGCGTGAACGGCACGACCGTTCTCGGCTGGGTGCTCGGCGACTTCTGCGTCGCCGAGTCGTACCGGACGCTCGGGCCGGCTCTCGCGTTGCAGCGCGCGAGCCTCGAGGCACTCGGGGCCCAGCCGGATTCCTGGTGCTACGACTTTCCGGGTGGTCCCATGATGCCGGTCTACAAGCGACTCCGGGTCGGCTCGGTGAGGTCGATGCGCCGGTTCGTCAAGCTGCTGCGCGTCGGTCCGGTCCTCGCTCGCTACCTGGGCGCGCCGCGTCTGGCCAACCGCATCGGGGCTGCCGTCGACCTGGTCCTCGCCTACCGTGACCGCCCGCCCAGATCCCCCATCTCCGTGGTGACTTCCTTACTCGACGCCCGCTGCGGCGATGACTTCTCCGCCCTTGCCGCGAAGGTCGGCGGGCGCTACGGCTTCTGCCTGCTGCGCTCCGCGGCGCATCTTGCCTGGCGCTACCAAGACAACCCGATCCGGCGGTACGAGATACTCACCGCCCGTCTGGGTGGTGAGCTGGCGGGATACGCGGTGTTCTCCGAAGACACTTCAGAGGCGACACTGGTCGACCTCTTTGGATTCCCGGATCCGGAGGTGCTTGGACCCCTGGTCCAGGGAGTGGCCGACTTGGCCCGGGAGCGTGGCTGCGCCACGCTCACCGTCGGCCTTCTCGACTCGCACCCCTGGGGCGAGCTTCTCCAGCGTCTCGGCTTCTCACGCCGAGAGACAAGCCCGATCGTCTTGCTTCCGCCGTCCACCTCCACGCTGGGCTGGGGGCAATCGGATCAGGAAGCGCTGTTCCTCACCCAGGGTGACAGTGACAGCTAACGAACGAACTAAACTGGCTGCAGGAGAGCCTGCATGGATCCACTCGTGATCGCGCGGATCAGAGGCTTCATCGTCGAGCACTTCCCGTCTGCCCGCAACCGGATGCTCCATGACGAGGACCATCTTCTCGCCAACGGCATTCTCGACTCCCTCGGGATCCTGGATCTGGTGGCGTTTCTCGAGGACGAGTTTCACGTGTCGGTGACCGACGACGATCTCGTTCCCGAGCACTTCGCGAGCCTTCGTGCCGTCGCCGCCTTCGTGGCGCAGAAGAGCGCCGACGGCTCGGGCCGGGCCGCCTGAGGCCCGGGCCGGAGGAGAACGCGAATGGACTTCCTGGTCCACCATATGCTACGGACGAGCGTGTATCGCCATCCGGAGAAGGAGGCGCTGGTTCACGGGAATCGGCGCCTGGCCTACGCGGAGGTCGAGCGGCAGGTGTCCGGGTTGGCGCACGGGTTGCGGTCCGCGGGCCTGATGCGCGGCGACCGCGTCGGGATCTACCTGGACGCGTCCATCCCGCAGGCGCTTTCCATCTTCGCGATATCGAAGGCCGGCGGGGTGTTCGTGCCCATCAATAGCCTCCTGTTCCCCGAGCAGGTGGCCCACATCGGCAACGATTGCGGCATGAAGGGTCTTATCACGAGCGCGGACAAGCTCGCGACTCTCGGGCCGACGATAAAGGAGATCCCGTCGCTGGAGTTCCTCGTGGTCAGCGGCGGCAACGGGCCCGGTGACACCCAGCCGCCTCGGCATGCCTTCGAGGAGCTGACCGCGCTGCGGCCGCGCAGCCAATGGAAGGACGTCGCCATCGAGAAGGACCTGGCCGGACTCCTCTACACCTCGGGGTCAACCGGGAAGCCGAAGGGCGTGATGCTGAGCCATGCCCAGGTGATGGCGGGCAGCTCCATCGTCTCCACGTACCTGGAAATCACCAGTGCCGATCGGATCCTGGCCGTGTTGCCGTTCAGCTTCGATGCGGGCCTGAACCAGATCATGACGGCCTTCCAGCAGGCCGGCACCTGCGTCCTGACCACGTTCCTGTTCGCGCGGGAGCTCGTCCAGACGCTCATCAGCGAGCGCATCACGGGCTTGGCCGGTGTTCCGACGCTGTGGAGCCTGCTCGCTCAGCCGAGCTCTTCTCTCCAGCGGCACCAGTTCCCGCACCTTCGTTACATCACGAATACGGGCGGCGCGATGCCGCAGCCCGTCCTGACGACCCTGCGCAAGGCGCTCCCGGCCACTCGCATCTTCCTAATGTACGGGCTGACCGAAGCATTCCGCTCGACCTACTTGCCGCCGGAGGAGCTCGATCGGCGGCCCACCTCGATGGGCAAGGCGATCCCTAACACCGAGATACTCGTGATCAACGAGGCGGGTAAGCCCTGCGCGCCCGGCGAGGTCGGCGAGCTCGTCCACCGAGGGCCGACCGTGTCCATGGGGTACTGGGGCCAGCCGGAGCTCACCGCCAGGGTCCTTCGACCCCACCCCTTCATCCCGGCGGGGCTGGGGGACGTGGAGCGCGTTTGCTACTCCGGCGACTACGTGAAAAAGGACGAGGAGGACTTCCTGTACTTCGTCGGCCGGCGGGACACCATGATCAAGTCGTCCGGCTTCCGCGTGAGCCCGACCGAGGTCGAGGAGGTGCTGTTCCGCAGCGGGATGGTCCGGGGAGCGGCGGTCATCGGCATCACGGACGAGGTGGTGGGCCAATCCATCAAGGCCTTCGTGGTGCCCCGTGACGGGGCGGCTGTTTCGACCGATGCCCTGCTGGAGTTCTGCGCGGCCCAGATGCCCCGGCACATGATTCCGAAGCTCGTGGAGCTCATCGACGAGCTCCCGAAGACGAGCAGTGGCAAGGTGGACTATCCTGCGCTCCGCC
Organism: uncultured Acidimicrobiaceae bacterium; assembly: GCA_964474055.1. Taxonomy (GTDB): domain Bacteria; phylum Actinomycetota; class Acidimicrobiia; order Spongiisociales; family ZC4RG35; genus JAICND01. Next base: position 2,380 of record CAYYRT010000331.1, on the reverse strand, counting down.
GCCGAGAGGGGCTCTAGGGATGGACGGATTTGCGGGGTTCCTGGCCCGTTATTTCCCCGGCTCGGACCAGGAGCTGCGGGTCGGTGGTCTGGCGGTCACCGACCTGGCCGAACGCTTTGGTACACCGCTCTTCGTGTACGACCAGCGCGTGCTCGACCTCAAGTGGTCGGCCCTCCGGGAAGCTCTGCCTCCTCGATTCGCAATCCACTATTCAGTCAAGGCCAATCCCAACGTGGCTATCCTCCGCCACTTCCTGTCCAAAGGATGCGGGCTCGAGATCGCCTCGGCCGGGGAGCTCGGTCGCGCACTCGAGGCTGGGTGTGCACCGAACCGGATTCTCTTCGCCGGACCGGGAAAGACGGAGGCAGAGCTGGAGCTGGCCGTGGGACACGGCATCGGCGAGATCCACGTCGAGTCCCTCCTCGAGGCCCGACGAATCGGCGCCATCGCTCGCCGACTCGCCATGCGGGCGCGCGTGGCCATCCGTGTGAACCCGGGAGCCGACGCGCAGGGCGGAGCGATGCGCATGGGTGGCAAGCCGGTTCCGTTCGGAGTCGACGAAGAGAGTGTGGATCCCGTGCTGGATCTCCTTCTGAGGGACCCCTGGGTGGACTTTCGCGGGATGCATCTGTTCGCGGGAACCCAGATCCTCGATCACGCGGTGCTGATCAGGCAGTACCGCCGTGGTCTCGAGATCGCCAGGCGGATTTCCGCACGCATCGGACGGCCGCTCGCGACGCTCGACTTCGGCGGTGGCTTCGGAATTCCCTACTTTGCGGGCGAGCGGGAACTCGAGCTGGACAAGCTGCAGCAGGAGCTCCACGAGCTCATGGAGGAGATCGACGGGGACTCCAGAATGGCCGGGACGCGCTTCGTGGTGGAGCCGGGCCGATTCCTTGTAGGAGAGGCGGGAGTGTATGTCGCCAGGATCAACGACGTCAAGGTCTCCCGCGGGAAGACTTTCCTGGTCCTCGACGGCGGGATGAATCACCACCTGGCGGCCTCCGGCAATCTCGGGCAGGTCATTAAACGTAATTCCCCGATTGCGATTATCAATCGGCTCGGCGAGGTGTCTTCCCGATCGGTGGACGTGGTGGGGCCGCTGTGTACGCCGCTCGACACCCTGGCGCGCGACGTCGCGGTGTCTCCGGCCGACCCGGGCGACCTCGTCGGCATCTTCCAGTCGGGAGCCTATGGGCTCACCGCGAGTCCGGTCGGCTTCCTCAGCCACCCAGGTCCCGCCGAGATCCTCGTGGCCGACGGGCAGGCCCGCGTGATCCGACCTCGGGGCGGCAGGGGCGAGCACACCGAGTTGGCCGCGGCCTGGGAACGATGAAAGCGGTCCTCATGGTCGCGTCTTACTACCCGCCATGCGTCGGGAGCGCCGGGGTTCTACCGCACGCTGAAGTTCTCCCGCTGCCTCCCTCGCAACGGCTGGCGTCCGATCGTCCTCACCGGGTGGCGGACTTCCGAGAGCCTATGACGGAACAGAACCATTCCGGGCGCGCCACGGCAAGGAGTTCGTACGGGCGACTCGAGCGACAGATTGCGTGTCATGCCTTGCGCTTGGTTCTCACTGCCGAGCCCTCACTGCAACTGTATCGCGAGCGCTATCCGGAACTTCGCGAGTCTCGCGGATGTCGTGCATCTGGTGCCGCGGTTACGCCGCCGGGACACGCTTCGCGACTGCGCCCAGGTCTCGGCGCTTCACGTTCTGCAGGTCCGTCGTTCTATCGGCAGATCCCGGCCAGCACATACGAGTATCTCCACCTTCGGAAGCCATCCGGGCTCTCATCTCAGCCGACAAGAAGGTCGACGATCGTCGCACCGCCGGATACCGTGACCAGCGACGATGATGCCATCTGCAACGCTCTACCCAAATCCCTCGCGGCGGTTCGCGCTGGTACGTATGCCCTGTGGCGGAGCCCACGAGCACCCTGCGCGATGCTAGGCATAATCAAGCGCGTGACTTGGCGAAGGGCGTGACGTCTGTCACATGACGCCATTTCCACTCGGCGCCTCGCGACTCCGCCCCCTGCCATGGGTGATCTCGGCCGCCTTGCTGGTTCTGCTCGGGCTCTATCATTCCATCCAGGCCGGGACCCTCAAACCCGGGCCAGGGTGGCAAGAGATTCCTAACACGCGGCTTCAGAGGGTGTGCCCACCCAATGGCTTTGGCCAAAGCGGCTATAACTTTGCGGACAAGTGCGGCAACGTTACGGACGCCTGGAACAGTGCTGTGCTGGACACGGCTCGAAACCGCCTCATCATCTGGGGTGGAGGCCATTCGGACTACCTCGGCAATGAGCTCTATGGCCTCGACCTGACTTCCTTCTCGGTCCACCGGCTGACGGACCCAGGGCTCCCGGTCGCAGCAACC
>CAYYRT010000330.1:0-5427 GCA_964474055.1 uncultured Acidimicrobiaceae bacterium | reverse complement strand
GTCCGGAAGTGCTCGGTGAGGGAATTGATCCGCTCGGTGAGCAGCGCAACCTGCACCTTGGTTGATCCGGTGTCCCGCTCGTGGGCCTGGTGCTTGGCCGTCACCGCCTGCTTGTCGAAGCTCATGCCGCCGGCTGTCCTCTGAACAATGTGCGCGTCGTAATCCATTGTAGCACGGAAGTATAAGCGGGTACGAGAGGGTGAGGCAAGGGAGGCGGGTCAGCGGGTCAGCGGGTCAGCGGGTCAGCGGGTCAGCGGGTCAGCGGGTCAGCGGGTCAGCGGAGCAATAGTCTAACGTGAGGCGAGCACTCGCGCGTCATCCCGAGCAGAGCGAGGGATCGTCTAACGGACGTCTGTTCGAGGTCGTTGGGGGGTCAACCGTCCTCTTTGTCCCCTACCCGCCCTCCGCCGCTCCTTCTTGCTGCCGAGCATAACATGAGATAGCATCAGCCTGAAACCCGCACGGCTCTCGCCCTGATGCTGGGTGACACAGGAGAGTTCGAGGCCTCGGAGCGGGAATTCAGGAGGGCCATCCGACTTAGCCCCAGTAACGCGCGGGCGCACTATTTGGTACGCTCATCTCCTGATAGCACTGGGACGTGGGGTGGACGCCCTCTGGGAGATCCAGAGGGCGAAAGAACTGGATCCCTTCGCCCCCCGAGGGCTTATAGGAGCGGAGCGGAACGCGAGTTTCGAACGGCGATAGAGCTCGGCCCCAGCGACGCAAGGGCACACTTCTGGTACTCGATACTGCTCGTAGCGCTAGGACGAGGTGAAGAGGCACTCCGTGAGGCTCAACGCGCCAAGGAGCTCGACCCCTTCGCGCCGAGAGGGCTCACCGCAATGCTGAGGTACGCCACATTCTTAATGACCGGACAGCGCCCCCACCGAAAACTTCCGGTGGCCGAGCGGTTCCCCATTCTCAAAGGAGAGCCGGGAGAGCCGTGGGCCCGGGCCCAAAACGCATACGAGTTAGCGGATCAGGGACAATGTGCCGAAGCCCGAGCGGAAATCCTGCGCGCGCAACAGCTCGCAGCGGAAAGCAGGAGGATGCTCGCATTTGTGGCCTCAGTTTACTGGTTGTGTGGCGAGCGCACACGGGCGCGTGCTCTGGTCAACCAGATGAAACGTCGGCCGGATGCGTATGACCACGGCCTACGAATCGCTCAGGCATACGCGATCTTTGGTGAGAAGGACTCCGCGTTCGTTTGGCTCGGTCGCCAGCGGTGGACCATCGGTCAGCTCTCCGGCATCAGCGCGGACCGGCGCATGGACCAGCTGCGGTCGGATCCGCGCTATCCGGAGCTTCTGCGGCGGCTGGGGATCCGGTAGCCTGTGCCGCTACTCATCTCCTTGGTTCTTGCAATCGAGCTTGGCGCGGGTGGAGCTGTATAAGTCGAAGTCTCCTAAACCGCCGGGACGGGCCGAGCTGAAGTAGAGAGTCGTGCAGTCGAAGGACAATGCGGGCCGAATGTCCAGAGCGGTGCCGTTGAAGACCGGCCCCGAGTTCACCGGAATCGACCATGCATCCGTTGTCCTGGCTCGTGTCGAAACCCAGATATCGCGGAGACCGGTTGTGCCCGGGCGATCCGAGTCGAGGAAGATCTCGAGCCCGTCCCGGCGGATTCCTGGCAGCAGGTCATTGGACGGGCTGCTCAGCTCGGAAACGAGGATAGCCGGGCGGAACCACCCGTCCGCGTCACGGGTGGTGACATAGATGTCGACCCCACCAGAACCGCCCGGCCGGTCAGAGTCAAAGTAAACAGTGGTGGTCCCGGTCTCGTCATCCTCAAAAAAGGTCAACCCACGCTCGTTTCCCGGGGTGTTGACTTCGCTGCCGAGATTCTCCGGGGCTTGCCAGCCGGAGTCATCGCGCTTGTCGCGCCGCCGTGAGACATACAGGTCGTTGGCACCAAATCCTCCAGGGCGGTTGCTGTGGAAATACAAGAAATGGCCGTCGGTAGACAGGGTCGGGCTTGCGTCATTGCTGGCCGTGTTGATGGGTGCGCCCAGGTGTTGCGGTGCCCCCCACGGGTCACGAACGCTTGCCCGGTGAGAGACATAGATGTCCTGACCGCCGAAACCGCCCGGTCGGGCAGAAACGAAGTAGAGACTCAGCCCGTCCCGGGAAGTAAAAGGACCTTGGTCGTTCGAGGCTGAGCTCACTGGCTGGCCGAGGTTGACCGGCTGGGACCAGGTGGCGTTGGACTGTGCTGTCAGGCTCCCCTGAGCTGACCATCTCGAGCTCAGGTTGATGGGAAGCCCGTCAATACGGCCCGGGTCAATGTTCGGGGCAAACCGATCGGGTGCTACGGCGATGTCCGATCCTCCACAAGCAGAGACGAGAAGTGCTACAGCAGTCGCGCTTGAGTACAGCTTCTTCGCCATATACCACCTCGGGGCTGGTACTGCGGTGCTTGGGGCGCTCCGGTAGCGTCTGCGTCGGGTTTTACTCCACGGGTCTCACCGTGCGGGTCGTCACGTAGATGTCCAGGTTGCCCGAGCCTCCTGGGCGGTCAGACAGGAAGAACAGCATGGTGCCGTCGTCGGAGAGCGCCGGCTGGGTGTCCCGGAAGGTGGTGTTTACCACGGGCCCCACGTTGACTGGCGTTAGCCACATCTGACCGTTGCCTTGGCGGAGCGAGACCCAGATGTCCTCCCGGACCACAGCGCCAGGCAGGCTCAGACTGCCGGGGCGGTCGGAAGACAGGAAGATCTCCCGCCCGTCGAAGCGGATGCTTGGGCGCTGTTCATGGGCGGCGCTGCTCAGCTCGGGCACGAGCGCCGGTTCGCTGAACGTCTGGCCGGTGATCCCGCTCAGGTAGATATCGCCGTCGGTTGGCGCCACGAGGCCGGCGGGGTCAGGTGTGCCTCGCCAGAAGTAGAACTCCGGTCCCCACATGCTCGCGCCGCCGTCGAACCTGGCGCTGTTGGGCGGAGAACCGAGGTTGACGGGCTGCTCCCAGGCGAAATCGTCGTGGGTATTGTTCCGCCGTGACACCCAGATATCGACCGATCCGAATCCTCCCGGACGGCTGCTATTGAAGAACAACAAGTGGCCGTCGCGTGAAAGATGGGGTCCAACATCGATGAAAGGACTGTTGAGGGCCCCGAGGTTGATGGGTGCTCCCCAGGGTGCGTCGAGACTCGGCCGTTGCGATACATAGAGATCCTGCAGCCCTTGGCCGCCGGGGCGATTGGAGCCGAAGTAGAGGCTGAGGCCGTCTTTGGAGAGTTCAGGAGCGTTCTCAGCAGCTGCAGAGTTGACCAGCGGGCCCAGGTTTACGGGAGGGGACCAATCCGAGAACCGCTGAGACACGAGTGAAAGCGCGGTGCCCTCTTCGTGCTTGGGTGGATCGATCACCCCGGCATCCGGGTCGCATGCAAGCGCGAGAAGTAGGGCAGGAAATGTCCAAGGTGTGAAGCCAATGGTGCCTTTCACATTATCCTCCTAGAGAGGTTGGCTGCACCAATGTTGGTGCATTGACGTTCGCTTCACCGCAGCCAGGCCGGATTAGAACCGGCCGTAAGCGTCGTTCCATTACTCCAATCTGCCCGCGCCACGAAGATGGAGTCGCCCATTACAAATGCGATCTTGCGTCCCTCTGGTGACCATGCCGGCTCCCCTGTGTAGTTAGACTGGAAGCAGCAAGCCTCCTCTCGCGACCCGTCAGTTTTCACCACCATGAGCTCTACCAGGCACCCAAACCCCATGCCGTCACAATTGGTGCGATCGAATAAGATGCTGGCGCCATCGGGTGACCAGGCAGGATTGCTGTCATGTTCTTGCATCTGGCCCTGGACGCCCACGAAGGGATCGGTTAGGCGGATCACGCTCGTTCCGTCGGAGTTCATCACATAGATCGCCCCTGCGGAGAATGCGATCCGCTGACCGTCAGGAGACCACGCCGGATCGGTGCCGACCTGATTAGTGGGGCTCAAATCACCACTGGAACTCATCACGTAGACTTTCTGCTCGCCATCGCGATTGCTCACGAACGCGATCTGCTCCCCGTCAGGCGACCAGGCCGGACTTCCGTCGTGGGCCGGCTCAAAGGTCAGCCGCACCGGGTTGGAGCCGTCCGCATTCATGACGTAGATCTCATCACTACCGTCCCGGTCGCTCCGAAAGGCAATCCTGCTACCCCCGGGCGACCAGGCAGGCTCCGCGTCCGCTGCCGGATGAAGAGTGAGACGAGTGGCGCCACCGGTGCCCGTCGAATTGATGGTATAGATCTCGGCGTTCCCGTCGGCCGTGCCTGTGTAAGCGATCGGGGTGCCGCGCCCGCAGGTCAGCTCGAAGGTCACGGTGGTGGACGCCTGATAGCTGATCACCGGCGACGCTGGCCTTGTGGGATAGCAGTTTGGCGCGTCTCCGCTGAGCTCCACCGTGACGGTCCCGTGCTTCACCTCTGCAAACGTGACGGTTCCATTCGCGGGGAGAGCTGCACGGTGCCATCCGCCACCACCCTCCAGCACGAAGATCTGGTAGCCGTCGGCATCGAGATCGACACCTACGGTCCGAGCTATCACTGTCAGCTCGGAAGGGGGTGGCGGAGGCTGCGGAGCCGGGGTCGTCACGCATGTCGCAGTGGAAAACGACGAGTAACTCGTCTTATTTCCTATCTTCCGGAAGGCTCGGACTCTATAGCAGTACTGCGTGGACGGACTGAGGCCGATGTTGCTGTAGGTCGTGACGTTGGGGCCTGTTTTGGTCAGCGGTGCAAAAGTGCCACTAGGACCAGTGGTCGAGCGCCGCACCTCGAAGCCAGTCTCGCTGCTCGACCTGTCGCGCCAGACCAGATCGATCTGGCTGGTGGACACAGCGGTCCCGATAAGGTTGGACGGTGCTGTCAGGCTGCCTTCAGCCGAAAGCGCGGCCCGCTCACTGTCTGGACTGAGGGGCGGGTCTGCGCAGCCAGTGAGGAGGAGGGCCAAGGAACCCAGGGACCAGGATCGTCCCGTTCCGCAATGCATTGTCAACCTCCTAAGTCGTTGCCAATCACCGGAGTCACCCGGTAAGGGCTGGGCCGAGAGAAACGATTGCATTTCGGGAGGCTCAGGATACCTTCGCATGGTACCAGCCTTCACTCACCGGGCACTCACCTGCGGCTTACTTGGGGTTGCAAGGCCCCAAGTGCTTCTTTGCGGGACCGCTAGATGATCCGCTTGCGTACCTTGGGCTCGTTGGACCTGCGCAGCTCCGATGGAGAAGAGCTGCGAGCGGTCCTGGCCCAGCCGAAGCGGGCTGCCCTCCTGGTCTATCTAGCGGTCGCCACCCCGCGGAGGCCCCATCGCCGCGACTCCCTCCTGGCACTCTTCTGGCCCGAACAAGACACGGAGCACGCCCGCAATGCGCTGAATCAGGCGGTGTACTTCATCCGCGGCTGGTTGGGTCCCGATACACTCATCAGCAACGGAGATGGCT
>CAYYRT010000329.1:0-6932 GCA_964474055.1 uncultured Acidimicrobiaceae bacterium | reverse complement strand
CGACGAACACGCTGCATTGGCCCCGGTGGAGAAGGCGTTGGAGGCCACGTTGGCCGGTTAGGCACGAGGACATGCTCGGTCTCGTGTGGATGTCAACCACAGCCCACCGCCAGTGGAAAGAGGATGTTGCGCCTAACTACGTCAACCAACCTCGATGACCAGCTTTCCGAGGGCGCGTCCTTCGCCGAGGTCGCGAAGCGCATCAGGTACTTGTTCGAGCAAATAGGACCGCTCGATAGTGGTGCGTAGCTCTCCGGTGGCAACCAGGTCCGCTACCCGGAGCAGGTCCTTCTTGTTGGGCCGCACCATGAGCACTCCCATTCTCCGGCCGCCGGTGGACAGGAGCCGTCCGACGATGAAAGCCGACAGCAGCGCGCGCACCGAACCACCAACGACCGAGTAGCGGCCGCCCGGAGCAAGCGCCCGCCGGATGGCGAACATCGACCGCTCACAGACCAGGTCGAGGATCAGGTCGTACGGGCCAGACTTTGTGTAGTCCGTCTTGGTGTAGTCGAGAACGTGGTCGGCGCCGACGGATCTCATGAAGTCCTGCTTGTGTCCGTTGTCGACGCCGGTCACCTGCGCTCCGGCAGCCTTCGCCATCTGCACCGCGAAGGCTCCTGCTCCCCCGCCGGCACCATTGATTAGAACCCGGTCCCCCGGCTTGATCCTGCCGGCGGTTCCCTGGAGGGCGATCAGCGCCGCCTGCGGAAGTGTCGAAGCTTCGGCGAAGGTGATCGTCGGCGGCTTGTGAACCAACGGCGCCGTCTCCGGCACTCGCACGTATTCGGCGAACGAGCTCCCCCCGTGGTACATGATGTCGCCGAAGACTTCATCGCCGGGACCGAACGACTCTACGGCGCCCCCAACCGCCTCCACCCGGCCCGCCACGTCCGTGCCGAGACCAGGCTGTTTGGGTCGACGCAGCCCTCCCATCCGGGCGTAGAGGGGTCTGCCGATCACGCCCTCCCAATCCGACCGGTTGACCGAAGCCGCCATAACCTTGATGAGAACGTCGTGGTCGCCGGGAACCGGGGGCAAGACCTCACGAATCTCGAGGACGTCAGGTGACCCGTACTGATAGTGGACGATCGCCTTCACAATGGCCTGCGAGGATTAGTCGCGGCCTGTGGTGCATGTTTCAGCTTTCGGACCCCATGTTGACCATCCAGGCAATGCCGAACCGGTCCGTGAGCTGGCCGTACTCGTCGCCCCACATCTGCTTCTCGAGGGGGACCTCGATCGTGGCGCCCTCAGAAAGCTTCTTCCAGTAGTCCCGCAGCTCTTCGGAATTCTCGCCGCTGAGGCTCACGGCAAAGCTCGTCCCGGGGTTAAAGGGCGTTCCGGGCGGATTGTCCGCGCCCATCAGAGTGAAGCCGGCGGGAGTTTCGAGTTGGCCATGCATGATGTTGTTCGCTTCCGCTGCTGACGGATCTCCGAATTCGCCGTACATGTTGAAGGTCAAGTTGCCGCCGAGGGCCTGCTGATAGAACTCGAGGGCCTGCCGGGCGTTGCCGTTGAAACTGAGATAAGGGTTGAGACGTGACCCCATGAAGACTCCTTCTCCGAGGCGAGACCTCACCCTACCCAGACAGTGAACTTTCCGTTCAAGCTTTGGAGGGGGCGTAGCTGAGGTGCACAACGCCTGTGCCGAACGTCTCGTGCGAGACGAGCTCGAGGGGGTGGGTGGGAGTGCTCTCGAACAAGCGCCGACCGCGGCCGACGACAAGGGGGTGGATCATGAGATTGAGCTGATCGAGGAGCCCGTTGGCCAACAGCCAGCGAACGAGTGTTGCGCTTCCCGAGAGGGTGATGTTCCCGTCAGTTTGGGCCCGTAGATCGCGGAGTGCTGCCGCGACATCACCGTTGATGAGCGTGGTGTTGTTCCAGGTCGCTTCCCGCAACGTGTTGGACACAACGTACTTGGTCACGGTGTTGAACATCGCCGCGACCGGTTCGTCCCTTCCGGGCCAGTAGCTAGACCACTCGTCGTAGAGCACTCGACCCATGAGGAGGCCTTTGTTCTCAGCTAGACCCTTCCCGACGGCGTCTCCCATTTCGTCGTTCCAGTAGGGGAAATGCCACTGGTCGGGAGCTTCGACGACTCCGTCCAGCGAGATGAAGAAGTTCGAGACGATCCTGCCCAGTCGGGCCTCCTATATACGACGATGCTCATACTTACTGTTCGCTCAGATGAAGTCGAACAGAACCGGGAACAGGACCACCACGACCGCCGCCCAAGCGCCATAGACGGTGATGAAGGAGGTCTGCCACTCCTCCAGGGCGGCGAGTGGCTTGCGGCCTCGAAGCAATCCGACGAAAAGCCAGGCTGACCAGATCAGATTGGTGAGCAGGATGAGGTTCCATCCCAGGGCCACGGTCCGGTTGGGTGTGAAGCCGAACTCGGTGATCCGGCTGAGGATTTCTGCCATCGCAACCACGTCCAATACGAGGGCGCTTAAGACGAGAACTAGTTGGACCCTGTCCAAAGCTGTGGGTCCTGCCTCAGGCGTCCGGGCCGAGATCGCATACAGCAACAGACCTACGACCGCGATCAGCAAACAATCAAAGAGGATCAGCGAATCACGATCGATGTTGAGACCGCCGGCGCCCACCAAAAGTCCGACCACCGAAGCTAGGAACATCACCGCGAACAAAGGTGTGAACACCTTGGTCAGCACCGGCGCCATGTTCTCGATCACGCTCTGTTTGGCCTCAACGAGCCACGCCGCAACTACCACCGCACCAGCAGCCCCGCAGGGCAGCAACCAGTGCTGGACGAATGTGTCAGCATCGATCCCGAGGACGTTGAAGGTCGCAATGGTCAGCCCTATCAGGACACCCCCGCCGAGGCCGATCAGCACGTAGTAAATGAACCATTCCCCGGAGAAACGCACAAAGTTCATGCGCTTCTCTACCGGTTTCCATTCGCCCTCGAGGTAGATGACACCTATCGCCAGCCAGAGCACCAAAGGCAGGTGCAGCGTCCAGAGACGCTCGGTCGATCCACTCGGCTCGAAGGCGTAAAGACCCACCAGGATGCCTGGGACGAGAAACGGGAGGGAGACTCCGAGCAGGCGACTCGGTGTGAGCCGACGCTTGCCGGCGAGGAAGGCACCCAGGAGGGGCAACACCAGCAGTCCGAGGATCGTCCCGTAAAACGTGTCCTCGTACAGGTCGAGGCCGAAGGCGGCCGGAATCTTGATGGCAACGGCTGCGGCCGTTGCATACACCGCCATCCTCAGAAAGTCCCGGCGTTTCGCCCGACCATCTTCGTCCGGCGATTCACCGATGAGAGCGAGTTGCTTCCACAGCCGATGGGAATGGGCCCGGGCGAACTCTTGGGACACCTCGTCGAGGTTTCCCATTCGCATCACCGCTACAACGAAAGCCTCGTCGGCCCTGAGGCCGGTGGCGAGGAGTTCGTCGATCCGCGTCCGGAGGTGATCCTCCAACTCCTCGACGTCCGCGGAGTCGATGGTCTCGCGGCCCCGCACGTAGTCTCTCCACTGGTCGATCTGAGATTCCAGAGCTTCGGCGGCGGAATCCACGCCCATCATGTTCTCGCTTGACTAGTTGCCGGGACCATGATCGAGCGGATCTCGTGCCACGCCTCTCGTAGCGCGTCGCCTACGACCTGCCATTGAGCGCGTTGGTCGGCCAGTGTCTTTCGACCGGCGGGAGTGATTTGGTAGTACCGGCGCCGCCGAGCTTCCGGTGGCGAGTGCCACCTGGTCTCGAGGTAGCCGAGCCGTTGGAGCCGGTGGAGCAGCGGATAGAGCATCCCGTCGGTCCACGCCATTTGGCCTTTTGACAATTCGTCGACCCGCTTGAGGATGGCGTACCCGTAGCTCTCTCCCTCGGCCAGGATGGCCAGCACGAGGGGCGTGGCTGAGGCGGCTACCAGGTCTTTTGCTATGTGCATTTGGAAACCTCGGGGTCGATTACCTAGAGCCACTATACATTGCAGTTCTAGGTATCGGCAAGCACCAATGCCCGAATCCGTCTACCCGGAGGCAGGGTCCGAGTTGGTCAGATCCTTGTCTTCCATCTCCCACGCATGGTCCACACGTGGTAGGCGGTGTGTCGAAGCAGAAGCAGGAGTCGCCAGGTCCGCGGTGACTTGCTGGCGGCTGGCTGGAGGAGCCATGAGGTGCGCACCACGGGAGGGTTTGGCTGTCCGCCGGTTGAGCTCGCTCCTCGCTGAGCGCAAAGGTGTCGTCCCACAGGTCTCGTGGTCATGGCACGGAGTTTTGCCAATCGTCGTCAGCCGCCCGGAAATCGTCGTGGTAAAACGGCGCATTGACCTGAGATGTGAACAGGGTCAGGTCCTCCGAGGGAGATGGACAGAGGTCTGCAACGCCCCAAGCCTCGCAGGGGGCGTGCCACTCCACCCAGATGTCGTAGCGACCGGATGGCAGACCCTCGGGGAAGTCATGAACCATCATGTCGCATGGTTGGGGCTTGGTTTCGGTTAGGTACTCAGGGCCGCAATATTGGCTCACAACTTGCACCATGTAATCCGTGGCGAATCGGTAAGTCTGATCGATCTCGAACACGCCGTCTTCGAGCGGCGGGCCGTCCCTCCGGGTGACGTACACGTGCAGGTCGAAGCCCGGTCTTGCCAATCCTCCGTCGGGGTAGCCCCCTTCGTTGTTGACAAACCCGTGCCGGATGTGGAAGGGTTTGTAGGCATCCCAGCCGCCTCCGCCGAGCCCGAAGTTCGCGTCGCGAAAGCAGTCCCTGCCTATCTCACAGTATTCGTAGAGGAAGTTCAGCCTGTTGTTGGTGGGTAACGATGTACCAACCCTCACCGGTATTTCTGGTTCGGCCCACTCCCACCAGCTCGTAGCCAGCGCCACACCGGAGGACTGGCGCGCCATGTCTAAAAGGCGACCGGCGAGAATTTCGGCGCGTTCTGATTCCTGGCTGGCCTCCCGACTTTGGTCAATAGCAACGACGGCAACACCCAGGGCAACGATCGTGGCGAGCGCAAACCCTGTCATGATTCGACGGCGGCGGGCCCGGCGTTGGCGGGATTCATCCGTGCGAAGTTCGATGGAGGCGCTCAGGAACTCGCGCTCTGTAGCTGCAAGAGCTACGCCACTTCCGGTCGCCCACTCCTCGTACTGGCTGAGCTTGCCACCACCGAGCAGGTTGGCGGGATTCCGGTCCGATTCCCACTCCCTCAAGGCAATCTGGAATCGACGCTGGAGAATGAGCGATTCACGCCTCGTATCTACCCAGTCCCGGAGAGTGGGCCACTCTCGAAGAAGGGCTTCGTGGGCGACCTCAACCGTGGCACCGCGGGTAGTGGGATCAATGTCAAAGGTGAGTAGCCGTTCTCGACCGAAGGTGTCGACGACGACTTTGACCTCTGTCAACGCTAGACCAAGTGACTCGATCTCCGTCATCCGCACTCTTCGCCGAACATCGTCGGCTTCATCGGTAACAGAAAGAAGCCGGGTGAAGACCTGCTGTGCCGTGGCCCTTTGGCTCTCGGAGAGTCCCTGATAAATTGCCTCCGCACGTTCCGCCAAGGCCCCAGTGACTCCTCCCAATTCGGTGTATTGGCTGTTGCGGATGAGTCCGTGGGAGGCTGCAGACGCCAGTCGCTCGAGCGTGAATTGTAGGAGGGGGAGGCTCCCGGGTTGGCCGTCCAAGTCGGCCCCGATCCTTTCGGGAAGGCCGGGTTCGAACTCGAGCCCGACCAGAGCGGCCGGCTCGACAATGGCAAGCCGGATGCCGTCAGCGTCGAGTGGCGCCAGTGCAAGGTGAACCCGGCTCATGATCGGGCCTAGCAGTGGCTGAGCCAACAACTGGTGAAAGAAGTCGGCCCGCAAGGTAAGGACAACTCGGACCCTGCTCAGCGGATCCGTCGCCGCGGTCACGAGGCAAGTGATGTAGGCATCGCGCACGGCGGAGTCAGACACAAGCGTGAATATCTCTTCGAATTGGTCGACCACGATCACGAGGTCGCCATCCAGCTCCTGGCCGATCCGTTTGGCCATCCGCAGAAGACCCCTCCCGTCAGCCGCGGCGAGTTCGGTGGCTATGGCAGACGGCGGCTCCGTTGAGAGGGCTCCGAGCGCAGTGGCGAGCTCGTCGAATGGATACCCACCGGGCACCGCCCGCACGCTGATCCAGGATTCCGATCCCGGAATGGCACCAGCGGCGAGAGCCGGCAGCAGACCTGCCAGGGCGAGCGAGGACTTGCCTGACCCCGAGGGACCCAACACCGCCGAAAGTCGATGCTCGCCGACCATCTTGACCAAACGTGTGATCTCGTTGGCGCGGCCGAAGAAGTCGGGTGCGTCAAGCTGGGAGAAGGCCGCCAAACCCTTGTAAGGGTTACGATGCGCGGCGTGAGTTCGGGGAGGGCCAGTTCCCTCAGCCCGGGCCAACAGATGATCGAGGAACTCGTCGACGCTGTCGTACCGGTCGTCCGGATTGGGAGCCAGCCCTCGGGAGAGCACGTCGCGGAGCCGTCCGTCGAGCGCGCTCAAGTCAAGCTGCTCCGGTGGCAGCCCCGTAAGGAGACGGGCCATCACGGCCGCCAACCCAAAAAGGTCGGACCGGATGTCGACGGCCATGTCATCGCGATCCTCGGGGGCTCGGTAGCCGATAGATTTCGACTGGATGCCAATGGCCGACTCGACCGCCCGGGCGGCGATTCCAAAGTCGGCCAGGTAAGCGTTGCCGTCGCTGTCGAGAAGGATGTTGGCGGGTTTGACATCTCGGTGCAGGACACCCTGCCGGTGGGCATAAGAGAGCGCCGAACCCACTTGTGAGGCGATCTTGATGACCCGGGACATCGACATGGTGGCAAAGCCCCCGTCGGCCAGGCTGCGGCCGGCCAGATAGGGACCAACTATGTAGGCCCCATCAGCGTCCCGCCAATAGTCATAGACCGAGACAATGTGGGGGTGCTC
>CAYYRT010000328.1:0-11298 GCA_964474055.1 uncultured Acidimicrobiaceae bacterium | reverse complement strand
GCCATTTCGGCCAAACCCGCCGGAAACACCCCCAACCCCACACTATCGAACATACGTACGACCGTACCGGAACCCCCCACCCACTTCAATACCCCTGTAACGGGTTTTTCTAAGCAACGGTCAATGCGAGTCGGCTGAGCGACGAACTCATTTCACGATGGAGTCGCAAATGTCAACTACTCGTCAGGGGTGAGGAGAGGCCCCGGCTTCTAACCTTGTAGGAACCTCAACGGGACCAAATGCACAGGACGAGAAAGGGTGCGCTGCTGCTCGTACTTGTAGCCGTCGCGTTGCTGACGCCGGGTTGTACGGGTAGTCAGTTGGTGGATATACCTGACTCCCACCCGGCGGCCGAGTTAGTAGCGGGGGGTGTTGTCGACACCGAAGGTTTCGCTGAGGAAGCTCTGGCGCTGAATCTTCCGGTCTTATGTGGGGCCGGAGGTGGAGTCCGACCCTGGCAGCTATGCCTCGCTCACAGCAACGGCGTCACAGCTTTCGTTACTTTTGGTGACACCGAGGGCATGGTCGCCCGGGTTACTGGAACCGGCCTCGAGAGAGGTGTCCTCATTCGACTCGACACTGGAAGGATG
This sequence comes from uncultured Acidimicrobiaceae bacterium, assembly GCA_964474055.1. GTDB lineage: Bacteria > Actinomycetota > Acidimicrobiia > Spongiisociales > ZC4RG35 > JAICND01. The sequence continues at coordinate 10,708 of CAYYRT010000328.1, read as the reverse complement.
ATCGGTATCCCCCGCGAGGGTGCCATCTCGGTGTCAATCGAGACCGGCGGCCGTCAGATCGGTACGCTTCGGGCCAGCGACTTCCCGCCAGATTCCTAAACCTCGGTGGTCTCGGGCCTGGTCGGGTCATCCTCGGTGGTATCCCGACGAGGGGCCCCGCAGATTCACCTTCGACATCAGCGACGCGCCGATCGGTTTCTTCTGAATCCCCAGGACCGGCGCCATATGGTCGATTGACTTCTGAGGCCCGGAAGCTCTTAAAGTACCCGGCATGAGGGAGTCGGCCTGGATTCAGCGTGCTGCGTTGGCGGCGGCGATCATCGCGCTCGGTGCCTGCGCCCCCGCCACCACCCCGACCACAATCATCATTCCGGTTGTCACCACCGCGACCACCGTCGCACCAACGACTACAACCATCGCCACGACCACGACGGCAGACCCGTACGTTCTCGGTGAAGGTGAATCGTTGGTCGCCCACTCCGAAAGTGATCTAGCGGTTTACGACTCCCCAGGCGGCGCGCAACCAGCCCAAACCTTCCCCGCCGCCACCATCCTGGGAACGCCCCAGGCATATTTGGTGGTGGATGGTCCGATTGATGATTGGGTATTGCTGTCCCTTCCCGGTCGGCCCAACGGGGCTACCGGTTGGGCGAAAGTGGCCAGCCTCCGTCTTGAGATCGTCGACCAGCACATCACGATCGATCTGTCTGATCGAATGCTCACCTTCGTCCAAGGAGGGGAGGAGATCATCAGCGCAGTAGTGGCCATAGGCTCCAACGCCAATCCCACCCCCGTTGGCCGGTTCTTCGTGACCGATGTCGTCCAGCTCTCCAACCCCAACAGTGCCTGGGGACCGTTTGCGGTGGGGTTGTCGGGACGATCGGACACGATCACGGAGTTCAACGGTGGCGACGGGATCATCGGCATCCATGGCACTAACCGGCCCAGCTCGATCGGTCAGCCGGTGTCCCTTGGATGTGTCCGCCTCGACAACGAGTCGATCACCCTCCTCGCCAACACGATCCGATTGGGCGTGCCGGTCCTTATCGAGGCCTGATCAGCGGGGGACGTCCTTCCAGGCGACGTCCTTGTCGATGCGGGGCTCACCGGGCAAGCCCAGCACCCTCTCCCCCAGGATGTTCTTCATGATCTCGGAGGTACCACCTTCGATCGAATTGGCGCGGGCCCGGAGGAAAGTCTTCTGCCGGGAGAAACGGGCCGTGCCGGCTTCCTGCGGGGCAAGAAACGGGTAACCACCCGGGAGAAGCAGGCCCTCGGCCCCCATCAGGTCCACCGTGAAAGTCGAGATCCTCTTGTTGAGATCGGCCCAATACAGTTTGGCCGTGGAGCCCTCCGGACCGGGTGTGCCGCGGCTGCGCATCTGATCGGCCCGCATCCCGGTGAGACGCAGCGCCTCGGCCTCACACCACAACTTCATCATCTCGTCACGGAGGTAGGGGTCGTCGTGCCCCATCTCCTTCCAGACCGCCAGGGTCTCGGCGATGGCTCCACCGCCGCGCGGGATCTGGTTGGTGCCGATCGCCACCCGTTCATTCATCAGTGTGGTGAGCGCCACCCGCCAACCGTCGCCAATGTTCCCAAGGCGATCGGAATCGGGGATCCTGACATCGGTGAAGTAGACCTCGTTGAACTCGGCCTCACCGGTGATCTGGCGCAGGGGACGCACCTCGACTCCTGGCGCTGTCATGTCGACAATGAAGTAGGTGAGGCCCTGATGCTTGGGCAGGTCGGGATCGGTGCGGACCACCAACATCCCCCACTTGGAGGTGTGAGCGAGGGTGGTCCAGACCTTTTGCCCGTTGACGATCCACTCCTCGCCATCACGGACTGCCCGACTCGACAGTCCGGCCACATCGGATCCCGCGCCCGGTTCTGAGAACAACTGGCACCAGACTTCCTCAGCGGTGAACAGCGGCCGCAGCCAGCGGCTGACCTGGTCGGGGGTTCCATGGGATTGGACCGTCGGTGCACCCATTCCGTGGCCGATCACGTTGCGGAGGACGTTGGAGAACGAAGCCCCTGCCGCGCGTAAACGGTCGTTGACCTCTCGCTGCAACGAGGGCGCCACTCCCAAACCACCTTGTCCTGTGGGGAAGTGAACCCAGGCCAGCCCGGCGTCGAACTGTGCCCCCCAGAATTCGATCTCGGAGGTGCTCGCCGGTGGACATTGCGCGAGCAGCTCCTCGACGGATTCCACAACCTGGCGAAGATCGGTGGCGGTGGTGGTCATATCGTCAGATTAGAGGGCGGCCGCCACCGTCAAGACCGCCGGGCTCATCACGCTGCGAGAGTCGACCGCGGCACTGATGATGTAACGGTCTGCTTCTCGCCAGATCGAGGTCGTGATCACCTCACCGGGGAACACCACCCCTGAGAAGCGGCCCCCAAAGGAGCCGACGGCGGCCGTGTCGCCCTCGAGCATCCCGTCAACCACCACCTTGCACACCATGCCAAACGTTGAGAGCCCGTGCAAGATCGGACGATCGAATCCCCCGAAGGCCGCGAAGGCCGGGTCGGCGTGGAGCGGGTTCTTGTCGCCGGAGAGCCGGTAGATGAGTGCCTGTTGGGGGAGCGTGGGCGACTTGACCACCAGATCTGGATCGCGGTCGGGTAGTCCGGGCCACGGTTGCGGGCCTGGCTCCCCTCCAAAGCCTCCCTCCCCCCTCACGAAAACCGACGAGGTGTTGGTGAAGAGCTTTCCCACGAGATCCGACGAGACCACCTCGACCACCAGCAGGGCACCCTTGCCCTTGTCGTAGACCTGTGTCACCCTGCCCCGATTGGTGACGATCCCGCTCACCGGCAATGGACGGTGGATGGTTACCTGTTGTTCACCGTGCAGGATCATCGCCGGATTCACGTCCAGACCATCGAGCCCGCCAAGTCCGATCATCGTGGCGAATGGCGGGATGGTGGCAAAGGTGGGCAGAACCTTGAGGGAACCCTCGTAGACATATGGCAGTTCCATCGGATCGGTGGGGCGGACTCCTGCCCCCAGACCCAGGTGATAAAGGATCACCCTGTCCTCGTCCCAGCTGTATTCAGTGGTAGGTAGATCTGCCCCGACGACCCTGGCCAGGTCGATGGGCATCAGGCCCCGCCGAGGAGGCGAGCAAGAATCATCAACTCGTCGTTGGAACTCGACGGAATCTCGTACGACGTCACGTCACGGATGGTCTCGAGATTGGCGGCGACCTCTTCGACGGTCGGGACCACCTTCGACCCGGCGAACCAACCGTCGTTGGTCCCAATGAAGATGCGCCCGTAACGCCCGCCGCCCGCAGTAAAGATCTCGTGGCTGAACTGGTTCTCTTCCGAGCACAGGTAAACCACCATCGGCATCACCTGGGCAGGGTCGACCATCTCGGCCAGTGGCCCCAGCAGTTGTTCGGTCATGCGGGTCCGGGCCACCGGAGCGATTACGTTTGAGGAGATTCCGTACTTGGCGCCTTCGATGGCGAGCACGTTCGACAAGCCAACCAGACCCATCTTGGCGGCCCCGTAGTTGGCCTGACCGAAGTTGCCGAAAATCCCGGAGTTGGACGACGTGTGGACGAACCGCCCGTAACCCTTCTCCTTCATGACCTTGAAGGCAGGCATAGCCACGTAGAAGCCACCTCTGAGGTGGGTGTCGAGCACACCGTGGAACTCGTCGATCGCCATGTTTGCGAAACTCCGGTCCCGGAGGATTCCCGCGTTGTTGACGACGATGTCAACCGTTCCGAATTCGGTGACGGCGGCGTCGACAATGGCTTCTCCCCCCTCAGGACTGGTCACCGATTCGTAGTTGGGAACCGCTTCTCCCCCGCCAGCGCGTATCTCCTCAACGACCACGTCCGCTGCCCGATGACCGCCCCCGGTGCCATCGACCGAACCACCGAGGTCGTTGACTACTACCCGCGCCCCGCGCCGGGCCAGTTCGATCGCATAGGAGCGGCCTAACCCACCGCCCGCGCCCGTGATTATGGCGACGCGTCCATCGAAGGTGATGTCAGCCATGATTGGAGGACCCTCGCTCAGGAGTACATCGACTCGATCTCGCGCGAGTACTTCTCCAACACGATCCTCCGCTTGAGCTTCAGGGACGGCGTGATCTCGCCGCTTTCCGGCGTCCAGGCATCGGGGACGATGACGATCTTCTTCACTTGCTCCACCCGGGAGACGTCCTGATTGGCGTGGTCGAGAGACTTCTGAATCTCGGCCTTCACCTCTGCCAACTGACTGAAGGCAGCAAGGTCGGTATAGGCGACGCCGTTCTTGGCGGCCCAGCCCGGGGCTTCCTCGGGATCGAGAGACACGATCATCGTCATGTACTGGCGGCCATCACCGACCATGCAAGCCTGGGCGACCAGGGGATGGTTCTTGAGACTCGTCTCCAGCTTGGCCGGGGCGATGTTCTTCCCGGCGGCGTTGATGATGATCTCCTTTTTGCGTCCCACGATCGACAGGAAGCCGTCGTCGTCCCATTTGCCGAGGTCACCGGAGTGGAGCCAACCGTCCCGATCGAAGGTCTCGGCGCTGTCCTCGGGCAGCTTGTAATAGCCGGCGGTGATGACGCCTCCCCGCATCAGGATCTCGCCGTCCTCGCCCAGCCTGACCTCGACTCCGGGCAAGGGTTTGCCGATGGATCCGATCCGATCGGCTCCGGGCAGGTTGCTGGTAGCGGGACCGGTGGTTTCGGTCATCCCGTACAACTCGTAGAGCGGAATCCCTAGAGCCCGGAAGAAGACGATCAATTCGGGGCTGATAGGGGCGGCCGCAGTGATGGCGATGAGGAGATCGTCCATGCCAAGTCCATGGCGAACCTTCGAAAACACCAACCGGTCGAAGAGGACATGTTGGAGCTTGGCCATCAAGCCGGGGTTGCGTCCCTCTTGTTCGGCCCGAACCACCGCTTCGCCGTTGGCCACGGCCCGCCTGATGAGTCCTTCTTTCTTGGGGTCCTCGGCAAACCGCGTCTGCAAACGCGCCCGAAACTTCTCCCACACTCGCGGCACCGCGACGAAAAGGGTGGGGCGGGCCTTGGTGACGTACTCGAGGACCAACCCGACATCGGGGCAGTACCAGACTTCACCGGCGAGGTAGATGCCCATGTAGTGGGTGGACATCCGCTCGGCGATGTGGGCTAGCGGCAGGTAAGACACCAACCGGGGGTTATCGGGGGCTTTAGCTGCCCGACGCACGCACTCGGTGGTCCAGACCACATTGGCATGGGTGACCATCACTCCTTTAGGCACACCGGTGGTCCCTGACGTATAGATGAGAGTCGCCAGACTTTCGGGTTTGGTGCTGGCGGACGATCGGGTTACCAGATCAGGGTCGGCGGCCAGGGCGGTCCGGCCCCGTTCCATGACCTGGTCCCAGGAAAGGACCCAATCCGAGGTCTCGTAATTCTCGGCGCCCTCCATGAGGATCACGTACTTGAGTGCGGGAAGTTCGGGCTTTACCGCTTCCCAGCGTTTCATGTAGTTGAGGTCTTCGAGGACCGCGACCTTGGTAGCGCAGTTCTCGGCGATGTACTGGATCTGCGGTTGGGCCAGGGTCGAATAGAAGGTCACCCCGGTCGCCCCGGTGTGGACAGCTGCCAGGTCGGCAATCACATGTTCGGGCCGGTTGCTCGACATGATCGCAACGAAGTCACCCGGTCCCACTCCCAGGGTGAGCAGTCCCGCCGCCGCTTCGTGAACGGACTTGCGATACTGCGACCAGGTGAGGTGGCGCCAGATCTCGCCCTCTTTCCAATGGATGGCCGGCTTGTCGCCATAGGTGGTGGCGTTGCGGTCGAAGACGTTGATCAGGGTTTTGCCAGCGACGGTGGCGTCGATCGACGCTCTTTCCGCCTCCACCGTTTCTTGGGCCATCAATCCTCCAGGCTCGTCCGGGTTGTTACTCGTTGTACCGCGAGCTTACCGACTTCCAGATCGGTGAATCCGAGTTCGTTGAGAACTTCGATGGTATGGGCGCCCACGGAGACCGGAATCCCGTCAGTGGCGGCGGGCGTTTCGGAGAACCTCGGCGCCGGCGCCGGTTGGACAAGTCCCCTGGCAGTCATGAAGGTTCCCCGATCTACGAGGTGCGCCTCTGACAACGCTTCGGTCAACGTGAGCACGGGGACGACACAGGCATCTGTCCCCGCGAAAATCGCGTCCCACTCGGCAACCGTCTTCTGCATGATCTGCCCGCCGAGGATTGCCGCCAGCTCGGGCCAGCGATCCCGGTCCTGCTGGTCGGGCAGCTGGTCAGGGTTGAGTCCCAGACCCTCGACGAATGCCGAATAGAACTGCGGCTCTAGCGCCCCCACAGCAATGAACCTGCCATCTTTGGCCTGGTAGGTCCTGTAAAACGGAGCGGCCCCGTCGAGCAGATTGTGATGCCGCTGATCCTGCCACCAACCCGCGGCCAACCCTCCTCTGGTCATGGCCATCAGGAGGGAAACGCCGTCCACCATGGCTGCATCGACAACCTGTCCCTGTCCGGTGCGACGAGACTGATCCAGCGCCGCCAGCACCCCGACCAGCAACAACATTGCTCCCCCGCCGTAGTCGGCCACGAGGTTGAGCGGAGGTATTGGTTGTTCGGCCGTACCGATCGCCGATAAGGCGCCGGTGGTGGCCAGGTACGTGATGTCGTGCCCGGCCGTGCCCGCCCTGGGACCTTCCTGACCCCAGCCGGTCATCCTTCCGTAGACGAGGGCCGGATTGATGGCAAGACACTGTTCTGGTCCCAGGCCAAGGCGCTCGGTAACGCCGGGGCGAAACCCTTCGATGAGAATCTGCGACCTTGCCACCAGGCGCATAGCGGCCTCGTGGCCTTCTGGCGTCTTGAGATCGAGGGCGACCGATCGGCGGCCCCGTCCCGTCGGATCGTGCGAGCTCAGCCCGGCCAGCGGACCTGGCTCGAGGCGGTCGATCCTGACCACGTCGGCGCCGAGATCGGCGAGCACCATCCCAGCGAAGGGGACGGGTCCGATTCCCGCCAGCTCGACCACCCGCACGTCTTGCAAAGGACCAGCCACGACAGACGAGGGTACCCGCACCCCCATTAGCCTCCGAAGACATGAAGGCAGGAATCACCGTCACCGGGTCTGGCACCGCCACCGCACCACCCGATCGATGCGTCCTCACCCTCGGTGCAGCCGCCGCGGCTCGAACTGTGGCCGAGGCGATGTTGGCCGTCAGCCAGAAGGCAGAGGCGGTCCTGGCTGCGCTAGCTGAACGCGGTGTGGCCGGGCCAGCCGTCAGGACCAGCGAGCTCACGATCTGGCCGGAACAGGACCGGGAGGGAAGTCCCACCGGCTTCCGCGTGCGCAACATCATCCGCGCCGAAATCGCCGACGTCGCCCGCGTGGGTGAAGTCGTGGCGGCGGCCACGGCTGCGGCCGGCGATATGGCCGAGATGCAGGGCATCATCTTTCAGCTCAGCAACACCGGTCCGGTCGAAGCGCAGGCCCGTCGCCTGGCCTGGGAGGAGGCCCTGGCCAAGGCAGAACAACTCGCCAGTCTGGCCGGGGTGCGACTCGGCGCACCAGTTTCGGTGATCGAAGGCGGAGGAGGATCCGGGGGAGGTCGGCCGATGATGAAGATGGCCATGGCCGAGGCCGCTCCGGTGGAGCCGGGTTCGAGCGAGGTCAGAGTCGAGGTGCAAGTTCGGTTTGCCCTGGCGGGATGAATGCGCACCGCGGGGGTTCTGGCTCACATCACATCGCTGGTCGCCCCCCACGGCAGTGGAACCCTTGGTAAGCCGGCAATTCGATTCACCGAGAACCTGGCCGCGGCCGGACAGAGGTGGTGGCAGATGCTCCCGGTGGGTCCTACCGGCTACCGGGACTCTCCTTATCAGTCACCCTCGACGTTTGCCGGCAATCCGCTGCTCATCGACCTGGATGCTCTCGTCTCGGACGGTTGGCTGAAACGGGCGGAGGTGGAAGACCTGCTTGGACTTCCCAGCGAACGGGTCGACTTCGGCTCGTTGATCCCGACCAAAACCAGGCTGTTGAACCTGGCCGCGCGTCGTTATCTCCGGGCTGGCGTCGATCCCGGGTACGCGGAGTTCCGCCGCTCACTGTGGCTTGACGAGTACGCCCTCTTCGCCGCTCTCAAACAAGACCACGATGGTCGGCCCTGGGTCGATTGGGAGGAACCGCTCGCCCTGCGCCATCCGGCCGCCCTGGCGCGGGCGAGTCAGCGACTGGCAGGCAGGATCGAGATCGAACGAACCATCCAATATTTCTTCAAACGCCAATGGGACGACCTCCACCGGCATTGCGCCGATCTGGGCATCAGCCTCATCGGTGACCTTCCCATCTTCGTCGCTCACGACTCGGCCGATGTGTGGGCGGCGCCCGAGTTGTTTCATCTCGACCGCCGCGGGTTCCCTACGGTGGTGGCCGGGGTTCCCCCCGATTACTTCACTGCGACCGGCCAACGGTGGGGGAATCCGCTTTACCGCTGGGACGTGCACAGAAGTGACGGCTTTCGCTGGTGGTCACAGAGATTGGCGGCCTCCCTCTCGCTGTTCGACATGTTGCGAATCGACCACTTCCGCGGCTTCGTGGCCTTCTGGGAGATCCCGGCGGATGAAGCCACCGCTCTCAACGGGCGCTGGGTGGAGGCGCCGGGGGCGGAATTGTTCAGCTCCCTCGGTCCGGCCCGCCTGCCGATCATCGCCGAGGACCTCGGCATCATCACCGATGACGTCACCAATCTCCGGCGCCAATTCGGTTTTCCCGGGATGAGAGTCGCCCAATTTGGTTTCGACGAAGAACTCGACACTGCCATCCACCATCCGACCAACTACGCCACCGACGTCGTCGCGTATACCGGGACTCACGACAACGACACCACGGTCGGCTGGTTTTGGGGAGACAACCCCAACCATGACCGGCGGCGACTCAACCGGAACCGGAGGCGCCTGCTGGCGGAGGCGGGTACCAGGGGCCAAGAGGTCCAATGGGATCTGATCCGCCTGATCCACTCCTCGCGAGCCCAAGCCGCGGTGGTTCCGGCGCAGGATCTATTAGGTCTCGGCTCGGAAGCCCGCATGAACACGCCCGGCAAAGAAGGCGGCAACTGGGCCTGGCGAATGACCGGGCCCCTGCCTGGAGAAGCGCTTGCGCATTTGGCGGCCATCACCAAAGAAACCGGTCGCCTCGGTTGATGCAGAATTGGGATGCCGTTCAGTACGGCAAATTCACCGAGCAAAGAATGCGGCCGGGACTCGACCTGCTCGGACGGATCCCCACCACGGATCCCGAGGTCGTGGTTGATCTCGGTTGCGGCACCGGTTCGCTGACGCAGATCCTCCATCAACGGTGGCCGCAGGCCCGGGTGGTCGGGGTCGACGCGTCGATGGAGATGCTGAGCGCTGCTCTTGAGACACCCGGGATCACCTTTCACCAGGCCGACATCGGAGATTGGCAACCGGACGAGTTGGTCGATGTGATCTACTCCAACGCTGCCCTCCACTGGGTGGGCGACCATGCCCGGCTGTTTCCGCGACTGCTGCGATACGTCAAGCCGGGCGGATGTCTGGCAGTGCAGATGCCCGACAACTGGGATCAACCCAGTCACACGATTCCAGAGCGGCTACTCGAATCGCCTGTATGGCCCGAGGCCGCCCGGGCTGCCTTTCTTCGCCATCCCGTGGCCGCTATCTCCGACTATCGCCGATGGCTAGGCGAGTCGACGTCGCTCGATTTGTGGCGAACAACCTATGTCCAGACCCTGACCGGCGTTGACCCGATCCTGGAATGGGTCCGTGGCTCGGTGTTGGCCCCCGTTGTCAGCGCGATGAACGAGCAAAAGAGATCGTCATTCGAAGCCAAGTTGACCGAGCAGTATCGGGTGGCCTATCCCTTCGAAGAGGATGGCGCCACCCTGTTCCCGTTCTCCCGGCTGTTCATCGTGGCGAACAGGTAATCGCTCAGGGACGTTCGATCGGGACTTTGACGGCATTTCCGTACTCGGTCCAGGAACCGTCATAGTTGCGAACCTTCTCGTAACCGAGCAGATGGGTGAGAACGAACCAGGTATGGGATGACCGCTCCCCGATCCGGCAGTAGGCAATCACATCGTCTGAGGGTGAAAGGCCGATTTCTTTCTCGTACAACCCCCGCAGTTCGTCCGCACTCTTGAAGGTGTTGTCGTCATTGGCCGCCTTCTTCCAGGGCACGCTCTTGGCGCCAGGCACATGGCCCCCCCGGAGAGCTCCTTCGTTCGGATAGTCGGGCATATGCATCCGCTCTCCCCGATACTCCTCCGGGGAGCGGACGTCAATGAGTGGCCGACCGCCGTTGGTGTGGGCGAGCACATCGACCATGAAGGCCCTGATCTTGCGGTCGTCACGAGCAAGGACTGGATACTGAGCGGGAGGTCGAGAGGTCACGTCGGTCGTGACCGGCCCCCCTTCCGCGATCCACTTGGCCCTGCCGCCATCGAGGAGTCGTGTGTCGGCATGACCAAACAAAGAGAAGACCCAGAGGGCGTAGGCGGCCCACCAGTTGAAGTTGTCACCGTAGAAGACGACCGTGGTGTCAGGGCCGATGCCTTTGTTTGACAACAGATTCGCGAACGACTGGGGATCGAGATAGTCGCGAATGAGGGGGTCGTTGAGATCGGCGACCCAGTCGATCTTGACGGCGCCCGGGATATGGCCCATGTCGTAGAGCAGCACGTCCTCGTCGGACTCC
>CAYYRT010000327.1:0-6000 GCA_964474055.1 uncultured Acidimicrobiaceae bacterium | reverse complement strand
CGCTCACCGACGCCAACACGGGCGCGGCGGTGACCAGAGCGCTGATCACGGCGAGGACAAGCACGACTAAACGACGACGCATTTTGGGACCTCCAGAGCCCGACTGCTGTTTGCAGAGTCGAGTATGCGGGAGGGCCGTCTCGCAGCTATCTCAGCCGGAGGTGTGCGTCAGGCAACCTTCCGTCATGACACCCGCTTTCGCTGGCCCCTGGTGCTCACGTGGTGACCGGCCTGTTGGAGGACGACTAGATCGCGCCTCACGGTGGAGTCGCTCACACTCAAGGCCCCGGCCAGATGCTCGATTGTGGGGGCGGCGTTCGAGCCATGGGCCTCGGCCAGCAGACGTAGCAGTTTCACCCGTCGACGGTCGAGTGGCGACGCAACCCGTTCATCGTCGGGGTGGTCGATGGTCCATGTGACCTGACGTAGATCGTCATCCCCCAGCGGACGACCCGTTGGGGCCCCTACGGTCGGAAGCCGGACCTGGATGGTCTGAGGTGAGAGCCTGATGCCGGAGGCCACGATCTCTCTGTGCTCGGGGACTCGCTCGATGGCGCCCTCACGCTGCTCGATCGGCAGCCCTTGGAGCGTCGCCTCGAGTAACTGGTGGGCAACCAGCGCCGCCCGCTTCGCTTCCTCGATACGACCAGCCGCCCGAGCAGCGAGAGCGTGGCGGTGATGAACTAAAGAGACGCGCTCCACACCCGGTGTGACACTCTCGACTGCCTCCCGGGTAGCAGCGACGGCGGCTCCTGGGCGTCTTGCAGCGAGCAGGGCGGAACCGCGGATCGAGAGCAATTCCACCGCCAGGTCGCTGAGCCCGGCCTCCGCGCAGATCCGATCTGCCCTGTCCAGGGTGGCGAGTGCAGCTTCGTGATCTCCACGCTCCAAATGGATGAGTGCGAGCGAACGGAGATGTTGGACTTCGAGGATCCGGTTTCCGGTCCCGGCGAGAGCCTGGAGACTGTCCTCCAGCAGTCGATGCGCCTCGTCATGACGACCTTCTCGGGCTTCTATTCCGGCGAGTACCTCAAGACATTGCGCCTCGCGTGCCCGGTCTCCGATTTGGACAAAGTGCCGTCTCGCTCTTGTTGCATCGACCCGAGCCCGCTCGTCGTCGCCGAGCAGGGTATGCCGTGCCGAGGCGGCATTGGCCAGCACCATCGCCTCGCCCCGGAGGTTGCCCATCTCGGCGAAGATCAAAGCCGCACGGTCGTATCCGGAGAGAGCGTCGGCCACCTGGCCCAGCAGATGATGGAGGTTGCTCAAGTTCACCAGGTTTACCCCCTCCCCGTGGCGGTAACCGATTCTCCGGCACAACTCGATTGCGCGTTCGTATCGGACGACCGCCTGATCCCGATCACCGGCTTGACGAAGGGCACGTGCCTCGATTCCTGCCAGCTCCGCCTCGCCACGCAGGTCGCCCAGCTCGCGAGTGAGCCCTACCGCCTCGTCGAGAAGTGACATGGCTGCGGCCGACCGCTGCACCTCGACGAGGGTGCTGCTCAACTCGGCTAGGGCTTCGGCCCGTCGCTGCGGGTCGCCGGTCGCTGCCTCCACCGCTGCCTCGAGATGAGGCACGGCCTCCAACGGGCGCCCGGACCAGCGGAGACATGTTCCCAGCGCGACCAGGGAAGCGGCCAGGGCAGCTCGATCGCCCCTTCTTCGCTCTGCGCTCACCGACAGGTGAGCCGACTCTTGGGCCCCGGTGAAGTCTCCGGTGTGGGCTCGCAGCCATGCTCTGCGTCGCTCGAGATCACCCCGCCGTTTCGATCTCGATCCGGTGAGAAGGGCCATCTCCTCGATCACCTCGCGCTGCTCGCTGCGCCGTCCCAGGACGTTCAGCACGGCCTCGAGATGTGCCAACAACTGATACCGATCCTCGGGTGGCCACGTCGCTTGTGAAGCCGCCACCATGGCCGTCTGCAGATGCTGACGGGCCGTGGCGTATGCGTTGAGCTCTTCGGCGTGAAGGCCTGCCTTGAGGAGGAACGAAGCGGCGCGATCATGAATCCCGCCCTCCCAGAAGTGGTGGCCGATCGCCTCGACATCGTCAGGATCGGAATCCGCCAGCGTCTCGGCCAGCCGGCGGTGCAGTTCCTTTCGCCGGCCCCGTTCGATGCGCTCGTAGACGACCTGGCGCACCTGGTCGTGGGCCATTCGATAATGCCCGTCTCCCTCGTCCCGAATCAGGCCACGATGCAACAACTCATCGACCGCATCGAGCACAGAGGGTCGCGGCAGATGAGATCCGATGGCGAGCAGGTCGAAATCGACCGGCTCACCACACACTGCGGCCACCTCGTAGACGGCAGAAGCGTTGTCACCGAGCAAGGACATCCGGGAGTCGATAACGGAGCGCACGCGGGGTGCGACCGGGATGGCCTGGCCCGCCAGTTGATGCTCCAGCACGTCTGCCGGGTCGTCGCCCACCTCGAACAGCCCCTGGTCGCGCAGGGCAAGAAGGGTCTCGAGGGCGAAGAGGGCGTTGCCCCCGGTCCGGCGGTGAAGCTGGGAGGCGACGGCAGGCTCCAGGTTGCTCAGACCCAGAATCCGCTTGACCATGTCCCCCAGCTCGAACACGGAAAGCGGGGAGAGCACGATGCGTCCCAGACCGGCGTTGCGATCGAGGGCCCGGAGCACATCCCAAATCTCGGGATCGCCTCGCGCCTCCTCACTCCGGTAGAGGAGCAGTAAGAGGATCCGGGACCCGGCGAGACGAGGGCCCAACTGGGTGAGAACACTGAGAGTGTCCTCGTCAGCCCAATGCACGTCATCGATGACCACCAGGTGGGGTGCAATCTTTCCCAGCGCGCCAAGGGTGTGTACCAGCGCCTCTTTCATCCGGGACGACTCCTCGGCAGGCCGCAACGAGGCGGAGGTCGACGAGGGAAGGACCTGTCCGCCCAATGCGGGCGCCAGACGCAGCGCCTCTCCCAACCAGACCGGTGTCACCTGCTCGGAGAGCTGTTCCGCCCGGAGCGGGCTCAGCGATTCGAGCACCTCAACCAAGGGGGCGAAGGGACGCAACGCTCCGGGAGTGCAACTCCCCCAACTCACTTCGAAACCGCGCCATTGGGCATCCTCGGCTGCCTCCAGAGCGAGACGGGTCTTGCCCACTCCGGGCTCTCCCTCGATCAGGACCACACCCCCAGGCCCGGCCAACACCTGTTCCAGGCAGTCGACCATGCTGCGACGCTCGCCTTCGCGTCCTACGAAGGGACTGTTCGATCGACCTCCCAACCGCAGGGCCTGCTCTTCGCCCCGAATGGGGCGGATCCCCGAGCTTCGTTGTCTGACGATCTTTCGGTACAACTCCAATGTTGGCTCGGAGGGTTCGGTCCCTAGCTCTTCGGCCAGAATCGACCGACATCGCTCGAACTGTTGCACCGCGTCGCTGGTTCGCCCGAGCAGGAAGCAAAGCCGCATCACCTCCTGATGGGCTTCTTCCATGAGGGCGTCATGGTGGGTTAGACGGCGTGCGTAGCCCAGTGCCTCCTCGTAGGCGCCATCGGCCTTGGTCACGTCGACGAGTCGGCTGAGGGCGACCAAGTACCGTTGGCGATAATGGTCCTGATCGACGACCACCCAGTCGTCGAAGAACCCTGCGAGCAGGTCGCCTCGATAGAGGTCGACACAGGATCGCAGTGCGGCGACGTCGAGGCCGCCGACCTGCACCGTCTCCCGTCGCGATATCTGAGTCGCTTCGAAACAACGGTCAAAGTCCTCGACATCGAGCCAGTAAGGGCTGGTTGTGTCGAAGGCGAGGGTGTCGGCTGTCACGGCCAGATGTGACATCTGACCCTCGCTCACCGCGTCTTGGATCTGCCACAGGGTGTGACTGAGTCGACGACGAGCCCTGCCGTCGGGAAGGTCGGGCCAAAACAAGCCTGCCAAGAGATCGCGCTGCAAAGGGTGACCCCGATGCATCACCAGGTAGGCAAAGAGCGAGCGTCCCGCCCGCGAGACGATGGGAGGCAGGGCGACATCGCCGCGCTCCAAGAGGAACCCCCCAAAGAGGTGAATGCGAAGTGCCTCCACGTCTCAACGCTAGCTCACTGAGTGAGGAAGAATCACAGGTGCCGTGTGTTCGGCTTCGACGATCTCTTCTAGCCGCGACCGGCTACATCCTTTACCGTCACCTTTCGTCGAGAGGCACGGAGCAGAATGCGGATCGGAATCCTCACTGGTGGCGGAGATGTTCCCGGGCTGAATGCCTGCGTCAAGTCGGTGGTGACCAGGGTGGCCGACGAAGGCCACGAGGTGATCGGGATCCGCCGGGGTTGGGGTGGGTTGACGTCGACCGATCCCGACGACCACCAAACAGCGGCGGAGAATCTGATCCAACTCGATTCCCAGTACGTCCGAAAGATCGACCGCACCGGTGGGACAGTCCTTCACACTTCCAGGACCAATCCGGCACGGATGAAGAAAGAAGACATTGAGCCCTTCGTCGCCGGCGACTTCTCCGGGCCGGGCCCACACGACCTGACCCCGCACGTTCTCCAGGTGCTGGAGAAGAACCGCATCGACGTCCTCATCCCGATCGGTGGAGATGACACCCTCTCATATGGCCTCCGGCTCCATGAGGAGGGAGTGCCGGTTATCGCCATCCCCAAAACCATGGACAACGATGTGCATGGCACCGACTATTGCATCGGATTCTCGACCGCCGTATCCCGCGGCGTGCAGTTCATACATAGCCTTCGAACAGCCGCCGGATCGCACGAACGGATAGCGGTCATCGAGCTGTTCGGCAGATACAGCGGTGAGACATCGCTGATCACGGCCTACCTGGCAGGTGTGGACCGGGCTTTGATCTCCGAGGTTCCCTTCGAAATCGACAGGCTGGCGACCTTCCTCCTCGAGGATCAGAGCTCGAACCCGTCCGGGTATGCCATGGTCACTGTTTCTGAAGGAGCGCAGATCGAGGGGGGCATCGTGGTGTCGGGAGAGGCAGATGCCTACGGGCACCGCAAGCTGGGTGGGGTTGGAATGCTGATCGGGGAGCTGATAACCGAGCGGACCGGGCACGACATCTTGTACCAGCAGATCGGATACCTGATGAGATCCGGGGCGCCGGACTCGCTCGACCTGATGGTGGCCACCAACTATGCGGTCACGGCCGCCGATCTGGCGATGGAGGGAAGTCACGGCCGCATGGTCGCCCTCCGTGGGGGCACCTACACCCATGTGCCGATCGGAGTCACCAGCGAGGGTGTGAAGCGGGTGGATGTCGACGAGCTCTACGACTCCGAGGCCTACCGACCCAAGGTGCGCCACGTCCTCGGCAAGCCGATGTTCCTCTACTGACCAGCCCCGGTGGGTGACAGCTCGATCAGCTGTGGCGGGCCTCCCCGTGCCTACTCTGCTTCGGTCAACGAGAAGGGCCCGATGGCCAGCGAACGACGGCTGACACTCACAAATTGGGGGGCCTACGAGATCGAGACGGACGGTCACGACATCATCGCGGTCCACCCCTTCGCCAAGGACCCAGATCCGTCCCCGATAGGGCAGTCCCTGAAGGCGGTTCGACGCAGTCGGGTCATGCGTCCGGCGATCCGGGAGAGTTGGTATCGCAACGGCCACGGCTCCAACCCCGAACGTCGCGGCCATGAGCCTTTCGTCGAAGTCGAGTGGGACGCCGCTCTGGATCTGTTGGCCTCTGAGATCGACAGGGTGCGCTCCCAGTACGGCAACTCGGCCATCTTCGGAGGCAGCTACGGCTGGGCCAGCGCAGGGCGATTCCATCATGCCCAAAGCCAGATCCATCGATTCCTCGCCGCGATCGGCGGGTTCACCGACAAAGTCAATACCTATTCGATCGCCGCCGGCGAGGTGATCGTCCCGCACATCCTCGGCTTCTCCCTCTGGGACATGGACCTGGCGCAACCTCAGTTCTCCGAGATCGCGGATCACTCCGATCTGGTCGTGAGCTTCGGCGGCATGGCCATCAAGAACAGTCAGGTCCAGAACGGGGGGCAGGGTCGGCATATGGTG
>CAYYRT010000326.1:0-8288 GCA_964474055.1 uncultured Acidimicrobiaceae bacterium | reverse complement strand
CCAAAACGAAGGGCGGCGGCCGGACTGATGTCATCGCTTGGCAACGGTCTTCGAGCAGTGCGACGCATCATTCCGTCGATGTCGCGGTCTATGTAACAGTTGAGGGCGTTGGCCCCACCAGCGGACAAAGTGCCGCCGATCAGCGTGGCGAGTACGAGCCAGGTCCCGGGCCAGCCCCGGGCCGCCAACACCATCGCCGGCACGGTGGTGACCAGCAACAATTCGATGATCCGCGGTTTGGTGAGGGCTAGGTAGGCGGCCCCGCGGCCCAGGCGCTTGTGTCCAGGGACAGTCACGGCCTGTGCGGGATTCATGATCGGGGAGACTAACCCTGAACGGGTATAGCCCGTTCCGGGTTAACTTCGCTTCGTGCGCAGGTTTCTGATTGTGGCATTGGCAGCCGTCTCACTCGGATGCGGTCAGAGCGACGAGAACCTGGCCGTCGTCGCCAGCTCCCCGGGAACGATCGGTACGGGCGGGCAACAACGGGTCCTACTGGCCCTGGTTGATCCCGAAACTTCGGAGTCGCTGGCGGCGCCAGACCTGGCAGTTGAAGCCGAGTACACCGGACCCGGGGGGCAGGTGTCCAAACTGCCTGGAGAGTTTCTGTGGACCGTCGAAGGCGTCAGAGGTCTCTATACGACCCGTATCCAATTCGACATTGCCGGCATGTGGTCGGTCAGGATTCAGCCAGACGGCATGGGCCCTACCCCGGCCAGCCCCTTTGTAGTGGTAGATGACGTAGCCATCCCGGAGGTGGGCGATGCTGCCCCGGTGGTGGCTACTCGGACCATCGCCGACTTTCCCCTCGAAGAGATCACCACTGACCCGGATCCCGCGCCCGCGTTCTATCAACTGTCCCTCGATGACGCCCTGGGAAGTGGGCGCCCTACGGTCGTGATTTTCGCCACACCCGCCTTTTGCACCAGCCAGTCTTGCGGGCCGCTGTTGGATCAAGTCCAGTCACTGGCCCCCGGTCATCCGGACATCAACTTTGTCCATGTTGAGATTTACGACAACCTGGATGCTCAATCGTTCGACGACCTCCGCACGGTTCCGGCTGTCGCGACCTGGGGGCTGCCGTCAGAGCCGTGGCTCTTTGTTGTCGACGAGGCGGGCGTGGTGACCGCTCGTTTCGAGGGAGCCGCATCGGAGGGCGAAATCAACGCCGCCATCGCCTCCGTTGACGACTGATACCGGGCGAAAGACCCTCGCGTCCCGGGCTGGACTCGCCCCCCTATGATGCCCCGGCATGGTCCGCTCTCGGTCGGGACGCCTTCTCGCCCTCGTAGCTGCGGCGCTCTTCCTGGGCGCCTGTTCGGTCATCGGAATCCCTGACTCCCCCCTCAACGCGCTCGATCCAAAGGGCCCCTTCGCTCGCAGGATCGATGACCTGTTTTGGCCGGTGTTTTGGGTGGCGGTGGCGGTATTCGTCCTAGTCGAGGGAGGCTTCCTCCTGGCCGCACTGCTATTTCGGGATCGCCCCGGGCGCAAGGAGCCGCGGCAAATCCACGGCAACACAAAACTTGAGATCGTCTGGACCGTGATTCCTATCGCGATCCTCGCCTCGATCGCCGTTCCTACTTTCAGGGGTGTCTTCGAACTGACCGAATGCGGCGAGGGGGCCTACCCGGTGGAAGTGATCGGACATCAATGGTGGTTTGAATATCGCTATCCGGAGGCCGGGATAGTGACCGCCAACGTCATGGTGATCCCGGCCGGGCGGGAGGTCTGCGCTTCTATGACCTCTGACGACGTGATCCATAACTTCTGGGTCCCGGCCCTCAACGGCAAGCGTTACCTGGTCCCCGGTCAAACCACCGTCCTCCGCCTCCAGGCGGACGATCCCGGCCTATATCAGGGTCAGTGTGCCGAGTTTTGTGGTCTGTCCCACGCCTTGATGAAGGCGCAGGTTCGGGCCGTGTCCGAAGCGGAGTTCCAGACCTGGTTGAGCGCCCAGGCATTGCCAGCCCTTCAGCCCGCCGAGGGATCACCCGCCGCCGAAGGGCTCGGAGTATTTCTCAACAGGTGCACCCAGTGCCACACCGCTGCTCCTTTCTCCACGGTCGGGTTGGAGGTTTTCTATGGTCCCAATCTCACCCACTTCATGGACCGAGGGGTGATCGCCGGGGCCTACAAGGAATATTCGCGGGAGAACCTGGCCACCTGGCTCGCCAATCCGCCAGGTGAAAAGCCCGGAAGCTACATGCCCAACCTGAAGTTGACCCAGCAGGAAATCGATGCTCTGATCGCCTTCTTGGAGACGCTGCAATGACGACCGCCGCAGAACGCGCTTCCACGATTTTCCGGCGCCCTGCCCCCGAAAAGGGGATCTGGTCGTGGATCACCACTGTGGATCACAAACGGATCGGAGTGATGTACGGCTATTCGGCCTTCATCTTCTTCATTGTCGGCGGCCTCGAGGCACTCCTGCTCCGTATACATCTCTCCCAGGCCGAGAGCAACCTCCTCACCGCAGCCGAGTACAACGGACTTTTCACGACCCACGGCGTCACGATGGTGTTCTTGGTGATCATGCCGATGGGGGCAGCGTTCATGAACTACCTCCTTCCGTTGATGATCGGCGCTCGCGATGTTGCCTTCCCCCGGCTCAACGCCCTCAGCTATTGGATCTTCCTCTTCGGAGGCGTGTTTCTCTACTCGGGCATCCTCTTCTCAGGAGTAGCGCCCCCGACCGGAGTAGAGGGAGTCGTCGGCAACATCGATCCCTCTGACATCACCAAACTCGGAGCGCTCCCTGACGGCGGTTGGTTCCTTTACCAACCAAATGCCGGCCGAGACTTCTCGCCGGGTACGGCGATCGACTTCGCGGCACTCGGATTGCAGATCCTGGGAATCGCTTCATTGATCTCGGCGGTCAACTTCATCGTGACGATCTTCAACCTGCGCGCCAAGGGAATGCGCCTTCTGCGGATGCCGGTGTTCATCTGGATGTCGCTAGTGGTTGGGTTTCTCCTGTTGTTCTCCCTCCCGATCATTGCCATTGCTCTCTTCATGGTGACCTTCGACCGCCAGTTCGGAACCCTTTTCTTTGACGCGACCGGTGGCGGTGACCCCATTCTCTGGCAGCACCTCTTCTGGTTGTTCGGCCATCCGGAGGTATACATCCTCATCCTTCCGGCGATGGGCATCGTCTCCGAGATCCTGCCTGTGTTCAGCCGCAAGCCACTGTTCGGGTATGCCGCGGTCGTCTTCGCGGGCGCAGGCATCGGCTTCCTCGGCTTTGGAGTCTGGGCCCACCACATGTTCGCCTCCGGCATCACACCGGCGGCCCAGGCCGGATTCGGCATCGCCACGATGACAATCGCGATTCCCACCGGCGTGAAGATCTTCAACTGGCTGGGAACCATGTGGCTAGGCAAGATTCGACTGGCCACGCCCATGCTGTTCGCCATCGGGTTCCTGGCAATGTTCACCATCGGTGGCCTGTCGGGAGTTACCCACTCGATCGTGCCCTCCGACTGGCAACAAACCGACACCTACTACATCGTGGGTCACTTTCACTACGTGCTGTTCGGAGGGGCCATTTTCGGGATCTTCGGTGGGCTCTATTACTGGTTTCCTAAGTTCGCCGGCCGGATGCTCAACGACCGGTTGGGCAAGGTCCACTTTTGGCTGTGGTTCCTCGGCTTCAACATGACGTTCGCCCCTATGCATTGGCTCGGATTCCAGGGGATGATCCGCCGGACCTGGCGATACCACCCGAGTCTTGAATTCTGGAACAGAATCGTTTCGGTCGGTGCATTCATCATTGCCCTCGGCCTGCTCGTCTTCATCTTCAACTGGGTCCGGTCCCGACGCCACGGTCGCATCGCCGGAATGGACCCCTGGGACGCCCGCACGCTGGAGTGGTCGATCCCCAACCCCACTCCCGTTCACAACTTCTCAACGGTGCCGACCGTGCACGCCCTTGATGAGTTCTGGCATCAGAAATACGGGGAAGATGAGGAAGGGCGGGCGGTCCGGAAGCCCGAGGCCGACGAATACGTCGCTCAACTCGAAAACGATGGAAATCATCCTGCGCACCCCATCCACCTGCCGAACCCGACCTACTTTCCGATCCTGATGGCGGCCGGGCTCCCCGTGATCGGCTACGGCATCATCTTTCACACCTCCGCCGTGGGCAAAGCCCTGATTGCGCTCGGGTTTCTCCTCTCATTGTCAGCTTTGATCGGTTGGGGGACCGAGCCGTTGGAAGAAGAACACCACAATCCAGCCGAGGCCCATTGATGTCCGAACACGCTGCTCCACCCGAGGAGTTGAGCCATCACGACGAGCACGAGTCAACCGGCGTGGAGAATCGCAAGCTGGGTATGTGGGTCTTCCTCAGCTCCGAGTTCCTCTTCTTCGGAGCACTCATCACCAACTACCTGCTCTACTTCGGGAGGGACTTTGCCCAGGGTCCCACCCCCGCCGAGATCTACGACATCCCCTTCACTTCGGTCAGCTCGTTTGTCCTCCTGATGAGTTCGCTGACCATGGTGTTGGCCCACAATGCCCTCTCCCGGCGCGATCAGGGCGCCACCCGTACCTGGCTGCTGGCAACGGCCATGCTCGGATCGGTGTTCCTGGCAGGTCAGGTCTTCGAGTTCACCGAGTTCATCGTCGAATACGACATGACCCTCTCGACCAACCCGGCTGCCTCCTCCTTCTATGTGCTGACCGGTTTCCACGGGACGCACGTGGCAATCGGGGTGATCATGCTGCTCTCCCTCTTCGGACTGTCAAAGAGGCTGGGTGGCCTCAGCGAACGCCAGCATCTCAATCTCGAACTGGTCGGTCTGTACTGGCACTTTGTTGACATCATCTGGATCGTGATCTTCACCGTGGTTTACCTGCTCACTGCTACCAGCGGAGGTTGAGGCGTTGACAGACCAACCTCACGTTGCCCATCCCGAGCCTGCTCAGTACATCAAGATCGCAGTGGTCCTGGCCACTCTCACCGCGGTCGAGGTTGCCTTGTACTACATCAACGATTCGTTGTCACTGGGGTGGATCAACACCGCACTGTTACTCATACTTGCGGCGCTCAAATTCCTGATCGTCGTCGGCTGGTACATGCATTTGCGATTTGAGAAGAGCACGTTGTCCCGGTTTTTCACTGGCGGCTTCACCCTGGCCCTTGCTCTCTACGCCATCGTGCTGGTGAGCTTCGGCGTGTTAGCCATCAGCCGGTGACTCCTTGATCCCGGCTTTCCACCCTCATATCGACGTGTGGCTGATACTCGGTGCGGTGGGTTTCGGATACTGGTACCTCATCGAACGCATCCGGCCCCATTGGAGACCGCTGGTGCCACCGCCGACTGCCCGCCAATGGACCTGGTTCTACCTGGGGCTCGGTCTCGTGTGGCTCTTCACCGACTGGCCGGTGCATGACCTGGCCGAGCAGTCCCTCTACTCGGTCCATATGGCCGAGCACATGGTGATCACCCTGGTCGGCCCACCTCTCATGCTGATGGGTCTGAGCCGTCCGGTGGCGGATAGGATTTTTGGCCACCGTCTCGTACATCCGTGGTTGGCACAACTAGCCCGACCGGTTGTGGCCTTCACGATCTACAACATTGGAATGATCGCCACCCATTGGCCCGAGGTAGTGGCGCTATCCGTCACCAACGAGCTGGCCCACTTCGGTTTTCATCTCTTCTTGTTCCTTTCCGGCGTGTTCTTGTGGATTCCGATCCTTTCCCCGGCCACCGTCATTCCCCGGCTACGGCCCCCGACCCGACTCCTATACCTCTTTTTCAATTCCATCCTGCCGACGGTTCCCGCCAGTTTTCTCACCTTTTCCCAGGTGCCCCTGTATCCCATCTACGGCGAAGCAGCTCTGGCCTTCGGGATCAACCCTGTCGACGATCAGACGATCGCAGGCCTCATCATGAAGCTCGGAGGCACCTTTCTTCTGTGGGTGGTCATGGCCGTGACCTGGTTCCGATGGGCGGCCGACGAAGAACGGTGGGACCAGATCGAGAAGGACCTGCGCACGCGGGTATGAGGCGTTGGCTGGCGGTGCTCACAGTGGTCGCCGCCTGCTCACCGGGGGCCGGCACGATGGTCGGGATCATCGTGGAGGTAGACGGCGATCTCAGCTCGGTCACCTCGTTCACAATGCTGGTTGAGGGCGATCAGGTGCGGTTCATCCCATCTCCTCAAGGGGACTACGACTTCCCCCTCCCCCATCTCCGCTCTCATCTGCGCGATGGCAGTCCGGTCCGGGTCGGGTGGGAGCGCCACGGTCAGGAGCTAGTCGCGGTGAGGCTCGAGGATGGATGACTCCGGGCACACCCCCACCGGGGAGTTGGCTCGCATCTTCTCCCGTTTGTCGGTCGTTTCGTTTGGGGGTCCCGCCGCTCACATCGCCTTGATGCGGGACGAGACCGTGGAACGAAGGAACTGGTTCAGCGACCAGCGGTTTCTCGACATGGTCGGCATCACCAGCATCATTCCCGGACCCAACTCGACCGAAATGGCCATGCACATTGGTCACGACCGGGCAGGCTTGCGGGGACTGTTGGTGGCCGGAACGAGCTTCATCTTGCCGGCCAGTCTGATCGTCCTCGTATTCGCCTGGGCATACCGCACATTCGGGCAAACCCCAATCGTTGAGTCACTTCTTCGGGGCATCAAGCCCGTTGTTGTTGTGGTCGTGATCGGGGCTTTGATCAGGCTGCGCTCCGTCGCTGTCAAGGGATGGATGACCGGTCTCATCGCGGCGGCGGCATTCTTTGCGTACCTGTTTGGGGTCAACGAACTTCTAATCCTTGGAACAGGCGCTGCCCTCGTGGTGGGACTTCGAACGATGATCGGCACCGGGGTATTGCTTCTTGCCGCCGACCTGCCCGCCATGCTCAGCCAGAACGCCGCGAGCGGAGCGTTCGATCTCGGTCGGCTCTTTCTGATTTTCCTCAAAGCGGGGGCTTTGCTCTATGGCTCTGGTTATGTGTTGGCGGCCTTCCTGCACAACGATCTGGTGGTGGATTGGGCGGTGATGAACGAGTCCACCCTTCTTGAAGCGATCGCTATCGGTCAGATGCTTCCAGGCCCGCTTTTCACCACCGCCACCTTTGTTGGCTACTACCTGGCGGGTCTGCCCGGTGCCGTCGTCGCCACGGCCGCCATCTTTCTCCCATCATTCGTATTTGTCGGTGCCATCGCCAGGATCGGCACATACATCCGCGAAAAGCCGCAAGCAGCGCTGTTCCTCGACGGCGTCAACGCCGCTGCGTTCGGGTTGATGGTTGGAGTGACCGTGCAACTGGCCGGCCAAGGTATCTACGACCCTTTCACTGCGACCCTGGCCGCAGTGGCGGCCTTGGCCCTGTGGAGAACCAAGCTCAATCCCGCCCTTTTGATCCTGGCAGGTGGGTCGATCGGATTGGTGGCCGGGGCCATCGCCGCCTGATTCATCTCAGGGAAAGCTCAGGGGTCTCTCGGCTGGTTCCCATTAGCTCACGTCAGCATGTTTACTGACTACTTCACGAGACGGGGACAGCATGAGCATTGAGACAGAGGTGGGGCCACCGGTCCAAAGGAGAAAGCGTGTCCGGTGGCTGGCGATCCCGTTGGCACTGCTGATCCTTGGCGCGCTTTTCCTGGTCTGGTTCTTTGGCCGGGAAGTACCGGACGAGGCAAGCGTCGATGCAGCCAATTCGCTGACCACGACGACGAGCGAATCCAGCTCGCAAGGATCAAGCACCACCGTGTCCACCGACGGGACCTGGACGATCGATACCTCGATAGGGGAGTTCAGCTTCTCCGAAGCCACCTCGACCTTTGCAGGCTTCAGGATAAACGAGGAGCTCTCCGGAATCGGGCGCACCGAAGCTGTGGGACGGACCCCGGACGTGACCGGAACCCTCGTAATCGAGGGAGGGGTCGTGACCACCGCCACAATCGAAGTGGATCTCACCACCATCGTGAGCAACCAATCGCGCCGTGACTCGCGGGTCCAAAGGGCGCTGAACACTTCGCAGAATCCTCGCGCGACCTTTGTGCTCGACGAGCCGATCGAACTGGGTAGCGAGCTCACGGCCGGCGTGACTTTCACAGCCGACGCAACCGGGCAGCTCACAATCAACGGCGTCACCAGATCGGTGACCTTTCCCCTGGAGGGGAAGTTTGTGGAGGGGTCGGTCCTGCTGGCAGGGGGGGTCGACCTGACCTTTGCCGACTTTGAGGTGAAGGTACCCAGCGCTCCGATCGTTCTCTCGGCCGAGGATCACGGGATTCTCGAGGTCCAACTCTGGTTCAGCCCGGCCTAGGGCAAGGAA
>CAYYRT010000325.1:0-4489 GCA_964474055.1 uncultured Acidimicrobiaceae bacterium | reverse complement strand
AGAGGTCGCCCCGGGAGTCGAATGCAGCGAAGTTGGGAAAGCCGATCGATTCCCCCTTGTGGAAAGGGCCGATCTCGCCGTCGGGGCCGACTCTGACCAACCGTCCTGCCGCGGTATCACACACCAGGAGACCACCGTCGGCGCATACGGTCACCCCGGCCACGAATCCGTCCACCCGGGCGATCTCCTCATACTGTCCCATCGGATCGATCCGGTAGACCTGGCCGGCCTCTCCCCCGGCGTACAGCTCGCCCTCGGCTCCGCGGGCGACCGCTTCGGGATGATCGAGCCCGTCCACCAGCTTTTGACATAGATGAAGCGCCGCCACCCGGAAAGAAACTTAGCCAGCGTGCCGCCCCCGGGCTGGCTCATTCGTAGTATCCGAACGTTCAAGGGTCGCTCGGTCCCATGGATATTCGATTCAGAGGAGTGATGATGAAAGAGACCCGCAGGCTCTCGTTGCTGGCGCTTCTGATGCTACTGGCGGTCGCCTGTGGCGGCCAGGCCACGACCACCACTACCGCCGCGGTCGAGCCGGATGAGCTCACCGTCTTGGAGTGGGCCTTCTACGAGGTTCCCGAGATGTGGGTGGAGTTCGGAGAGGCCAATCCCGACACCGACGTGGTCTTCAACTTCGGGGCTTCCGACGCTGACATCTACGCCAAGATCCTGGCGGGCTCGGGCGAGGACATCATCCACTTCTACACGCCCTACCTTCAGTTCTACGTCGATGAAGGCCTGATCCAGCCGATCGACACCACCCAACTCACCAACTGGTCCAAGGTTCCGACTGGTTTCCAGGAGTCATGCACGATCGACGGGGTCGTCTACTGCATCCCCTGGGACTGGGGCTTTTCTTCGGTGCTCTACCGAACCGACATGATCGAATCGGTCGACTCGTGGTCGGCACTTTTCGACGAGGCCAACGCCGGACACGTTTCGATGTGGGATGACGGACCCGGGGCGGTCGCCATCGGCGCCTACGTCCTCGGTGCCGATGAGGCGTCGATCACCGACGAACAGCTCGAAGAGATCAAGCAGATGTGGATCGACCAAAAGGACATCAACCTCTTCTACTGGGTCGACGAAGCGGAGCTGGAAGCCGGTTTCACTTCTGGGGATGTGTGGGCTGCCTATGCCTGGAACGGGGCCTACTACCGGCTGCTCAGCGCCGGGGTGCCGGTTGCCTACGCCGACCCGGCCGAGGGCCGCAACAGCTGGGTGGGTCAGTACGCCATTTCCGCCGACACCGACTCCTACAACCTCGCCCTCGAGTTCTTGGACGGCAAGCTCGGTGAGCAGACCGCCACTCACCTCCTGGTCGACTACGCCTACGGCCATGTGGTCCCCGAGTATTTCTCGGTGGTAGAAGACGAGAACCTGGTGACGGCGCTGTCTCTCGATGATCCCGGGATCCTCGACCGGACCAAATTCACGGTGCCCATCTCCCAGGAACAGCACGGCCGCTATGTCGAGATGTGGGCCGAGGTGAAGGCAGCCGGCTAGACCTGCCGGGACGACAACCACGATGAAGGCCTCGGGAGTCCGCTGGGCCTTGCTGCTGCCCCCCGGGCTCGTGCTCCTGGTCCTATTTGTGGTGCCGGTCCTGATGATGGTGGTCACCAGCTTTCGACCGGATCTGCGGGGGGGACCCTTCGCCTGGGGATGGGAACCCACCATCGAGCACTACCAGAATGTCATCCAGGGCGGAGACTTCCTGCCCCTGCTAGGAACCTCGGCCCGGATCGCTCTCCTGGTCTCGTTTCTCGCCTGCGCCCTCGCCTATCCCGTCGCCTACTTCCTCGCCTTCAGGGTGGGCCGGGCCACTTCCCTGCTTCTCACCCTTCTGATCATTCCGTTCTGGACCAGTTATCTGCTGCGGATAATCGCCTGGAAGATCATCCTCGGGTCAAACGGCGCCCTCAACAGCTTCCTCAGCTTTCTCGGCCTCACCGACACCTCGGCTCCGGTCTTGCTCTACAGCCGGAGCGCCGTCGTGGTCACCCTGATCTATGTGTGGCTGCCGTTCGTCGCCTTGCCGATCTATGCAGGGTTGCTGCGGATCGATCGATCGTTGCTGGAAGCTGCCGCCGATCTAGGGGCAAGTCGCTTTCAGGCCTTTCGCAAGGTGACCTTGCCCTTGAGTCTTCCAGGAGTGATAGCCGCTTTCGTGATGGTCTTCATCCCGACCGTCGGTGAATACGTGGCACCAATCCTGGTGGGGGGAACCCGCGGGGCTCTCTACGGCAACATCATTGAGATCCTCTTCGGGGATGGGATCAACTGGCCGCTGGGCTCAGCCCTGGCAATGTTGATGTTGGTGGGGGTGTTCGCCCTGATCGTGATCATGGCTCGGATCCTGCGGGTCGGTCGGCTGATCGAAGCAGTCGAGCGATGATCAACCGATTCCGGCTCTTGCCTGCCTATTACGTGTTCCTGGTGGTGTTGCTGTACCTGCCGCTGCTGGTACTGCTTCTGTTCTCATTCAACGACGGCACGGCGTTGTCGTTCCCGCTGCGGGGCTTCACCTCCGACTGGTACGAGGGCATGCTGGCCAACGGCCAGTTGCTGGCCGCCGCCCGCAACAGTGCTGTGGTCGGAATCGGGGTGAGCACGATCGCCACGATCCTGGGGACCTTGGCCGCCATCGCTCTGGTCCGCTACAAGTTCCCGGGCAAGACCCTCTTTCTCATGGTGGCGGTGACGCCTCTGCTGGTTCCCTTTCTCATCCTCGGAGTAGCGCTTTTGATCCTGTTCTCAGCGCTCGACGTCGACCGCTCGCTTCTCACCGTGGGAGCGGCTCACGTCGTGGTGGCGATCCCCTACACCGTCCTCATCGTCGCCTCCCGGCTCGTCGGATTCGACCGCAACCTCGAAGAGGCGGCCTTCGACCTGGGCGCCTCGTTCCCCTATTTCCTCCGCCGGGTGCTGGTCCCCCTGATCGCTCCCGCCATGCTGGCCGCCTGGTTGGTGGCTTTCACGGTGTCGTTCGACGAGTTCGTGTTGGCCTCCTTCACGATCGGCCGGGAGCCGACTCTCCCGGTCTTCATCTTCGGCCAGGTCCGCTTCGCCAACCGCTTCCCGCAGGTGGTGGCGTTGGCGAGCGTCGTGATGATCTTCTCGCTCGGCTTGGTGTTGGCGGCACAGCGCCTCCAGAGTGCCTGGACCCGTCGATGAGCGGGCCCTCGGTTGCGCTGGTGGGGGTGAGCAAACGCTACGGAGAGGTGCTGGCCGTCGACGACATCGACCTGGTCATCGACGAGGGGGAGTTCTTCTCGATCCTCGGCCCGTCCGGCTGCGGCAAGACCAGCACGCTGAGAATGATCGCCGGTTTTGAGTTCCCCACCTCTGGCTCGATCAAAATCAACGGGACGGAGATGGCGAATGTCCCGGCCAACCGGCGCAACGTCAACATGGTCTTTCAGAACTACGCGCTCTTTCCCCACCTGAGTGTTAAAGAGAACGTCGCTTTCGGTTTGCGGGTCAAAGGCCTGGAGGCGTCGGTGATTGATCAACGGGTGGCCGAGGCCCTGGCGATGGTGCAGCTCGACGCAATGCATCAACGCAAGCCGGGACAACTTTCGGGTGGACAACAGCAGCGGGTGGCACTGGCCCGGGCCCTGGTCAACCGGCCTTCCGTGCTCCTCCTCGACGAGCCGCTCGGGGCTCTCGATCAGAAACTGCGCAAGGAGATGCAGTTCGAGTTGAAGCGGCTTCAGCGCGAGGTGGGCGTCACATTCATCTACGTCACCCACGACCAGGAAGAGGCACTCACCATGTCGGACCGGATCGCGGTGATGAACCATGGCCGCGTCCTCCAGGTCGACGACTCAGCCAACCTCTACGACCGCCCGGTCACCAAGTTTGTCGCCAGCTTCATCGGCACTAGCAACTTTCTCTCCGGCCGGGTCGTCCGGGTCGACGATGACCTGACGGAGTTCGAGGTGGCCGACGTCGGACTCATCCGAGCCCAGCCGGTCGCACCTGGGACTGAAGGTGCAATGGCTCTCTTGATGATCAGACCCGAACGGCTCCGACTGGCCCCTGCCGCTCCCAACGACAACTCGATCGAGGGAGTCGTCGAGGAGTCCATCTTCGTCGGCAACGACGTCCTCTACCTGGTGAAGTTCGGTAACGGCATCGTCTTCACAATCCGCGACCAAAACCTGGGGCCTGAAGCCCGAACCGCGGTCAAGATCGGAGACCCGGTGGTGGTGTCCTGGTCGCCGACAGCGACGACGATCGTCGCGGAATAGCCGAGCCGGCGAAGCCCGGGTTCACAGCGCCAGAACTGCGAACCCCGGGTTGTAGGGTCCGCTAGGGGACGCCTCAACCCAGGGTTCGTGGTTTTCTCACTTGCCGGTCAGCCAGCTGAGGGCGCCGCCCAACATTCGCGACGGCTTCCCGGTGCGGTCTTCCACCGAGTCCGCCACCGGTGCAAGGAGTGTCCCCGCATTTACCCCCAACCACCGGAGCGGTTCGGGCTCCC
>CAYYRT010000324.1:0-5300 GCA_964474055.1 uncultured Acidimicrobiaceae bacterium | reverse complement strand
GTCCTGCCGCCGCTGACGACTAACGAAGGTGCGGCCCCGCAGCCACGCGGCCCCGCAGCCACGCGATGTGCGTCCTGACGCCGCTGACGACTAACGAAGGTGCGGCCCCGCAGCCACGCGGCCCCGCAGCCACGCGATGTGCGTCCTGACGCCGCTGACGACTAACGAAGGTGCGGCCCCGCAGCCACGCGATGTGCGTCCTGACGCCGCTGACGACTGACGAAGGTGTGGCCCCGCAGCCACGTGACACCGCTGACGACTAACGAAGGTGCGGCCCCTGCAGCCAAGGTGCGGCCCCGCCACCCGGTGCGAGGTGAGAATTCCGTTTTTCCTGGAATCGCCTGGGGTACGGGTACGCTCGTCCCGTGGCCCGGGGACTTCGCATCGAGTATCCGAACGCACTTTATCACGTCATGTCGCGAGGCAACGACCGCCAGGCGATCGTCCGTGATGACGCCGACCGTGCCGTGCGGCTCGAGATGTTCCGTCGTGCCGTCGAGCGAGATGCGTGGATCATTCACGCGTTCGCCCTGATGACGAACCACGACCACCTCCTCGTCCAGACGCCGCGTGCCAACCTCAGCGCCGGTCTTCGCGGATTGAACTCCTGCTACGCGAGCTATTTCAATCGAAGACATGAGCGAACCGGCCACTTGTTTCAGGAGCGTCCGAAGGCCCACCTTATCGAGGAGAGCGGATACTTCGCGACGTGCAGTCGGTACATTCATCTCAATCCGCGGAAGGCTGGACTGGTTGACGACCCCATCGACTATCGGTGGAGCAGCTTTCCGGGATACGTTGACCCCGACCGGGGACACGATTTCGTCGAGTACTCGAGTGTGCTCCTCGAGCTCGGCACGCACGAAGCCGCGGCGCGTGCTACGTACAAGTCCTTCGTTCAGTCCGCGATGAACGGTAGCCTCGTTGCGCCCTGGGCAGAAGCAGGTCGCGACGGGATAGTCGGCAGCAAGGAATTCGAAGATCGCGTGCGAGGCGTGCTCGATCATGTGGAGCACGATGTTGAGCTTCCACGGATCAGGAAGATGCAATACCGCCCCTCGCTCGACCAGGTGATCGCTGCGGCCGATCGCCTCTTTGGCTGCGTTGATCGACGCGTTGGGCGTCGATGCGATGGTCCCGGCCGATGCTTCGCGGCCCTTCTGGCTCGTGAAATCTTCGGCTATCGGTCACGGGACGTTGCCATCGCGTTGGGGTACCGTAATTCGAGCAGTGTCTCGACGGCGATTCGGAGAGCACAGGCGTTTCCGCAAGCGATGTTGGCTGACATCGACCGCTTGCGGATCGAACTGCTCGAGAACCGGGAGGTGCGGCCCGACGACTGACGAAAGTGCGACCCCTGCAGCACCCTCGGGGCGCTGCGGCTCAGGTCATCGAATCTGGGGACTCGCCGAGTTCCAACCTGTGTGTCGATGCGATCTGGTCCGCCTGGCTCTGATCGACGCACGCCTCGGTGGCGAACTCCGGCCAGCGCTCAACCGCCGCGACGACCTCGTCGAGAATCGCATCGGCGCGCCCCCGCTTCATCGAAGCGGTCTCCCCGCACGCCCGGAAGTCGGCTCGCGTGAATCCGTCGCGCTTGCGGTTCATCGACATCTGGTGCGTCGAGGTCCACGTGCCGGAGGGGTTGTAGCTGTACGACATGTCGAACGCCGGCGACAGCGACCATTGGCCGTTCCTGTTCATCAGGAAGGCGATGTTCTTGACATGGTCGTCCTGGTTGCGGGCGACGATGTTGAAGGCCATGCGTCTGAACTGTTCCTCGATGTCGTCCATCGACAGGCCCAGCCGCCGGATGACCATCACCGCCTGCTCGTAGGAGTGCGCTCCGGCGTCGTTGAAGTCAAAGTGCCCAAGCGCTCCGAGCGACTGCATGTGGAGCCTGTTGCCGGTCGGCGTGCGA
Source organism: uncultured Acidimicrobiaceae bacterium (assembly GCA_964474055.1). Classification (GTDB taxonomy): domain Bacteria; phylum Actinomycetota; class Acidimicrobiia; order Spongiisociales; family ZC4RG35; genus JAICND01. The sequence continues at coordinate 3,379 of CAYYRT010000324.1, read as the reverse complement.
TCGAAGCGGCGGGTCATGAAGTGCCGCCGACCGTTCTCTTGGAGCAGGCGGCAGTCGGCCATGCGGATCCCCGCGGCCCGTGCCATCATTGAGTAGGCGTACTCGATCGCCCCGTAGCCCTGCGGGTCGGCGAGCTCCTTGTCGCGGTTGTTCGAGACGCCGTCGAACTTGAGCAGCCAGTACTCGAACCCTTCAGGGGCAATGATCTGTCCGGAGCGGATCTCGTCGGTGCCCGGGTTCCACGCGATCAGGGCCTTGGCGCGAGCGCCGCCGGCCGAGGCGCTCACCTGGAGGATCTGCCGGAGCGCGGCCGCCTCCTTACCGTCTCGCCAGTTCGTGCTGAATCGCTCCCGGTCTGTGAGCACCTGGGACGCCAACCGGACCAGCGCGGCGACCTCGACCGGGACCGCCTCGTCGGCTTGCGGCCCCTGAGCGGGCTCGAACTCGAGTGCGCCCATGCCCCGCCTGCCGGTGTAGCACAGCCGCTCGACGGTGTCGATCTCGCGCGGCAGTCGTCCCTGCGAGGCCAGCCACGCGTCGACGACGGCGTTCCCGAACTTGTCGGGCAGCGCATCGGCCAGCATTCCCGGCAGGCCGTGGAACGACCGCTCGGCAAGCGCAGGGAACTGGTAGACCTTCGGCGCGAGTGGCATCATCAGCGGGGCGACTTCGATGCCGCTTCGGCGGAACGCCTCGGTGTACTCGAAGGAGGCGACACCGCCCGGTCCATCGACCGCGACCGCGCCGATCTGGCGTCCCCACATCCGGACCTCGGCGACAGTCATGATTCAGCCTCATCGTCGTCGCCCCAGGTCCATTCCGCTGAAGCCTCGTCTGACCCCGCGTTTGACCCCTCGTCGGCGGCCGGCTGGGAGCGACCGCTGGCACGCTTTCGACGCTTCCGCTTCGACCGGAGCTGTTCGAGCGGGCTCGGGACGGGCGGAGGCACAAGCTCATCAAGGTTGGCGAGCAGGCCGAGGGCCCGGATCACGCGGATCAGGTTGGTGAGCTGGGTGGACTCGCCGCCCTCCAGGCGGATGAGTGTCCGCCTCGAGACGCCGGCCTCCTTCGCGAGTTCCGCCTGGGTCCAGTTCCGCTCAAGGCGATGCCGGGCGATCCGTTCGCCGAGTACGGCCAGGGCCGCCGTGTCAGTCATGTGGCTGGGCGTATCCATAAGGTGCCAGTATTGTCAACTATATCGCCGCAATCCATCTAAAACGACAGATTTGGCACTCAAATCTTGCGTATCCTGGAACTCAATGCCCGATAGTCCGCTTGTCCGCACGCCGGCGAGACCGTCGTGAGCCGCAGGATCGGGCGAGCGAGATCACCCCACGATGACGGAGGTCGAGAGACTCGGCTTCATGGAGTCTGGTCGGCGACTGGTCGGCCTGAAAAGCGGTTGCCGCATTCGGAACAGCGCGGGGACATGCCGGCCGGATACCCACACGCCAAGCACTTGTTGGCTCGGACGCGCGCATACTGACGAAGACGCCTCGGCCCGCACACGACCAGCCAAATGGCGAGCGCCGCCAGGAGCGAGTTGAGGATGAAGCCCGACCATATCGGGACAATCGGAAAGGCGCGCTTGAGCTCCCACGGCCGGGCGAATCGGCGGGGCGGAAGGGGACGAAGTTCGCCGAGGCCGAAGGCGGAGTAGGCCAACCGCCGACTCGGCCATTCAAGCGGTGATCGAGACGTTCGAGTCCAGCGCAGGGCAAGGCACGGCCAGCCAACCGCCGTCTCGATCCACTGGCCATAAGTCGCCCTTGGGGCAGGGCCGCGGAAGGCTGGATGCTCAGACACGGCCGACCAAGCCGGAGCGGGGCGCTCACGCAGCGCGCGAGATGGCGTGAGCGCAGGATGGCGAAGCCCGGCGTCCCACCGTGCCTGGGCGCAACCGATCCGTTCGTACACCTTGAAATCGAGCCACTCCCCACTGGGCGTGGCGAGGCCGCCGTAAGCAACGGGTTTGCCGTAGTCGCCCTCGGCCTTGAAGTGACTGAGACACCAGGCAACTGCGAACGTAGAACCGCAACCGCAAAGAAGCAGGACCGCGAGTAATCGCAGCAGTCGTCGCATCTCGAGCATGGCGAAGTCGCCTGATGCAAATCGGCTCAGTTGCGGGCCGCCCGCGGAAGCGGGCTCCCAACCGGCAAGTCTGGGAGCTCATTCTCCATCGCGGGCGTCGCCGGTCAACTGGCAGCCGGTGGTCCTGCCCTTATGTTCGGAGACGAAGGTCTATCTCATGTGTTGCACGGGGCCGCACGGGGAACGCACGGGGCCGCACCTTCGTTAGTCGTTACGGATCGGCGGGGGAACGCACGGGGCGCCGCACCCTCGCTAGCCGTCACCGATTCGCGGACTGGTCGAGCACCGCGATGTGCGTCGTGACGCCGCTGACGACTAACGAAGGTACGGCCCCTGCGGTACGTCGGGGCGTCCTTCGGCTTGGCGGGTCGGTCCCGCGTGCACTAAAGTAGGGTGAGCGCGGGGGCGGCCCGGCGTTCCCGACGTTCCGTTCCGAGCCGGGCCGCGTCCATACCACGAGAGGAGCCACCCATGTCCGTTGTCAAGGTCACGGAGATCACCGCCTCGTCCAAGAAGAGCTTCAAGGACGCGATCGAGGAAGGCATTCAGCGCGCGTCGACGACGGTTCGCAACATGAAGGGTGCCTGGATCCAGGAGCAGAGCGTCACCATCAAGGACGGCCAGGTCGACGAGTACCGGGTGAACATGAAGATCTCATTCGTGCTGGATTGAGCCTCCGGCTCGGGGCGCCGTGCCGGCGCGCTCGCCGGCGCACGAGCACCTGCTCGAACGCCTCTCTAGGCTCATGCGCGACGTTCAGGAGCCGCTGCTTGACCGACGCGCTGATGTCGCGGATCGGTCTCGTCACGGGTGCATCTCCAGCGTCAAGACGGGCGGTGTCGCCGGCGGCGAGTGCTGGCTTCTTCGCGTGGGACCAGCGATTGAGCTGCTCTTCGCGGGCGATGGCTCCGGCGCGGCGTTGGGGAACGCACGGGGCCGCACCTTCGTTAGTCGTTACGATCGACGGGGAACGCACGGGGCACCGCACCCCCGCTAGCCGTCACCGATTCACGGACAGGCTGAGAAACACGATGTGCGTCGTGGCGCCGCTGACGACTAACGAAGGTGCGGCCCCTGCGTCCTCCGGACAGGGAACGCACGGGGCCGCACCTTCGTTAGTCGTTACGATCGGCGGGGAACGCACGGGGCACCGCACCCACGCTAGCCGTCACCGATTCACGGACAGGGTGAGAAACACGATGTGCGTCGTGGCGCCGCTGACGACTACCGAAGGTGCGGCCCCTGCGTCCTCCGGACAGGGAACGCACGGGGCCGCACCTTCGTTAGT
>CAYYRT010000323.1:0-13295 GCA_964474055.1 uncultured Acidimicrobiaceae bacterium | reverse complement strand
GCTGGCCGGCGGCGGGCAGGGCGCCGCCGAGCCGGAGGCCTGGCGCGGCCTGCTCGACCGCGCCGAGGAGCGCCGCGCCGCCACCGAGGCGAGCGTCGCCGAGCAGGCCGCCGCCCGGCTGGAGAGCGAGCCCAAGGGCCGCGACCGCAGCGCGCTCGAGAAGCAGTTCGAGGACGCCGCCAAGCGCGACGGCCGCCGCGCCCGCACGGAGCTGCTCGAGCTCGGCCTGACGCTCGCCGCGCTGCGCTTCCGCGACCTGCTCTGCCTCGGCGAGAATGCCCGCGAGGCCGCGCTCGACGCGACCGGGGCTGAGGCGTTGGCGACGGCCGCGGACGCCACCGTCGATCCACGCCGCCTGCGCGCCGCCGCCGAGCGCTGCGAGGACACCCGCAAGGCGCTCGAGGTCAACGTCACCGAGGATCTCGCGCTCGAGGCGCTCGGCTTCCGCCTCGCGCGGCTGGTCGGCGCGGCGGCCTAGCACCACCCACGCCGGGCCGATTCCGGCGGACATGTCGCCGCGATCGACCCAGCGTCAGCGAGCCCGCCACTCCAGGACCGCCACCGCGCGACGACAGCGCAGCACCCGCCGCCCCGGCACCGCGCGGTCCAGCCGCAGCACTCGCCCGTCCGGCCCGAGGAACGCCACATCGAGGGCGAACCGCATCCCGAACGTATGAACGGACGAGCACCATGGGATCAGCAGCCCCCACCCGTCCGGCACGTCGTCCAGCCACGCCAGCCCGGCCAGACGCGCCCACGCGGACACCGCCACGCACGCCCGCGGACACTCCTCCAGCTCAACCCAGTCCATCCCGGCAAGTCGTCTCGGCACCATGCCAACCCAGGGCACCGGCCAGCCAAACCTCCCTCCCCCAAAGCCCAGAACCCGTCTACACTGCCCAATCCCCGCCGACGTAGCTCAGTTGGTAGAGCACTTCACTCGTAATGAAGGGGTCCCCGGTTCGAATCCGGGCGTCGGCTCTCGGAAAGCCCTGGAAATCAGCACTTTCTTGCTGATCGGCTTCCCGCCCATCGGGACACGTGTCCCGAATATGTCCCGACGCGCTGCTAGCCTTTCGGCTCTAGAAAGCCAATCGGGCTGCCTGGGAGGTCCCCGATGCAGAGCCAACTCAGCCGGCCGGTCAGCGGCCACGTCTTTCGAGTCGAGCGCCAGCGCGGGCCGGTCTGGTACGCGAAGTACAGGCTGCCCGACGGTCGCCAGGTCCAGAGGAAGCTCGGCCCGGCCTGGACGAAGCGCGGCCGACCCTCAGACGGCTACTTCACCAAGCAGACCGCTCAGACCCAGCTAGACCAGATCCTCGATGAGATCCGGCGCGGCCAGCACGCCGGCATGGTCCGAACTGGCGCGACCTTTCAGCAGGCAGCCGACGAGTACCTGCGCTACATCGAGCAAGACCGCGCCCGCAAGCCCTCGACGGTCGCCGGCTACCGCGCCCTCGTCCGCGCTCAGCTACTCCCAGCCTTCGGCAAGCTGCCCGTCGAGTCGATCACGACTCCGATGGTCGAGTCCTGGATAACCGGGCTCGAGGTCGCCCCAGCCACCCGTACCAAGGCCTACGTCCTGATGGGCGGGATCATGAAGCGGGCGCGCAAGGTCTACGGCCTCCCGTTCAACCCCGTCACCGACGTGGAGAAGCCGCCCGCACCCACGGCCAGCGGCGACATCGAGGTCTTCTCGCCAGAGGAGGTCATGGCGCTGGTCGACGCGGCCGCCTCCGAGCAGGACGCCGCGATCTACCTCACCGCCGCCTTCAGCGGGCTTCGTCGCGGCGAGCTGATCGCCCTTCGCTGGCGCGACATCGACATCGAGGGCTCGACGATCCGCGTGCGGGCCAGCTACTCAGACGGCGCGCTCGCCACTCCCAAGTCCGGCAAGGTCCGCTCGGTCCCGATGGCGCCCAACGTCGCTGAGACGCTGACCAACCTGCGCCAGCGCCCGCTATGGACCGCCGACGACGATCTCGTCTTCGTCGGCCGCACCGGCACCTTCCTCGACGGTCGCGCGCTCCGCCGCCGCTACCAAGACGCCCTCGATCGCGCCAGCCTCCGCCGACTTCGTTTCCACGACCTCCGCCACACCTTCGGCACCCGCGTTATCGCCAAGGCCGACATCCGCCGCGTCCAGGAGTGGATGGGCCACGCCGACGTCAAGACCACCATGCGCTACCTCCACTACGCGCCACGCAAGGACGACGCCGCGCTGGTCGCCAGCGCCTTCGACGCTTAGCGCGCGTGCTTCTCGGCGAGCTTCGCGACGTCTGTGATCGAGGCGTCAAGCGCGGCGGCGATGTCCTTGACGGTGCCCCAGGTCGGGTTTGAGTTTCCGCGCTCGATGACGGAGATCGTGCCGGTGGTGACGCCGGCTGCGTGGGCGAGGTCCTCTTGGCTGAGGCCGCGTTTGTTGCGTAGCTGGCGGATGGCGTCGCCGAGCGCGGGCTGTGGATCGATCTTGCGTCCCATAGTCAACTACAGGCTGCCTACTCGTAGCGAGGAAGTCCATGTAGTTGACATCTAGCAGTCCATCGTTAGTATTCGTCCATCTACAAAGTGGCCCCGGCGACGCGTGAACGTCCCGGGGCCTGGCACAGGAGAGTGAACTCCCATGCGCGACCAGCTTACCCCTGCCGAGCAGGATGACGTGACCGATCGGGCGATCATGGACGCTTTGATCGACGACCCCGGACCGTGGGCGGTGGTCGAGCTTCAGAGGGAGTTCTCGAACCCGTTGTCGGTCTTGGACAGTCTCAATCGCCTTGTGGGCGTTGGGATGGTTCACAGGTTCGACGGCTTCGTGTTTGCGGGCCGGACGGCGAAGCAGGCCGCCGCGATCTTCGAGGGGTAGCGCGATGCGCACCCCGGCGGCCAGAGGGCCGCGAAGCTCGCCCCAGTCGGTGTTCGGACTCAACCTCGCGCGCGAGCGGGAACGCCAATGCAAGTCGATGAACCGGCTCGCCCAGATCGCGGGCACGCATGCCAGCGAGGTCAGCCGCCTGGAGCGCGGGCTACGCGACCCGAGACTGTTCACCATGGTCCGGCTCGCCGTTGCACTCGACGTTCCAATGGGCGTGCTCGTCGCGGACATCGGAGGGCACGGTGGAGAAAGCGGAGGGGCGACCGAGCTGGCGCTCCCCTAGAACAGCCGGCCTCTCCGCTGGGAGAACACCCAGCTCTCCAGGTCAGCACGCAGGAACCGGATGTGGCGGCCGACTTTGACGTGCGGAAGTCGGCCGTCGCGCACGGCCTCATAGATCCAGCTCCGCCGCACCGACAGCAACGCCGCCGCAGCGTCGGAATCGAGCAACGGCTCCGACAGGGGAGAGGCCGTGGCGGCGGAATCGGTGGGGGAGTTCTCGGGCGGACTCATGGGCTTGAAGGAGGAGACGCAATGCGCCCCGATCCTTGGCATCGCCGTGGTCCGTCGAGCGAACGCCGCGGGCTGGCGCGCGACCCCAACTGCCAACTCCTCACTCGACTACTGCTCGCCTCCCTCGTCTCGCCAGCCATCCGACCCACGCCCTGCCGCGACCGCCGCCCTCTACCCGCTGACTCGCCCAACTACGCTCCGACCCACGAACCCCGCCGCCTCCAACCGCCCTCTTCTCCGACCACCGCCCAGCGGAACACACACCTGCACCCAGGTTGCGCAGCGCTCTCCACGCGACCGTTCTGCCGACCGCTGGACGCTCCGCAAGCCAGCCAGTACCGTGTTCCCAATGGCCGCATCAATCGACTTCACGATCGCCTTTGAGTCGCCCGACGAGGACGGCTGGATCGTCGCCCGCGTCCTCGAGGTCCCAGGCGCGATGAGCCAGGGCCGAACCCGCGACGAGGCCCGCGAGAACGCACTCGACGCTCTCAGCACGGTCCTCACGCCCGACGAGGAGCTAGCGGGCGGAGCCCCGCAAGCTGACCGCGAGCATCTGCGCTTCACCGCCGCCGCGTGAAGCGGCGCGACCTTGAGCGCCACCTGCGCGAGCATGGCTGCCGAGAGGTCGGGGGACGAAGCACGCAAAGTGGCGCGGGCCTCAAGACGACGTCTCCGCAGTGCCTCGTCACAAAGAGATCGGGCCGAGCCTGGCGCGAGCGATCTGCCGACAGCTTTCAGTTCCCGCACCGCCCAACCCTCGCTAGGAGCGTGACAGCCTGACGTTGGGACAGGCCGTTCTCGCAGACCGGTACGGCAAGTACCCTGCTCAACCGTGACCGTCGCGCTGGCAGATCCCCACGAGGACTGGATACCGGGTGTTGCCCGAGGAGTCGGGACGTTCCTCGTACAACGTGATGTGCCTTCCGCGAAAGCTCGGGAGCTGCTTAAGGCAGGTATCGATGCGGATCTGAGCGCTGACCAGTTCTTGCGGTTGGTCTTGGTAGCAGTGACGTCGTTGGGGGAAGCTCGGATTGAGACGCTTTCGCCGTCGGCTGAACATCGATGCGGCCTGGCGATCTTGCGTGTCTGGGGCTTGGAGCGTGCGTGGAGGAGCCGGTACGGCTCATCTACGCCTCTGGCGGCTCGCATGAGGGAGACCCTCGTAACCGGCCTACGAACCCATGCCCGCCTTCGCGGCGTCGGGGATATCCAGACGCGGATACAGGAGATCGCTTCTGTATCGATGCTTCCTGTCCACAGGGCAATGCAGCAGATGGCCGTCAGGTTCGATGTTGCTCCAGCAATCCGGCGTGTGATGGATCAGTTCATCGAGCCGTTCGCCAGCCTTGGCAAGCGCATATCGGAGTGGATCAACTCGATCGTGGCGCCGATGCGGCAGATGGTCAAGGACGTTATCCGGAGTCCCCTCATGCGTGGCGCGTCGGAACTACTGAACAAGCAGGCGCTAGGGCTCAAGAAGCTCCATGGGCCCGCTGGGCTCCTAATCCAGACGCACCAGCGTCGGATGGCAGAGGCATTCAAGGCTCCGATCCAGGATCTGGATCCGGTAGCTGCGCCTCCGGCTGACAAACAGATCGTCTTGCCGGACGAGGCGACGCTGACTGCCTTTTTCGTTGAGGAGCGAGGTGACAATAAGTGGCGAAAGGGCGCGGTCGGATGGCTGTTGCGGGCTGTACCGCTGTCAGTCGGAGCTCATATCCACGAGCGCTTCTTGGATTCGTCGGTGGTTGCGCTGGAGTGGCTTGCTGAGCGCTTGGTCTCTCGGGAGTTGCGCAGGATGCTCGTACCCGCGCTTGGCTCTGCGAACTGCGACGTGACAACCAAGGCGGTATTACTTGCTGGTGTTGATCACTACATGAGTCGGGAATGGGAGGCCGCCGATACCTTGCTCACGGCTGGGCTCGACGGGTTAGTTCTTGATTTGGCAGTACAGCGAGGAGTGATCACCGAAGGGCACAAGGTGAAGAAGCCCAACGGGAAGTCAGGGCGTGGGATCTCGACTGGGGGTGACACGCTCGTCTTGGCGCGACTTGGACTCGATGCGTCCCAGATCTCCTATCTGACCACGCTGTCGCTAGGGCAGACCGGAAATCCGCCTCGTCATGGCGCCGCATCTCCATTGGGCTCTGACGTACATGCTGCCGGTTCCTTGCTCGGGGTCATCCTCATTCTGCATTGGCTCGACGAGAAGAGCGACCTGGTTGCTCGCGCTTTGGGGGCAGGGCGCGCTGATAGATGAGCGCGAGCGCGGGCCTCGTTGTTCGATCTTGGTCGGCTAGGTCGACTCTTGAATGGGCGATCGACTCGCCTCAGTATCCGTCAGTAGTCTCGTGGGGGACCACGCTGAACGGTTTGAGTGGGCGCTGATCGATGCCTGCTAGCTGGGACGTTGATGCAGCACCGGCCCGTTTTTGGGCTCGACGTTCGGTGAGGTCGTCGACCTTCTTCCAGAGTTTCGGATGTGGCTCGTCCATGGGAATGACGACGTAGTCGCGGACGTCGCCAGCTGAAGTGCGCAGACGTGCTGGCCACCCACGCTCCCGGTTTGCATCTGCAAGGGAAGCATCGTCCGGATCTACCTCCAGAAGCACGACATGCGCTGGAGGCCGTGGGCAGATTACGTCGGCCGGTCGGGTCCGGGTGACTTTCCGCAGAGTCACGAGACTCGTCTGATCCCGTCCGAAGACGTAGGCATCGGCCCAGCCGTACGTCCTGAGGTTGAAAACCTCGACATCGTCGGCTGTCGCCTCGTCAATATCGAAGGTCCCGGCAGATCCAGGGCGGAGGAGAAGGGTTGCCGTGTCGCTCAGTGGCACTACGGTCTCGCTTTGTGGCGAACTCAGTATTCCCTGAGCTGCCCAGGGAAAGGGCGGTGTTGGATCGTGAATTGAGTATCCGCGATCAGAGGTGACAAGCCCTCCGCCAGGTGCAAGTACGAGAGTCCAATGGAATGCGTAGAGAATCGGAACTTGCTCGGCAGCGTGTTCGAGGGCCGTCGAGAAGGTTGCGCCGCTGTCGCCTACGAGGCGGACTCGGTTATCGCGGATGCTCGCGATGGTTTCGAGGCGGAGGTTCTCGACCTCGTCATCGCTGATTTCGTCGCCATAGCGCTGCCTGTGGCGTTCTGCGAACGCTCTTCGATCGAACAGCATCTCACCTGCCGCCATCTGTAGCGCCGCGTTTGCGGCGGCCGTTACTTGGGCGCCTGCCGCAGGGGTGCGCATCGTTTGGAACGCGAGGAAGAAGGCAATCGTGGCTCGATCCGCAAGGGACAGCGAGGTGGGATCATCGAGAAAGCGGCGAAGCGCGGGTGCTGCGTGTGACTCGATGAGGGCTAGGTATCCCTCATGTCGATTTGACGGTTCTCCATTCTCATCTAGTGCCGTATAGAGCTTGGTTCGGGAAGCCGCGCGACGTGTCCCCACCCTTTGAGGCGCACGCTGGCTGCTCGTGTCCATCTGGAATATCGCTGGCCTGCCGTCGTGCTGACTTGAAAAGTTGCGCAGCAGAAACTGCGGAATGAAGTGATGCCGATGGGCCTTGCTCTGGTCAAGGCGGCTGTAGTCGCCTGAAGATGCCATGTCGATCAACTCGCGCATCAACGGGCTGGCATTCATTGCGGCAACAATGTGGTCGAACTCGCCGATCACCGAACGGTACCGGGAGGTCTCGCGAACCTTGCCGGGACTGCGTAGATTCTCATTGGGTACGCGGTTCTGGAATGGCCAGCGCGGCTGAACCCTCGCGTGCGTGTCCCAGACATGTCCGTGCCTCGGCAAATCTGACCTCACCGACCCCGGCGGAGCTGGCTGCGCCCAAGCTAAGTCGCTCAACGTGATCCCTCCAACGCGCTTCAGATCACGCCTTCGGGGGCTATCTGCGTTGGTCAGGCATTCGTAGCTAGCTGTCCTCGTGCTGCCCCACGGGTCTAGTTGCAACTGAGGGGGGCCCGGCGTACAGTTGGGACCCCCGTCTGCAGACGGGGGTCCCAGTACGTACTGCAGTGGTCCCGGTCGGCTTGCCCACCCCCATGGTGGGAGCCGATCGGTGATCACGGGCCGGCTCGCCGAGCGTACAGCGCTACTGCGCCTTCGCCTCCTCTATTCGCATCGGGACCCCGCTCTTTGCGGAGAAATCTTGCTATCGAGATCATCGCCATATGCAGGATGAACCTGCTTGGACCTCCGTTTACCTGCTAAACAGATGGGCGTGGATCGAACGGGAGAGGAGCGCTTCTCTGGTGCTGACAAGCGCCGACAGGCACGTCAGCGGTTGTTCGAGGCCGGCGCCGAGTATCGGGCGGCCAGCGCGGACCTTCAGAAGCGCAGGGCCGAGCGCGACATAGCAATCGTCGAGGCAACGTCGTATGGGCTATCGCGCCGCGAAGTTGCAGAGGCCGCTGGCGTTACGGTCGGACGAGTCCAGCAGATACTCGACCGGATCTAGCCTTTAGGGTCCTTGTCGAGAGCTAGAGGCGGGATGATCTGGGCGCAGCTCTCGATTCGGCTCCGCCGGACTCGCTAGTCGATAAAGAACTGGCGCCAGCGGGTGGTGCGAACTTGGCCGCCCACAGAGGCCTTGACCCGGCCCCACCAGAAGCCGCTGGCGAAGATGTCTCGTCGCGACAGCGTGTAGGTGAAGCAGCCGGCTGGCTGGCGGTCGCTGAATGACGCCTTGTAGGTCGGCCAGCCGTCGTCCGGCTCTAGGTAGGTCACGAAATGCACGGTGTGGGGATGGTCGGTGCACACGTCAATCACGTGACGTATGCGCTTCCCTCCGTCTTTGACGTGGAAGTTGCTGATGGTCCCGTCGGCCTGAGCCGGTGGCGCCCCCAACAGAACGGCTAGCGAAGTCAGCGCGCCTACCGCTATAGCGGGGGAGCGGATCACGAACGACGCCGATTCAGTAGCTGGCAGACGCTGCAAACGCGCCTAGTGGGTCCTTTCCCGTCGCGGCGGTTCTCGGGCTCGATGTTGTTGCCCACGTGGCAGTCCGTGTTGTTGTGGTGGACTTCAGACCGAACTGCGTGCCAGGGGCTTACCTTCGTCACGGCTGCCTCCAGAATGGGGTATGGGAACGTCAGCTTACGCACCCGCCCGGGGTCTAAGCCATTCCTATTTCGTGCGGCGATGGGCCTAGGGCCCCCACCCGCATGTCCCGAACCATGTCCCCAACTCGGCAAATGTGACCCCAGCCAACCCGACCGAGCTGGCCATACCCAAGCCGAACCGACCCAGCTTGCCGCCCTCTCAACGCCCTCGTAATGAAGGGGTCCCCGGTTCGAATCCGGGCGTCGGCTCTGGCGCGCTGGGCGGCTCAGTCGATCTGGCTGGCTGAAGGAGAGGCGTGGCTAGTTGTCATCGCCTCCGTGCGGCGGCGATGATCGGCGTGCTTCGCGATGGCGGGCGAGGTTCGTCTCGATCTGCTGGATCATGGCGGCTCGCTCAGGGGAGATCTCGCCTTTGCCCTCGGGGTCGGCGACGGCGCGCAGGAGGGAAGGAAGTCTTGTGGCGGCGAAGGTACGTGGCTGCGGTGGGCTTAGGGGATCTGTGGCCATGGGATCACTTCCTGGAACGTCGTAAGACTTGCGGAGCGACGAACCGTAGCCATCGGTTCAGATGCGACTGGCATCTGGTCGGATGCGACAAAAGCTGACCAGCCACTCGCGATCTGGTTAGGATATGTCCATGGCGCGTGGGCATCTCGACACGATCTGGGAGCACTTCGGCAACCGGCCGTTCCGAGTTCGTGAGGCGGTCGATGCCGGCATCCCTCGTCAGGCGATCTATCGCCTTCGAGACGATGGGCTGCTGGTGGGCGTGTCGCGGGGGGTTTGGCAGCGCGCCGATGCCGATCCGTCGATGCACGCCGAGTTCGCGGCGGTCGCAGCTCGCGCGCCCGATGCGACGATCTGCTTGAACTCGGGGCTTTCCTACTGGGACCTGTCCGATGAGCTGCCTGCCAGCGTTCATCTCGCGGTCGCGCGCGGATCCCATTGGCCGAAGATCGACACGCCGGCGACGACGTTGCACCGATTCCCCGCCGAGACGTTTGCGCTCGAGCGCCAGGCGAGACACACCGATGCCAGCGAGCCGTTCTGGATCTACTCGGCCGAGCGGTGCGTCGTCGACGCGATGCGGTTGCAGCGGCAGGTCGGCCGCGATGTCGCGCTGTCTGCACTTCGGCGCTACATGTCCCGCGACGGTGCCGACCCTCAGAGCCTCATCGCGCTAGCTCGCCAGCTGGGCGGCGAGCGGCATATGCGGCAGGCGCTCGAGGTGATCCTCGCGTGAACTCCAATCGTGCGCGCGAGGTCTACCGGGAGTTGCAGCAGCTCGCCCGAGCTGACTACGGGGGCGCGACCGGACCGCTGCTGGTCGTCTACGGCGTAGAGGGCTTCCTGCGACGCCTGGCGGCATCGGACTATGCGGCGAAGATGACGCTCAAGGGCGGCATGCTCATGGCCGCCACCTCAGCACGGCGGATGACCAAGGACGCTGATCTATCGACGGTCGGGATCGCCAACGACCCTGATCACATCGCCCAGGTAGTCGCCAATGTCGTGACCGTTGAGCTGGCCGACGACGATGGATTGGCGTTCGACGCCAGCACGATCCGTACCGAGGTCATGCGCGAGCAAGCCGACTACCAAGGCGTCCGGCTCAAGATCGAGGTTCACTTGGCGACTGCGAGACCGACCGTCACGCTCGACTTCTCCTTCGGCGACCCGCATCAGTCAGTGGTTGTCGATCTGCCCCAGCTCCTGGGTGGCAGTATCCGACTCGCGTCCTACCCACCAGAGTTGACCCTGGCCGAGAAGATCGCGACGATGATGAGCCGTCGCGAGCTCAACACCCGCGATCGGGACTTCGCCGATGTCTGGACGTTGAGCCGCACCCTCTCGGTGGACGCGGCAACTCTGCGGATCGCGATCGTCGAAGTCGCCGAGCATCGCGGCCATGACATTGTCCCGCTCAGCGAGGCCCTGGCAGAGATGACTGACCGCCAAGCGCCATATGCGGCGATGCTCTCTCGCATGGCTTACCAGCGCCCGTTGCCGCAGTCGTGGAGGCAATTGCTCACCGACGTACGTGATTTCGTCGATCCCCTTGTCACCGACACCGACGACAGGCTGACGACGTGGGATCCCATCGACCGGATCTGGCGAGAGGAGTCGACGGCGTGATCTCGCTCGCGCCAGATGCCGCGCAGGCGTTCAGCGACGCGCTGGCGCAGCCGGCAGTTGTCAACGAGCGGCTCGCTGCCGCGTTGGATCGTCCACGCAGCTTTTGCTGGTGTCCCGAACCATGTCCCCAACTCGGCAAATCTGACCTGAGCGACCCTGACCCAACTGGTCATATTCGATCTAACCTGAGCTAACTGGACGTCTCCTCAACGCTCTCGTAATGAAGGGGCCCCGGTTCGAATCCGGGCGTCGGCTCTCGGCGGCGGCTCGCTTCGGTGGGCTGCTTTGTTTCCGGTCCGCCGTTGCCGTCTGGGCCAGGTGGTCGACTCTGGTCATGCAGCCGGCCGCCTTCTCCGCAAGAACCCCGCAAGTATCCGGCGGCTCCTGACATCGCGCGGAAACCCCGAGCTGCGCACGGTGGTTGCGATGGCGGCGGCACTCGACGCAGAGGTCAAGATCGTGCCACGCCGACGCGCGAAGGCGAAGCTTCGGCGCGGCCGTACCGCGGCTGCTGCTTGACCGCTTCATCGCGCTGTCACAAGCGGTACCGTCGCCTCGGCGGGGTGGGGAGTCGTCTACTACCGCGACTTGCTGCCGCGTTGGGCCGTACTCGCGGCTTTCGCTGGGTCGACTGAGCTGGGCCTCGAGGAGAAACGCCTGCCGAGCCTCTGTATCGGCGACGTGGGTGTTGAAGTCGTCTTGATTCGCTGACCGAGGGCCGCCGATGCACCCCCACGGCGTGCTCGAACAGGCGCTCCTGCCAGTTCGCGTCGCCGGGTCAGGCCGACCCGGACAGAGTCGCCGTCGCGGCCAGCGCGACGACGAGCAGCCCGATCGTCGCGCGGCGCAGGCGCGGCGGGGTCAGCCATGACCAGCCGCGCGTGGCGAGCCAGGCGCGGATGCCGGTCGCTCCGGCGGCGGCGGTCGCGGCGGCTGCCATGCACTGGGCGCACACGTTGCGGAGGGTAGCCGGGTCAGGCGGCGTGCTGTGGGCTTCGCCGGGGCTTCGAGGAAGCCGCAGAGGACTGTGGCACGATCGGCGCCGGCGCTAATGCTCCCCGGTTCTGGGCCGATGGGTGCTGGCATGACCGCACCCAACCGCCACGCCTCACCCAGCTCGATCCTCGACCGCATCCTCGCCAACCCCCTCGTTGGCCTCTCGCCGTGGATCGTCTACAGCCTGATCGAGGGCGAGGGGCGGCTGGAGGAGTCGTCGGCGATCGCGTTCGGGCTCGCGCTGGCGATCCTGATGATCGGCTGGTTGCGGGGCAGCTCGCCGAAGCTGCTCGAGTTCTCCGACATCGTCTTCTTCGGGGCGCTGGCGATCTTCGTCGCGGTCGCGTCCGACAGCACGCACGCCTGGCTCGAGCAGTGGTCGGGCGAGGTCGCCAACATGGCGCTGGTCGTGATCGCGGTCGGGTCGATCGTGATCCGCCAGCCGTTCACGCTCGCCTACGCGAAGGAGGACGCTCCGCGGGAGCTGTGGGACAACCCGGTCTTCCTGCGCACCAACTACGTGCTCACCTCGGTCTGGGCGATCGCCTTCATCATCGAGGCGGCGTCGGGCCTCTACGGCGACGCGGTGCTCGACAACTCGAACAACCTCTGGACCGGCTGGATCATCCAGACGCTGCCGCTGATCGTCGCCGCCCAGTTCACGCTCTGGTACCCCGACCGGGTCCAGGCGCTCGGCGCGATCGAGCGCGGCGAGTCGACCGACCCGCCACCGCCGATCGGCAACTTCATCGCCCAGGTCACCCCCTGGATCTCGATCATCGGCGTGATCTCACTCGCCAGCGACGCCGCTCCCTGGTGGGTCGGCGTCGTGTTCATCGTGGTCGGCGTGGCGCTCACCAAGCGGTTCAAGCCGGACGGCGACGAGACGATTGGCGCTCACGTCCCGCCAGCGCTCTCGTAGCGGAGATCCCCCAGCTCGCTTCCGGTATCGCGTCTCGGTGACCGTGGCCGGAGAGCCGGCTAGCGTGGCGGTCCTCATGGATCGCCTCCGTCCCAGCTCGCCGCGGTAGATGAGCCCCCGTCCGGGAGGGGAGGCCGACAAGGTTGGCAATCGCTACGAGGCCCGCTGGGTCGTCGCGCGGCTGCTGGAGATTCTCGCGGAGCGGATCGCGTGGGTCAAGATCGAGGGCGTCAGCGACCTGGGCGAGGGAATCGAGTTCACGCTCGGGCGCTCCAACGGGAAACGCGCCGCGCATCAGGTCAAGCGTCAGTTGGGGACGGCCAACGGCTGGTCGCTGGGGGAGCTTCAGCGAACGGGTGTACTGAGCGCCGCGAAGTGCCAGGTGGCGGCCGGGCTGAGTTTCAGCTTCGTGTCGATGGTGCCCGCGAGCTGGCTGCGCGAGCTGAGCGAGCAGGCGCGGGGATCCGATGATGCCGCCGAGTTCCAGGCCGGGCTCAATGCGGGCCTGCAGCGCGAGCTCGAACGGCTGGAGGCGATCTGGGGGGGACCGGAGGAGGCGTGGCGGACGCTGCGTGGCGTGCACGCGATCTGCTCCGACGAGCTGCAACTGGAGTCGACGAACAGCGCGTTGGCCAGTGTCCTGATCGCCGGTGGCGACGGAGCTGCCGCCGCGGCGGCGCTCCGATCGATCGCCGAGAGCCAGCTCGGTGTGACCCTCGACGCCGCGGCCCTCTGGAAGCTGCTGGAGGACGAGTACGACCTGCGCGCCGCGCGCCTGCGCG
>CAYYRT010000322.1:0-6328 GCA_964474055.1 uncultured Acidimicrobiaceae bacterium | reverse complement strand
CCATCACGGTGACGGAATCATGCGTTTCTTCTACGAGAAGGCACGTCTGCTGGAAGGCAACGAGGCCGTAGTCCCTGATGAGTTTCGCCACGTCGGACACAAACCCCGTTCGGCCGAAACTGCGATCGTGATGCTGGCAGACTCGCTGGAAGCCGCCTGCCGGGCGGTCTTCGCTGAGGAGGAACCTACTCCCCAGGCCATCGAAAAGGTGGTGGCGCGGGTGGTCGACGAGAAGATGAACGATGGTCAACTCTCCGAAAGTTCCCTGACTCTGGGACAGCTCAATCGTGCCCGCATTGCATTCTTCGAAGCCCTGGTGGGCCACTACCACCAGCGCATCGCCTACCCCAACTTCCCGGGATCGTAAGGTGGACGAACCCGGCCGACAATGAGAGTTCGCATAAGCGACGAACATCCATCCTCCGGAGTTGATCCTGTCGCGCTCAATAGGTGGGCGACGGTCACCCTCGCTGCGGAGGGTTATCCCGAGACCACCGAAGTCTCGCTGACGCTTGTTGCCGATGAGCAAATGGCGGATTGGAACGCGAAGGCTCTCGGCAAGGATGGCCCGACGGATGTGCTGTCATTCCCGGTGGAGTTGCTTCAGCCCGGCATTGTCCCGGAGGTAGAGGAAGGCGGTCCCCCATTGCTGGTCGGTGACGTCGTCATTGCCCCTGACTACGTTCGAGCCCAAGCCATGGCGATGGAGGTCGATCCGCTTGACGAGCTCGCCTTGATGGTCACACATGGCATCCTCCACTTGCTGGGTTACGACCACACCAACGATGAAGAAGCTGAACTGATGGAAAGCAGAGAACGCGACATACTCGAGTTGGTCGGGCGGAGCCGACGCTGATGCTCTGGGTCGTGGGGACTTTGGCATTGATAGCGGCGGCCGCTTTGCGAGCCGGGGCTTTTGCGGTATTGCGAGTCGCCCGCGCCGATGCGCTCCGCGATGCTGCCGAGGGCAAGGCAGGCGCAGCCGTCGTCGCCAGTCTGCTCGAGCAGAGAGAACAGATCTCTCCGGCCGTCAACGCCATCCACTCAGCTTTGTTGTTGACCGCAGCAGTACCTGCCGCCTGGCTCGCCAGTCGTAGAGCGGAGGAAGGCGTGGTGGTGTGGTCGATGCTGGGACTGGTGGTCGGGTTGTGGTTGACCGCCGACTACGTCCCCCGAGCTCTGGGTCGCTGGCGGCCACGAATGTTGGCCTACCGGCTAGCCCATCTCGTCCGGGTCGCCGTGCGATGGGGTGCCGCCGCCAACGATCTGTTGGTCGACGAAGAGGAGGTCCTCAGCAACGGCGAAGAGGTCGACCAAGAGGAACAGGAGGAGGAGCGGGAGTTGATCTCTTCGGTGCTCGACTTCACTGACACCATCGTGCGTGAGGTGATGGTGCCCCGGGCCGACATGGTCACGATCGATCGCAACTCGGGGGTGGCCGGCCTGGCTGCACTCGCCGAGGAACACGGCTTTTCCCGTTTCCCAATGGCTGACGGGGTCGATGGCGACATCGTGGGCACCGTGCTGGCCAAAGACGTGCTCGGCGCCTATGCGGCCGGACGTCCGTTTGCGACGATCGATGAGTTTCGGCGGGACGTGGTTTTCGTCCCCGAGACCAAAAAGGTTGCCGATCTGCTCCGCGAGATGCAGGCGTCAAAGACGCATCTGGGCATCGTGGTCGACGAATTCGGTGACATCACAGGACTGGTGACCATCGAAGACCTTCTCGAGGAACTGGTCGGTGAGATCGTCGATGAACACGACGAGGACGAACAATTGATCGTGCGCAACGACAACGGCAGCTTCTTGGTTGATGCCCGCCTCGATGTCTCCGAGCTGGCCGAGGCCCTGGGTGTGAGTTTGCCGGATGAGGAGTGGGACACCGTCGCCGGTCTGGTGCTGGGATTGGCCGGCCGGGTTCCTGAAGAGGGTGAGGACTTTGAGATCAACGGGCTGAGACTGCGGGTGCTGCGGTTGCAGGGGCGCCGGGTCGCCCAGGTCGAGGCATGGCGCCTTCCCGCCTCCGTATCACCCGAAAGCACCCGTTGAAGTCCGGCTTGGTGGCCGTCGTCGGCCGGCCCAACGTCGGCAAGTCCACCCTCGTCAACCGATTGGTCGGTAGCAAGGTTGCCATCACATCGACCAAACCTCAGACCACCAGGTCGACCATCAGGGGAGTGGTCAATGGCCAAGATAGCGAATATCAGATGGTCCTAATCGACACTCCAGGTTTGCACCGGCCCCGGGCCGAGATAGGTCATCGTCTCAATCGGATGGTCTACGGGACCCTGGCGGAGGCTGACGTCGTGTGCTTCCTCATCGACGCCATGCAGCCGATCGGACCGGGCGACCGCATGATCGCCGAACGTCTGGGCCAGGTGGCAGCTCCAGTGATCGTGGTCGTAAACAAACTCGACCTGGCGTCGTCTTCGCAGGTGGCTCCGCAGCTGGCGGAAGCATCCGCGTGGGGTTTCGCCGGGTACTTTCCGGTGAGCGCCCGCACCGGGGAGGGCCTGGAGGACCTGGTCGGGGAGATCGTTCCGCGGCTGCCCGATGGTCCGGCCCTGTTTCCGCCCGGGATGGTCACCGATCAGGCCGAAGAGTTCCTCATCGCCGAGATCATCAGGGAGAAGTTTCTCGATCGGCTCCACGATGAGCTGCCCCACTCGCTGATAGTGCGGGTCCGGAGCATGGAACTGGAAGGCGACCTGTTACGGATCGAGGCTGATGTGCTGGTCGAGCGGTCGTCCCAGAAAGGCATCGTCATCGGTCATCAAGGGGAGATGCTCGGCACGTCCGGCACCGAGGCAAGGATTGAATTGGAGGCGTTTTTTGCCTGTCGGGTCCATCTCCAGCTCAAAGTCAAGGTGGAGGCCGATTGGCAGCGGAGACCGCAGCTTCTCGATCGATTGGGCTTTCCGGCGGGCTGATCACCCGTAGATTGTTGACATGTCCTCCGCAGCGATTTCCGCCCGTGTCCGCCGGCTCCCTCAGCTTGCTGCGGCCGATCGCCTGGCCGAGAGTTGTCTCCTGATCGGCACTTTCGTCCAACCCGACCTTGACGGTTTTGACTACCTGGGCCGCCTCGACCGGATGGCCGCCCGGGTGGCTGGGAACACCCACCTCGCATTGCGTCGGGTGGTGTCTATCTACGAGGGGATCGGAGGCAATGTCGAGGACTACGGAAACGTCGACAACTCGTTTCTTCATCGGGTTCTCGACTCCCGGCGGGGGTTACCCATCACTGTGTCAGTTATCTGGATCGAGGTGGGTCGCCGGGCTGGCCTTGAAATGCAGGGAGTGGGCCTGCCGGGCCACTTCGTCGTCTATGCCGCCGGCCAACTGGTCGACCCGTTCCATTTTGGCGAGGCGATCGGCTCCGACGAAGCGGCCATGCTTGTGGCGGACGCCTTTGGAGGGCGACCCCGATTGGAGCCTGCCTGGCTCGCTCCGGTCGACTCCACCTCCATCGTGACGAGGATTCTCACCAATCTGGAGTCGAACTACGCGGAGGCAGGAGACGATTTCAACCTGGGTTGGGTGAGAGCGTGTCTGGAGGCGTTCTAGTCGAGCGGTAGGAGCGCGGCCATCTCGAGATCGCGAGGCGTGATCCCCCCCTCGGAATGGGTGGAGAGACGCAAAGTGACTTTGTTCCAACTGATGGCGATGTCGGGGTGATGGTTGGCCTGCTCGGCGATCAGAGCGATCCTGGTGACCAGGTCCATTGCTTCGGTGAAGTTCTTGAGGGTGGCCGTGGTCGTCAGTTCTCCTGACTCCAGCGACCAAGCGTGGTGGGATGCCAGGAAGTCGTTGATGTCTGCGTCGGTGGCAAGCGCCATGAGTGAAGGGTAGTTGGGCACTTGGGTAGCTGGCACACCCCCTCCCTGTGGGCCTCCTGGGGAAGAAACAGAACGCGCGTTTCTCCCCCCAGCGAGCGGAGCGACAATGGGCCGGGGGAAGAAACAGAACGCGCGTTTCTCCCCCCAGCGAGCGGAGCGAGCGTTGGGGGGAGAGCCGGCGGAGCCGGGAGGCGGGTAACTCCAGGCTGACCGCAGTCCCCGCGGTAGCCTCTTCTGACAGTGCTGCGATCCGACCAGGGCATCGTTCTCCGTTCCTACCCATTTGGTGAGGCCGATCGGGTGGTCGTCCTTCTCAGCCCCAATCGCGGGAAGATCAGGACCGTCGCCAAGGGGGTCCGCAAGACCAAAAGCCGCTTCGGTGGGCGTCTGGAACCATTCACCCATGTCGACCTTGTTGTCTATGAGGGTCGCAACCTCGACACCATCACCCAGGTCTCCGTCATCGAGGCCTTTCCGGCCGTTCGCTCCGATCTTGACCGGGTAATGGCGGCCGGAACCATGGTGGAGGTTGCCGATGCGGTGGCCCAGGAGGGTGAAAGCTCGACCAGGCTCTTTCTCCTCCTTCAGCGAGGACTGCGGGCGGTCGATGCCGGAGGGAGCGGCGCCGACCTGATCAGTTCATTTCTGCTCAAACTGGCCACGGTGGTGGGGGTGGCCCCTGCGCTCAACCACTGCGCTTCCTGTGGTCGCACCGACGAACTCGACCGCTTCAGCCTCGCCGGCGGAGGGGTCATGTGCAACACCTGCCGCCGGGAGGGTTCAGTCAAACTGCGACCTGGTGTTGTGGGTTACCTGTCGGGTCTTGCCAACGCCGACATGACCCTTCTACCTCCCAACAACCCGGAGATGTCAACCGAGGCAATGGGGGTGGCCCGCCGGTTCGTGGAACACCATCTCGACCGCCGGCTCTTCTCGCTCACGGTTCTCGATGGGTGACCTGGACCTGTCGGGTCTGTCGGCAGATCGGATCCCCCGGCATGTTGGGCTGATCCTCGATGGCAACGGGCGGTGGGCCAACGCCCGCAGCCTGCCGCGTACGGCGGGTCACGCGGCCGGGGAAGCGGCCCTGTTCGACTGTGTCGAGGGAGCGTTGCAAATCGGTATCACCTGGCTGACCGCCTACACGTTTTCGACCGAGAACTGGAATCGCGACGCCGACGAGGTGGAGTTCCTGATGTGGTTCAACGAGGATCTCCTCCTCCGTCGCCGTGACGATCTCCACCGCCAGGGTGTGCGCATGTTGTTTGCCGGGGATCTCGCCGACCCTCGAGTTCCGGAGCGCAATCGCCAGCACATGGCCGACTCATCCCAACTCACCAAGTCGAATCAGAAGCTGAACCTGGTGTTCGCCTTCAACTATGGGAGCCGGCGAGAGCTGGCCGACGCCGCCCAAGGCATCGCCAGGGAGGTGGCGGAAGGACGGCTGCAACCAGACCAGGTGACCGAGGCTGTCCTCGCCGCCCACCTCTACATTCCGGACATGCCGGATCTCGATCTGGTGATCCGCTCCTCAGGCGAACATCGGCTGTCCAACTTCCTTCTCTGGCAGGCTGCCTACGCCGAGTTCGTATTTCCTGGCATCCTCTGGCCCGACTTCACGCAGGAGCATCTACTCCAAGCTGTGCTCGAGTATCAGCGGCGCGAGCGCCGTTTCGGGACGGCAGGACGGCAATAGACGCGGCCCAGGTCTCCAGGCCGATGAAGACCGCGTAGGCGACCATTGCCGGGACAAACCGGCCCCTGGGAAAGTCGACGCCGCCTTCCGCGAACAACGCTACCTGGGCACCCACCGCCAGGGCCAGTAGCAGTCCCCGGAGCCATTGCGGCCAGTTGCGGCGACCCAGGCCCAGTGCCCCGAGGATCACTGTCGGGATCATCACGCCACCCGCGGCTAACCCCAGGAGCAGTACCGACAGACCCGCGGTGCGCCACCAGTTGCCCTTGGCCAGTCGATACCGGAAGTAGGCAAACCCGAGCAGCGTTCCTACCACGGTCGCCGCTCCCACGATGTATCCGGTGCCTGCCCATGTGAATTCGGGATTTGTCGAGATGTAGCGCATCCACAACCGGATTGCCACGCCCCAGGCAAAGCCAAGAACCAGCCCGCTCAGGATGGGGTGTTTTGCGATTCGCGCCCTCATTCTCCCTACATTCCTTTCCATCGAATTCGACCTTCTCCTTCATAGACGATTACCAACCCTGCGACGGGTGACAAGGCGTCACCTGGCCGACCGGGTGTATTCGTCAGTAAGAGCAATGACCGCCTTGATGGCGCCGGCCGAAGAAGCAGTGGAGTCCGCCTCAGGGGCGGCCGATGCCGACTCGCTTGTGGCCGAGCTGTACCGGGCCGAGTCGGCCAATCTGGTGCGACTGGCGCGGTTCTTTGTCGACGATCGCAACGCCGCCGAAGATCTCGTCCAGGAGGCCTTCATCCGGCTGGCTCGGACGTCGGGACGGATCCGTGACCT
>CAYYRT010000321.1:0-5908 GCA_964474055.1 uncultured Acidimicrobiaceae bacterium | reverse complement strand
GATGCTCACTGGTGTGGGTTTCGCGGGTCTAGCGCAGGTGCAGTTCGTCTGGCAGAGGGGCGAGCCGGTGGTAATCGATGTCAACCCGCGATTTTATGGGTCTCTTCCGCTGGCATTGGCGTGTGGCGTGAACTTCCCGGCAGTGTGGCATGCCTCGGTCATGGATGAGCGGACTGCTGGGGTAGGGACTTACCGTACCGGTGTTGTCTTTCGCTGGTTGGAGGGTGAGGTGCTCAGGGCGCTTCGGACCGCTCGTACAAGGAGGGAAGACTCGCGCGGAGACTCGACGAGTGGCACGGGTGGACCCTCGGTGGCTCGCAGAGCCACGGTGGGGGCGGTGTGGGCACGGGACGATGTCCTTCCTGCGGGAATGGCTCTAGGTGAATGGGTCAGCGGCGTGGTGGCCCGGCGGAGGAAGCGACGCTGATGCAGACATGGCGGAGCGTACGTTACCCATGGAACGCCGCTGTCGGCTCAGGGGGGCGCCCAGCTCGTTTCTACGCTCGGCTGATCAACGACGCTCTTCGCTTTGGCCTGCCTGCCCGGCGATGGCCTGGTGGCGCGTGGGCGTGGGTAGCCCGCCGGGGACTGCCAGACGCTGTGATCGCTGGCTTTGTAGCTGGGGCCCCTCGCCGCCATCGCGCCGATCTGGATCGCTCGATGTCGACCATCCACGAGGGCTGGCACTACCTCGCTGCGGCCTGTCCTGATCTGCCGCCCGCTCCAGGACCTTTGACGGGACTGGCGCTCGAGCGGTCTGTTGGCCTTACCTTGTTCGTGTTTGGCGAGCGGCCCCAGCCGCTAGTTGTGGCGAAGGTCGCGGGAGCGCGTGCAGATGGCGTTTGGGCGGAGGCCAAAGCACTGCAGGAGGCCCGAGGCGCCGCCGTGGCTCCTCGGCCACTCGGACGTCTGGACGGCTTGTACGTTCAGGAAGGGCTGGTAGGGCGTCCCTTGCACATCGCTCCGTTGACGCCCGAGGGGGGCGCAAGGCTTACTTGGCCATCGGCGTTTGGGGAGTTGGCCAACGGGCTGGCGGACCTGGCCGGTGCCACTGCAAAGACGGCGTTTCCCGAAGAGATTCGAGCGAGTGTCGTACGCGCGCTCGGGGCTGACGAGATCGATGAGCGCACAAGGGGGCTGGTAGCGGCCGCGTGGAAAGACGTCAGTGGACTCAATCGCTCCGTGTTGCGCCATCACGACACGTCGGTACAGAACTGCTTGTTCGAGCACGGTGCTTTCGCCGGGCTGGTCGACTGGGAGATGGCAGTATCGCAAGGCGCACCTGGGTTTGACATGTGGAATGCCGCAATCTCCTACACAGAATACGGCGTTGGTCTCAAGCGGTGGTCGGAGGGACGTGCGGTCGCTACGTTTGTGAGCGCCTTCTCGGGGTCACCCTTCTGGACCCATGCACGTCAAGCCGCCCGCCAGACCTTGATCGCGGCGGATGTCCCAGACGCCGTCCATGATTCTTTGGAGGTAGTGTTCTTTGCGTCCCGCGTCGGCGACCGCCTCTCACCGCGTCTCGCCTATCCCATCGGCACCAGTAGCGCGGCGAGCATGCTGCGCGCCGTGTGCGCGGCTTAGCGTGGCGGGCCGCTAGCCTCGTGCAAGCGTAGCGTCCAGGACGGCGCAAAGCTTGTCATGGAGCTCGGACTCCGGCATTGTTGCGTCTAGGACAAGAAGGCGCTCCCTACGTGCACGCTCCGCATAAAGGGGCTCCATAAGCGCAAGGACTCGACCGGCTTGATCGCCGGGCTTGCGGTCGGCAGCCGTCTCGGCGTCTATTTGAAGCAGAATTCCGAGATCGCGTCGCGGTGATAGAAGTCGAAGTACCGTGTGCGCCAGCCGGTGACGGCCGTAGCGAAGTTCGAGATCGATCAGCGCATCCGTCGTCCAGCGGTCGCAAATGACGTGACGCCCAGCCTGAGCTAGAGTCGCCGTGCGACGGTAGGACCATGCGTGAATCAACGCAATCGCAAGAATCCAGAACCACGACACAACAGTACGACGTCGGGCCTCTCGTGGATCCTGGCGTTTAGTCACGCTTGGTCCGCCTGCGGCGATGGGATCAGCGATGGTTCCGTCCCTCCCTAGCGCTCGCTTGACGGGCCCTGCGAGCCGCTCGAGAACGGCCGTTTCGCCGCCGAGCCGACCCCATACCGCGTCTGTTGGTTGCCCCAAGGCAGTCAGGTGATTACACAAGACCGCAACTGCGGTCGACTTCCCGGCACCATCGAGTCCGCTTACAGTGACGAGTAGCGGCTTGGTCGGTGCGCTCGGCACGAAGACCTCAGATCCGTGTAGTCGAAGGAGCCGACGAATCCGGCTGCGCGCTCGGTGCTGGAGGGCGGTACGCGCGAGTCGCGACCGCGAAGCAAGTGACAGAGCGTGTGGGTATGAAACCCGTCCGCGATGGCACATGCCTTCGAGCAGATGCGGCTGCCGTGCTAGTCGAGCGAGATAAGGTGCGTGCTCGTCGGTGGCGATGGCGTCGAGCAAGTCTGCCGCGTCACCCGTGAGCCGTAGCGCGGCTAAGCGACGTGCCAGTTTGTCGACAGAGCGACCTAGGAGCGCGTCAACGACAAAGATCAAGCCACGGTCTGCTGTCGAAGTTACCAGCAGCCCGCGTGAACTTTGGTGTGCGCGCGCAAAAACGCCCGCGAGATCGGGATAGTACTTCGGCCATGCAGAGAACAACATGACGTCGAATATGTGATCAGGTGCCGTTGCGTGACTCGCCGTGAGGGACCACGTCACGTGCCCTGAGTCGCCCGGCGCTGGCACAAAGCCAGCGTCGCGCAAGAGTCTAGCCAGGACCACGTAGAAGGCATCAGATACCAGTAAATCGACGTCACTACCGGTAAGGTCGTCGCCACGCCAGAGCAGCACGGGTGATTCCGCCGCGCGAGCAAGTATCGCAAGTGTCTCCCGCAAAGGAGACGGCCCGCTATTGCCCACGATGGCCGTCAACGAGGGAGGACGCTTGTACCCGGCGTGGGTTGCCTTCTCTCGGCTGTGACCAGTGAGCGGACGCCGTCGGTGGCGGCCGGCGGCGGTAGCGGTGGTCGGTCGCTGGCAGGAAAGCTGCAGAGCGAGCGCAGCGGCGCTGGTAGCGGAGTCTGCTGCGCGTCTTGGCTCGTCTGCTTCGAGCGCGAGTTTTGCGGCCGCGCACGAGCATTTTGCGGCTTCGCGAAAGCGAGCGAGTGATCCGGTCGAATGCTACTGAGCCCGGTTCCACCCTTCCCCGCCGTGCTCGGAGGAGAACGACACGGCGTTGAAGTCGCCTTGAGCGGAACACGGCGCGTCTCGCACGACGCGATGCCCGCTTCGAGCGCATTTTGAGTATTCGACAGGCTCGCCACGACAGCGTGCGATAAGGCGTCCCCGCGTCGGCATCAGGTGGTGCCGCATGTGGTGGACTGGGAGCGTCCGAGCCCGAGCCGCTCGTGAGGCGGTCGTAGAACCAGACGGAGCTACGATTCTCGGATGCTCCCGAAGCCGCGAACGCCATTTGAATCCCTCGTGTCGCATCGCGGTCGACCGTAGGGGTTCGCCATGGCCCGTTCGCTGGCCTAGAACTTACTAGCACTTCGTCCGCGCCCGACCAGGCGCCGACTGAAGGCAGGTAAGCTCGGGATATGATCGCGCTTTTGTCTCCAGGTAGTCCCCTCACACCAATCAACCATGCGCGATGCCCGTCACTCGTCAACGAGGGATCGGCTAAGGAGGCGTGGGTAGTCTCGGCGGTTGGTTCCACGGTCGGTCCATGGCCGAATGGGAATCGATAGACTTCGGCTCCGCCTGTGCTCGTCGCAACGGTCGCCAAGATGTCTCCATTGTCAAGGGCTACGCCTGTTGGCGATGATGTCGGAGGGACAACTGGCCCAAGGGCAGGCGGCATGGTCCAGCCGTCTAAGTCGTCGTGGCGGTCGCGCCGATAGAGCGAGAGGCGACTCGGACTGCCAGCTCGCGCCAGCACGCGCATGCCGGCGCCAGCAGGAATCAGGGAGCCAAAGTGTGCTGCGCTTCGGCCTGAAGAAAGCGTCTTGTCGTTTCCGAAGGCGGGTTGGTCGCTATCTAGGTTGGTAAACCAGGTTGTGCGAAGCTCGTATGTCGACTGGGAGATGCGGCGGGAGTACAGTACGCAGCCTCGCATCTCGCCGGCAGGAGAGCGCTCGAATGAGATGTCAGCTCTGTAAGCGCCCAGTTCAGGCGCATCTATGGTCACTGCTGGCCCGATGTGCGGCCCGTTGGGCGAATTGAGGTTCGTCAATCGACGGATTCGCAACGGTCGTTCAGCTCCCGAATTCTGGCCGCTCCATACGACCCAGGCATGCTCGTCGCCGTCATCGTCGGGGGCGATCGCGATAGAAGCGGGCCAGTCCCCCGTATTCTCGTTGTGGTCGGTGGCGATCAAGGATCCACCCCCGTTATGGCCGGTAGAGTCGGTGCGCCATTCTGCACCGGGATCGCGCCACGCCAACTGGATGCCGTCAGCGTGACGACCATATACGAGCAGCACCCGCTCGCTATTCGTCACGGCGATACGATGATTAGTTGGATAGTAGGTGGGCGCCCCGGAACCCTTCTCTCCTGTCGCTACTTGGGCGAGTTGGCCATAGTCGGTCGTAGAGTGCGATGAAGCACCGTAGGCCATTTGCGCGGTTGCGGCTGACAGTGCACATAGCAGTACGGCCATGCGCGCAACCGCACATGTGCCTTGAACCGCAGCGCCGTTGAAGTAGAGGTGCCGTCGGGTTACCATAGCCCAAGCCGCAGTCGCGCAGAAGGGTCGATTACGACGCAGCGGGGGGATAGAGTCTACCTACTCCGCGCGGCGAAGGACGGTTGCGATGGTCTGGAACATGATTGCTATATCGAGCGTCATCGACCAGTTCTGGATGTAGTAGTTGTCGAGCTCTACACGATCAGCGAGAGGCGTCTGTCCGCGAAGGCCCTGGACCTGGGCCAAGCCGGTGATGCCGGACTTGACGCGATGTCTGTCGGAGTAGCGGCGCACCTGCTCGTCGAACATCTCGACGAACTCGGGGCGCTCCGGCCGTGGTCCGACGAGGCTCATGTCGCCGCGCAGGACGTTGACGAGCTGGGGGAGCTCATCGAGTGACCAGCGGCGAAGGAAGCGACCAAGTGGTGTGCGACGGTCTTCGCCCTCTACTCCGCCCGGGGCCAGGCCGTCGGGAGGCGGAGGAGCTGAGCGGTCGTGCTCCGGCATGCGCATCGAGCGGAACTTCAGCATGTAGAAGCGACCTCCGTCGCGCCCGACGCGGTACTGCTCAAAGAGCGCTGGCCCGGGCGAACTCAGCTTGATGGCGGCAGCGATCCCGAGCATCAGTGGTGAGAGACCGAGCAGCAGCAGCGCGCTGAGGATGCGGTCATAGGCATGCTTGATGGCGAACTGCCATCCCTTGGGGTCCACCCAGTCGAGGCGGAAGAGGGGCAGTGGGCCCAAGTTCTCGAGCATGAGCCGGAGATTCACGCTCTCGAACATCCGCGGCACGAGCGAGACCTCGATGTCGTGCTCCTCGCAGGCGCGTACGAGCGGAACCAAGACTCGATCCGGGGATGAGGTGAAGGTGAGGATCACATGTTCGGCACCGGTCTCCTCGGCGATCGTCGCGAACTCCTCTGGTGAGCCGAGGATGGGGGCGCGCCGAGTGGGAACGCGGTCCAGGGGCACGGGGTCGGCGTCGATGTATCCGACCAAGCGCATGCCAAGCTCGGGCGTCTCGGCCAGATGCCGCTCTATCTGGGTGCCGACCTCGCCGGCACCGACCACGAGCGTCGGCTTGCTCATCGCGCCGGTCCGGCGCCCCCGGCGCTCCATCGCCGCTAGGAGCAGGTACCCGGCGCTGAGGTAGATCGCCCCGAACGCCCAGGCACGCAC